>CAYNPB010000001.1:0-75372 GCA_964399005.1 uncultured Sangeribacter sp.
TCAGTTCAAGACCTTCGAAGTGGAGGTCGCCAACTGCGAGCGATTTGCCAAGACCAAGGTGGTCGACATTGACAACGAGCTGTTCGGGAATTTCATTGTAGAGAGCCTTAACTTTAAGCTTACGCATAGAGAGCTGGAGCTTACCACCGGCTTTCACACCTTCTGCGTGACCTTCGATCTTGACAGGAACTTCCATGATGATGGGCTTATCAGGATAAACCTCGAGGAAGTCGATGTGGAGAACAGTGTCTTTTACAGGCTGGAAAGCGAGATCTTTCATGATAGCCTTGCGCACCTTGCCGTTGAGTTCGAGGTCGATCTCGAAGATCTCAGGAGTATAGATGAGCTTGCGTACATCTTCAGCCTTAACTGTGATGTCGGTAGTGATCATGCCGCGCTTAGCGTCGAGCTCTACGAGCTTCTCGCCTGGAGCGAGAGTGCCGGTGAAGGGGAGTTCTACGATTTTGCCGCCGTTGAGCACTGCGGGGATCTTTCCGTCTTTACGGAGGGCTTTGACAGCCTTCTTGCCAAGGTCTTCGCGAGCCTCAGCCTTGAGTTCAAATTTCTTCATTTTCTTAACGTGTTACTAAAAATATTAGAATATTTCCCATCACACTGTGGGTCCGGCTCAATGCATTCACGATGCTTTTTCAGCCGCCCTTAATTGCTTTTGGGGTTTACGGGTGCAAAATTAGTAAAAATATTTTAGATATGCAAATTTATCGCCAGCAGATGGTCTTAAACTGGCAATATGTGCATGAGGTTGGATTTTGAGTGGGGTTGAACGGAACTTCAGGGTCAAAGAGTTCTGTTAGGGTCAACTCCAGATGGTCGAGAAATTCCGAATTCAACTCCGTGTGGACTTTCTGTTCGATATTGCCTACCTTCGGATATGTATGCTTTCCGCTTTTCACGCTATTGACATCGTAAAGCTCAAGAGAAAGGGTATGTTGAGGCAGGTGGGAGTCCTCTCCAAAAAGAATCAGTTCAGGTCGGGGAGCATCCTTCGGAAGATTTTTATCAGGAAGGGCATCAAAAAGGTTGGCATAAAGCCATAGCTGAATGAGATTCCTCCCTTTGGGATCACCATTGAAGACTGATTCAATGGAATCAGAAACGACATGGACCGATCCGGTCTTGTAATCCACTACCCGAAACTGATTGCCTCCTTCATTGGGCAATGCACTCTGAACTCGGTCAAGGCGGTCGATGGCAAACCGCATATTGACAGGATTCCCTTCCGGCATACGGATACATACATTTCCTGCTATCTCTACTCCATACAAAAGGAAAGGAGTCTGCTTGAGATCAAACTCAAGAATGTTGAGAACCTGACTTCTCAAAACTTTCGCCACATAAGCCGTAGAGCCTCGTAAAGGAGTGTCGAGTTGGTCATCTTTTCTGTGGAAATGTTCCTTATTGACGCCGCGCCGAATCAAGCCCTCAATACCCTTCAGATCGTTTTTCTTAGCTTCGATCAGTTTGGCATCAATAATTTCAGGATGCTCGAGGAAGTGCCCCTGTTTCTCTTCGGGAAGATAAATGTTTTGCATCACATAGTGCAAGATATTTCCTTGAGTGATAGCATTGATATATTCTACGGACTCTTCATCTGTTCGAATACGGAGAAGATGCTCAAAATAGAATCGGATCTGGCAGTCGGCATATCTCGTAAGAGCGGTTGCGGATAGATTACGTCCTTCCGGTCCTCGGTCCCTGAAAGCCGAAAGAAGATCGATTATCTCCTCACTTTTCGCAATAGGAGAGGGCTTGAGATCAGACTTGGAGATGTCGAAAGTACGTGACTCGATTTTGAGATTCTCTTTAGAATATAGATATTGGAGCTGAAGGACATATCGTGACACATCTCCACTTCTCGCCCCCTCGGCTGAACGGGCGTCGTAAAGGAGCACTACTTCCTTGGCCCGGGCTATCATCCTGAAGAAATAATATGCGAAAATGGATTCGGAATAATTCACCGGAGGCAAACCATAGGCCCTTCGGAGAGAATCGGAAATAAAGGTGCGCACACGCCGGCGCGAAGGGAGAATCCTTTCATTCAGGGAGGGAATGATAATACGGTCGAAATCAAGTGCGCGAGTCTCAAGCATACCCATCACTTGAAGTCCGCGAAGAGGTTGCCCTTCAAAAGTCACGGTCTCGGCCGATATCAATCTGTCGGAGAGGGAAAGGAAAGTGCGCCAATTCATGGAGATGCCATGTTCCCGCACGGTATCAAGAAGATGTCGGAGAGTCTGCCGATAGAAATTAATATTAGCAACATCAACATTACTCTTCAGAAGTTTTATTGATGTCACAGCTATTGATTCCGATACTTTTTTGAGGATGATGTCGAGCCATTCAAAAGCTTCATCCGGGGTGGCATCGTCAGATAGTGGCCGAAGCATTTCTGACATTTCTTTTGAAATGTCTCTGACATCGCTGATGTTGACCACTGCGTGATGGTGCCTTTTAATCCAATCCTTCACTTTCGAAGCAGCTTCGCTAAAGAGAGCCTGGCTAAAAGGATGGGAGAGGACACTTTCGAGGTCTTTGAAATAATATCCAATTTCATTTCCCATCTTACGGCGGCTTCCTTGGAGACGGCGGAGCAAATTGACAAAAGTGACGGCACCTGAAAGCCTCAACGGATAGCCCATAGTGAGATTGACGTCTGCCACACTTTCCGGCAGTGAATAGAGCAAGGGGATCAGAAGATTTTCATCCGGAAGCACCATTGCCACCTTGGCATCAGTAAATTCTGAACCATCTATTCTTTTTCCCATATCGTCGATGAGATCACAGGCCACTTTAGCTTGCAAGGAATTTGAAGGGACAGCTATTACCTTCATATTCTCAGGCATATCATCCACTTGCGACTTGGAAAGGTATGGCACAGCCCAATCGGGCTCGGGCCAACGCTCTTGATTCCGCTTCACATATCGTCCGGCCGCCGACGTCTTGTCGTTGATAACCGGTCCGACCGTATCCCAAAAATAATCGGCAAACGGGGAGTCCCCGTCGTCGGTCTGATATGACGCCAAAGCATCGAATATTCGGCCCTCAGAGCGAGTAAGGGCATTGAAGCCTACGAATACAATCTTCCCGGCCGTGATAGTTGCCGGAATATCTTCTTCGAGTTTATCTGCTGCCAGACGATATGCACCTCCGGATGTAGTCAATCCACCGGCAGACAGCGCTTCGTGGAATGCATGATATAAAGGCCCCATCGTCTGCCAGATAGGAAGGAATTTTTTATGGAGGTCATTGTCTTTGTTATCATTGAAGTTTTTCCAGAATCCGGATGCTTTCTCATAAGGATCATAAGATTGCCCGAAAAACTCTTCCATCACCTTAAGCTGCTCTTCAGTAAGAAAATTAGAACTGATCTCCTTGAGGTCTTTTACATTCTTGAATATTTCGTCGGGATCGATATCCTGCATATCGACCTCATTGAAATCAGAAAGGGCTGTTTCCCCCCACCGGCGGAATCTATCGAATTCCTGGACGTTAGAAGTATCCGATTTTTTTTGCAATTCGACATATGCCTTATACATTATAAAGAGTAATTCAATTCGTCCGGCCACTACTCTTCCGGATACCTTCTCCACAAAGTCGGACATAGTTATGACTTCGGGAAGGAGAGTCACACGTCTTCCAAGCGCTTTAGTAAGGTTTTTAAGAAAGAATGTGCAAGCACGGCGACTTGGAAAGACAAACATATGGTCGGAGAGATCATTGCAGTGGGCCGCATATGCCTCCGCTATAGATTCAAGAAAAGGAACAGCCATTGATGTATGAATTATTTTCTCTTTTTTTATGCAAACTTAATAAAAAAATTTGGTACAGCCTTATTTTTTTTGTAAATTTGCGTTTGCTATGGCTGGAAACCATAGACAGACCTATAATTGAAATGAAATTCTCAGACATTACCGGACATAAATCAACCATCAACTCGCTTCGAGATATAGTCGATACCGATCATATACCTCATGCAATCCTTTTAGGAGGACAGGAAGGGATCGGGAAAATGCGGGTTGCAAGAGCCTTTGTGAGCTATCTATACTGCATGGATCGCAAGGATGGTGACAGTTGTGGCAAATGCCCGGCTTGCCTGCAGAACGCACACCACAATAATCCTGACGTGCATTACATCTTTCCGCGCACAGGAGCCAACTCAAAAAATACCGAGACTTTCTTACCGCAATGGTTCAGTTTCCTCGACAAGCATTCCTACATGCCTAAAGAGGAATGGGCTAAAGCCATTGATGCCGGCAATGCAGTGCCGGTCATCTATCGCAATGATGCTACAGAGATATCGCGGACGGCGGCACTTTCCAGCTTTGCCTACAGATATAAGACCTATGTGATCTGGATGCCGGAAAAGATGCAGCCTCAGTGCGCCAACGCATTGCTGAAGCTTCTTGAAGAACCTTTTCGCGACACCATCTTCCTGCTTGTCAGCAACGAGCCAGACAAACTTCTCCCCACTATATTTTCAAGGACTCAAAGATTCAATCTCAAGCCATTGAAAGAGGAGGAGATAAGCAGCATATTAGTTTCAGAAGGACAATCATATCCTGAGGCACAGGAAGTGGCTTCGCTGGCAGAAGGGAATATGATAAAGGCGTTAGACATGACAGGCGAAGGGGGAGAGATTAAGGAATTCTCCAACCTATTCATTCAGATGATGCGATTGGCATATTCACGCAATGCTGCAGCCCTCAGGATGCTTAGCGATTCCATCGCAGCCATGGGACGCGAGAAGACATCACGCTTTCTGGCTTATTGCTCCAGAATGACGCGCGAGAGCTTTATCTACAATCTTAAGGAGCCGGCTTTGAATTCAATGACCAAAGTGGAAGCCAATTTCAATGTCAAGTTTTCTCCTTTCATCAACCATAAAAACGTAGAAAGACTCATCTTTGAGATTCAAAGGGCTCACGACGATGTGCTGAGAAATGCAAATGCTCGTCTTGTGCTTTTTGATTTCATGCTCAAAGTCATGATGCTATTGAGGAAATAACTAAAAATACAAACCAAAAACCTTATAAATATGAAACCTACATTATTCATCCTTGCTGCAGGAATGGGAAGCCGCTACGGAGGCCTCAAGCAGCTTGACTCTCTCGGCCCATCAGGTGAAACTATAATGGACTATAGCGTCTACGACGCTCTTCGTGCCGGTTTTGGAAAGATTGTCTTTGTAATCCGCCACGATTTCGAACAGGATTTCCGCGACAAGGTAATATCCAAATATGAAGGTCATGTTCCGGTAGAAGTTGTGTTCCAGGACATCCATGACCTTCCGGAAGGATTCAAAGTGCCTGAAGGGCGCCAGAAGCCATGGGGCACTAACCATGCCGTATTGATGGCAAAGGATGTCATCAAAGAACCGTTTGTTGTGATCAATGCTGATGACTACTATGGTCCGGAAAGTTTCCAGCTGGCAGCAGAGACACTAAAGGATCTTGAAGGGAAGACAGGGGAATACTGCATGATCGGCTTCCGCATTGAAAACACTCTTAGCGAAAACGGAGGCGTAAGCCGTGGACTTTGCGAAGTGAATGAAGAGGGATACCTTACCGGCGTGAAGGAATGCCACGGCATCCAGCGCAAGGGTGAAGGACTCATCCATATTGAGGACGAAGTGGAAAAACCCTTCCCGGCAGGAAGCAGCGTAAGCATGAACATGTGGGGATTCACTCCGGATTATTTCGGTTATAGTGAAAAGGCATTCGTAAAGTTCCTTTCAGAGCATGGCAATGAGCTGAAATCTGAATTCTATATCCCAACTGTAGTCAACGACTTGATCCAAAGTGGAGAAGCAACTCTGAAAGTGGTGCAGACTCCTTCTAAATGGTTTGGCGTGACATTCGCAGCCGACCGTCAGGCTACAGTAGATCAATTCAAGGCACTTGTAGATGCCGGCGTATATCCATCACCCCTCTTTAAGAAATAAGAAATGGCTACAAAAATCTTAGTGACCGGCGGCACGGGTTATATCGGAAGCCACACTGTAGTGGAACTGCAGCAAGCCGGATATGAAGTAGTGTTAATTGACAATCTCTCAAACTCAAACCGTGATGTATTGAAAGGCATTGAGGCTATCACAGGTATAGCTCCGGTTTTTGTAGAAGGGGACTGCACAGATCTTGAGACACTCAGAAAACTCTTCGAACAGAATCCCGGAATCAAGGGAATCATCAATTTTGCTGCTTCAAAAGCAGTAGGAGAGAGCGTTCAGAAGCCCCTCCTTTACTATAGGAACAACTTGAATACCCTCATCAATCTCTTGGAGTGCATGCCACAATATGGAGTCAAGGGAATAGTATTCTCAAGCAGCTGCACTGTATATGGCGAGCCGGATGTGAATCCTATCGACGAGACCGCTCCTATTAAGCCGGCTACTTCACCTTATGGCAACACAAAGCAGATTTCAGAAGAGATTATCACCGACTACATCCACAGTGGAGCTCCTATAAAGAGCATAATCCTTCGATACTTCAATCCTATCGGTGCACATCCGAGTGCTAAGATAGGTGAGCTTCCATTGGGCGTGCCTCAGAATCTCGTGCCCTATCTTACTCAGGCAGCGGCTGGCATACGAAAGGAGCTGACTGTATTCGGAGACGACTATAACACTCCTGACGGAAGCTGCATCCGCGACTATATCGATGTCGTAGACTTGGCAAAGGCTCATGTAGTGGCAATGCGCAGGATGCTCGATGGAGAAGACACCGACAATATCGAAATCTTCAATCTTGGCACAGGAAGAGGAGTATCGGTGCTTGAACTTATCAATGAGTTTGAGAAGGCAACCGGAGTGCCTGTTCCTCATAAGATTGGGGCAAGACGCGAAGGAGACATCGAAAAAATCTGGGCAATTCCTGACAAAGCCAATAATGTGCTGGGATGGAAAGCAGAAGTTCCGGTAGGAGAGACCCTCGCTAATGCCTGGAGATGGCAGACCTCGCTTCAGAAATAAAAATCTCTTATATATCATCTATTTAAGAAGAGATCTCATATTTTCTATATTTTATATTTGAGTCCCGATCCAAAATGGAACGGGACTTTTTTTTCTATTTTTGTTTTATATACCACAATTTTTTTGTAATTTTGTAGTTTAAAAGTAGAACTTACAAAATCTTGTATAACGAAAAAGACTTCAAATCAACGAACCAAATAATAATCAACAACTATAATTAACATGCAAATCAAAAGTATGACACTTGCCAAAGGCATATTGTCGGTAGCAGCCGTATCACTCCTGACCGGATGTGTGGATGACAAATATGACCTTTCAGACATCGACACTACATCTCGATTCACTGTCGACAACCTAACAGTTCCAATCAATCTTGAGACTCTACAGCTTAAGAATGTCATTGACATAGATGACGATGATGAGACAATCAAGATTGAAAATGTAGATGGAAAAGATATTTACACAATAAAGAAACGTGGCAATATTGATCCGACCACATTCAATCTTGATCCTATCACTGTGACTCCAGATAATATTGAAGGAGTCAATATAAATATTACAAATCTACCCACCGGCATAAAACTGCCTTCACTTAAACAAACTTTCGATCTTGATCTTTCCAACGGGTTGAAAAAATATAATTTCATACTTAAAGATATCGACAAGACATTAAAGTCAATAGACCAGGTTAAGACTTCAACTATCAGCATTAATGTCACTCTTTCTGTTCCAACCGGAGTGGTATCTGCTACAAACAAGATTAACTTCAAGGATCTTAAATTAGTTTTGCCCAAAGAACTGATTGGAGTTACTTGTGAGAACGGAACATTTAATGAGTCAACTCATACTCTTACTATTTCTGATATTCCAGTCGAAACTAATGGAGTGGCAAATCTTGTCATCACTGCAAACGGTTTGGAATTAGGCGAAGAGGGAGTGATTGGAGAGAGTCATAAATTGGAAATATCCGGAATGATTGGTCTCGAAGAGGCTAAAATTGATTTTAATGTCGCTGACGTTACTCTGCCGAGTCCATTTACCATTAAAATTAATTATTCCGTATCACAATTTGATGTAGAGAAGTTCAGTGGTGTTATCGACTATGAAATGGACGACATCAAGATTGATCCTATTTCACTCAGTGATCTTCCTGACTTCCTGAACAATCCTAAGACTAATGTAATCATTGACAATCCGGTAATCTATGTAAGTATCAAGAATCCGGTAGGGGACTATGGTCTGAACGGACATGGCCGGATCAATCTTGTGTCTAACTTCACTAATGAGAATCAGACTGTTTCAGAGACTCACTCCGGAGCATTCGAACTGACAGGAAAGGAGTCTAAAATCGCCTTCTGCTCAAATTCGGCATTCAAGCCAACGGGTGATTATGCAGATTACACTACTGTCGTAATCAATGGACTTGATAAAATTCTGACCAACGGAGAAGACGGGCTTCCGAAAACTATTTCTGTGAGCGTCACTGACCTCAAATTTGATGGAACAATTGAGGATCTCCCATTGGGTGATTTAGGAGCTGCAAGCGGCGAGTACAATTTCTACGCACCATTTGCATTCGGCAAAGGATCTGTTATCTATTACAATACTACTGAAAATGGTTGGAGCAGCGATGATCTTGACGATGTGAATATCACTCTTCTTAAGCTTCATGCACTCGTCACTTCCAAACTTCCGGTCGACATAGAGCTCAAAGTACAGCCTATCGACAAGAATGGAAATGAAATAGCTGTAGAAGAGGTAACTCCGTTCCATGTTCCGGCAAATTGCACAAATGAGCTTGCCACATTGACCATAACCGGCAAGAATGGCCAGCCAATCAAGGATTTTGACGGAGTGATTTTCGAGGCAACTATCTCTCAAAACAGCGATAATGCAGAGGCTCTCGGTCCGGACATCGAGCTCGAGCTCAATGATCTCAGAATCACAGTCAACGGATACTACGAAACAGATTTCTAACTTTCAGCAATAAACAACAATGAACATCATAAATAAAAAATCAATCGCTCTTTCCCTCGCTGCACTCTCGCTTATGTCAGTGTCAGCACAAGAGTCATCGACCGGCTATTTCATGGAAAACTACAACATGAAATGGCAGATGAACCCTGCTTTGGGCAATCGCAACGGCTATGTAGGTTTTCCGGGTCTTGGCAACGTTAATGTGGCTGTCAATGGTAATCTTTCACCTACAGACATCGTATATCCTCTCAATGGCAAGACTGTGCTCTTCACCAACCCGGGAATTTCCACTAAGGAAGCTCTTGGCAAATTCAGCAATACCAGCCGTCTTTCCCAGAACCTCGGTCTGAACATTCTTCAGGCAGGTTTCAAGGCTTGGGGTGGCTACAACAATATCGCCATCAACGTTAAAGAAAACGTAAGCCTTGACCTTCCAAAAAGTTTTTTCTCCCTTGCTAAGGAGGGTATCGGCAACAAGACTTACGACATCAAGAATCTTCGTGCCAAAGCTGCAGCATATGCTGAAATCGCATTAAACCACTCTCGCGACATCAAGCAAGTGCCCGGACTTCGTGCCGGTGCGAGCCTTAAGTTCTTGCTTCCCGTAGCTTTCGCTGAAGCAGACTTCAATGATCTTGCCCTTGAACTTGGCGAAAACAACTGGAAAGCCCGCTCAAATGCCCGACTCCGCATCGGTCTTGATGGAGTAAGATATGACATGGATGTCAACGACCGCACTAAAGCTCGCTATGTCAGCGGTGTGAACACTGATGATGTTAAGTTTGGAATCAACGGTTTCGGATTTGCATTTGATCTCGGTGCAACTTACGAATGGAGAGACTTCACATTCTCACTTGCCTTCACCGACCTTGGCGTGCTGAGTTTCTCAAAAGTTCAGGAAGCATCCACCAACGGCACAAAAGTATTTGAGACAGCAGCTCATCCTATAGGAATAGATGACGACGGCGACAGCTGGGATAAGCTTGTAGATGACCTTTCGCCACTCTATGAACTTGACGACAACGGCACAGTATCATCTTCAATCGCTGTGCAAGGAAAGATGCGTGCAGGTGTGGACTATAAGTTCCCATACTACAACAAGCTTCACTTCGGCTTCATGAACACCACCAACCTGAGCTCTATCTTCCCCTCTACCGAGTTCCGCATTTCTGCAAATGTAGAGCCTATCAAGGGCATTGCAGCGTCTGTCAGTGCAGCTGCCGGAACCTATGGTTGCAACTATGGTTTCCTTCTCAGCCTCGGCAACAAGGGTTTCAACTTCCTCATCGGTATGGACTACGCAGCCCTCAAGCTTGACAAGAACAGCTATCCTCTGTGCTCTAACGTAGACCTTCATCTTGGTATCAACTTCCCCTTCTGATCTGATATATTTGAATAAATAATCATAATATTCGGCTCCGCAATGATGCGGGGCCGTTTTTTATATGGTTTTGCAACTCGGTTTCGCTATTTTTTTGTTAATTTTGCACTACAAAAGAAAGTGTAACGAATCTAATATTAGAATACGACCAAAATGAATCGGAAATACCTCAAAATATCAATGTTGATTTGCTCGGCATTGCTCTTTAATGCCGCAACTTCAAGTTGTGGGAAATCAGATAAACATGCGGATTCAGAGATGAGCCATAAAGATCATGATCATGACAAAGAAGATCATGACCATGAAAACGAAGGCCCGGATCATAAGCACGAAGATGACGAAGACCATGACCACGATCATGAAGATGGGGGAGAATCGCATGAAGGGCACGATCACAGCGGACTGATCGAAATGAAAGAGAATACGATGAAGCGATTCGGTGTAGAGACTGAAAAGATATTGCCTTCGGATTTCTCGGAAGTCATTTTGGTGTCAGGAAGAATTGAGGCTAAGGCATCGGATGAAGGAGTAGCCACAGCTACACGAAATGGCATACTTACTCTCAACCCTAACGTAAATACCGGAGTCAGAGTTAACGCAGGAAGCTCAATAGGATCAATTTCGGCTTCAAATGTGCAAGGAGGCGACCCTACAGTGCAGGCAATCGCTGCAAGAAATGCAGCTAAACGTGAGCTTGACCGACTCAAACCGCTTCATGATGACGGCATTGTGAGCACTGAGGAATACAACAACGCGCTCCGCACCTATGAAGAGGCAGAGGCTGCAGTAAAGACTTCAAAACAGGGTAGTGCAAGTGTAAACTCTCCCAAATCGGGTGTCATCACCCAACTTTTGGCAAAATCCGGAGAGTATGTTGAAATTGGTCAAAGAATAGCAGTAATAAGCGGAAATACGAGTCTGACACTTCGTGCGGATGTACCGGAGAAATACATCTCTCACTTATCCGGCATCACTTCGGCAAATTTCCGACCTGCTTCATCTGAGCAGACACTTGATTTGGAGTCATTGAATGGAAAGTTGATTTCCAATCCCGGCACTTCCGTATCAGATAATGGTTATATTCCATTGTATTTCTCATTTAACAATAATGGTAGTGTTGCTCCCGGAGCTTTTGCTGAGATATATCTTAAGTCCGGACTGCGACATGGCGTGATAACTGTCCCTAAGGAAGCCATAGTAGAGATCAACGGCAATAAATGCGTGTATGCATCGCATGGCAAAGATCATTTTATCAAGCATTTAGTGACTCTTGGTGCGTCAGACGGCAAAAGAATAGAGATTCTTTCAGGTCTTGAAGCCGGAGAAGATGTTGTAGTGAAAGGCGCACAGGCAGTAAGAATGGCTGAGACTTCCGCTACGGCTGTCCCGGGTCATACCCATAATCATTAATCGCCAGAGCCATGCTAAATAAGATAATCAATTGGTCATTAGCCAACAGGCTAATAGTGCTTTTAGCGGCTTGCGCCACGATTATAGCAGGATTGTTAGTGCTCGTGCGCACTGAAATAGATATATTTCCTGACCTGAATGCTCCGACGGTGGCAATCATGACAGAGGCTTCCGGTCTTGCTCCTGAAGAAGTGGAGAGATCGGTCACTTATCCAATAGAGACCGCTGTCAATGGAGCATCAGGAGTGAGAAGGGTACGTTCGAGCTCTGCGACCGGTTTTTCGGTGGTTTGGGTGGAGTTTGACTGGAATACAGATGCTTATAAGGCTCGTCAGACGGTCAGCGAACGACTTTCAGGTATCGAAGGGAGTCTTCCTGCCAATGTGGGGAACCCGGTTATGGGACCTCAGTCATCTATTTTGGGAGAAATAATGATAATCGGCATGACTTCCGACAGCATTTCCCAAGGTGAACTGAGAAGTGTCGCAGATCGTACCATTCGTCCACGTCTGCTTTCGCTTGCCGGAGTCAGCCAGGTATCAGTGATTGGAGGTGAAGAACTTGAATATCAGATTCTTCTCAGTCCGGAAAGGATGAGACACTACGGCATATCGCTTACAGATGTAGCAGAGGCAACTGAAAATATGAATGTCAATGTCTCGGGAGGCACTACATATGAATATGGCAACGAGTATCTGATCAAGGGAGTAGTAGCCACTTCAGATGTAGAGGAAATTGCTGATGCCACAATAAAAGGAGAATCAGGACAAACGTGCAAGATTGGTGATATAGCAGAAGTCAAGATAGGTCCGAAGACTCCAAAGATAGGAACAGCAACACTACGCGCTAAGCCGGCGGTGCTGATTACCGTCACGAAGCAACCTGCAATCGGCTCCATCGGTCTGACTGAAGAAATCAATAAGGAATTAGGGAATCTTAAAGAATCTTTGCCTTCGGGAATCGAAGTTGACACGCAAATATTCAATCAGAGCGAGTTTATTCAGACTTCGGTAAGCAATCTTCAGCAATCACTGCTCGAGGGAGCACTGTTTGTAATCATCGTCCTCTTCTTCTTCCTGATGAACTTGCGGACTACTGTAATTTCAATCGTAGCTATTCCGCTCTCAATTCTTATAGCAGTAATTGCACTGCACTATATGGGCTTCTCCATCAATACGATGACTCTCGGAGGAATTGCAATTGCCATAGGTTCGCTCGTAGACGATGCTATTGTCGACGTAGAGAATGTATATAAGAGACTTAGGGAAAACAGGATGAAAAGTGGAGACGAACGTCTGTCGGTCATCAAGGTGGTGTATGAGGCATCGCGTGAAGTCCGCAAACCAATACTTAACTCCACTCTCATAATAATCGCATCTTTCCTGCCTCTCTTTTTCCTGAGCGGAATAGAGGGACGCCTGCTGAAGCCACTTGGAATAGCATTTATCGTGGCTTTGGCTGCTTCTACTGTAGTGGCCCTTACTCTTACGCCTGTGCTTTGCAGCTATCTTCTTGCCGGTGATACCAAAAAAGAGGAGCAGGCTCTTAATAAAGAACCGAAAACTGCCCGATGGATGCGTGAACGATACTCCAAGATGCTCGATAAGGTGCTTGCTAATTCCCGTCCTTGGGTGATAGGAGTAGCAGTGCTGTTCGTAGGCGCCGTTGCAGTCTTTTTCACACTTGGACGAAGTTTTCTTCCCGGCTTCAACGAAGGGAGCTTCACCATCAATGTGAGCGCGATGCCGGGTATATCTCTCGAACAGAGCGACAGCATGGGTATAGCGGCCGAACGCATCATCATGACAGTGCCGGAAGTGAGGAACGTAGCCCGCAAAACAGGACGAGCAGAACTTGATGAGCATGCTTTAGGAGTCAATACCTCTGAAATGGAAGTGCCTTATGTGCTCGACAAAGGTAGGAGCAAGAGCGAAGTAGTAAGAGAGCTTCGGGAAAAGTTGGCAGAGTTGCCCGGGGTAAATGTGGAAATCGGTCAACCAATTTCACACCGGATTGATGCCATGCTTAGTGGTGCCCAGGCGCAAATAGCAGTGAAAATATTTGGTGATGATCTTGATCGTCTCTATACCATAGGTCAGCAAATCGGCGGAGAAATGAGAGAGATAAAAGGAATTGTGGACATTAATGTAGAGCAGCAGATCTCACGTCCACAACTCGATATAGTTCCCCGCCGTGAAATGCTTTCCAAATACGGCATTACAATTCCTGAATTTAGCCGATACGTTCAAATGGCAATAGGTGGAGAAGTGGTAAGCCAAGTATTTGTCGGCAACAAGCCTTATGACCTGACGGTGAAAGTGGAAGACGCAAGGCGAGACACGAAAGAAAGAATCGAAGACCTTATGATCGACAGCAATATCGGAAAGATACCTCTCTCATATGTAGCTGATGTAAAAATAGGAAGCGGACCAAACACTATCAATAGGGAAAATGTCAGTCGTCTTCTTACAGTATCAGCAAACGTGGATGGTCGTGATCTGAAGAGTGCCGTAGATGAGATAAAGGAAGTGATAGCAGAGCATGTAGAACTCCCGGAAGGTTACTTTGTGACATATGGCGGACAATTTGAGAATGAAGAAGCTGCTTCGCGTATGCTCGCTTTGACTTCCATCCTTGCACTTGCTATTATATTCTTCCTTATTTACTCAGAATTCAAGAGTGTAGCAGAATCTTTTACAATCCTTGTCAATATGCCATTGGCATTGATAGGAGGAGTTCTGATACTTCGATTTACTACCGGAGAAGTCAATATTCCAGCCATCATAGGATTCATATCGCTGATGGGCATCTCCACACGCAATGGTATGCTTCTGATCTCGAGATACAATCGTTTGCGTGCTGAAGGGTTGAGTATAGAGGAAACAGTCAAGAAAGGATCTTCCGACCGTCTGCTTCCTATTATCATGACAGCCCTTACTTCTGCGCTTGCACTCGTGCCTATTGCTGTGCGAGGAGGTGAGCCCGGAAATGAGATACAGTCACCGCTTGCCATCGTGATTTTGGGAGGATTGATAAGCAGCACACTTCTGAACATTTTTATTGTTCCGGTGTTTTACAGAAAGATTCAGCAAAGAAAAGAGCAAAAGCAATTGCTGGATAAGCCACTATAAACTTAATATCGGTATATGAACAAAAGATATTGCATCGCATTGATGCCGGCAGTCTTAGCGACTGCCGGCGCATTCGCCATAACTCCACAAGAAGCCGCCAAAGCTATTCTGAGCAGAAACGGCGACCGACTTCAAATCGCAATAGAGCAAAACGCAAAAGACCTTGAGACCAAAACAATTGCCAATGCCCCGGATCCGAGTATAGAAGGAGACTATATGGTGATGCCTGAAGGTGTTGACAACAGGTGGAATGTAGGAATAGGATACGAAATGGAATGGCCCGGAGTATATAAATCTCGTCGTGACTTAGGGAAAGCGATGCGTGAGGCCAACGCAGCAGAAGCAGATGCAGGAGTATATGCAAAGTATATCGAGATCTTGAAAGAGATCGGCACATATCTCTATGCTGAGCGTAGAATTGAAATGATGAGGCATATACAGTCGGCCACAGATTCTCTTCATGCAGCATCAGTAAGAGCCAACAAAGGGGGACAGATGTCACGTCTTGACTTATCAAAGATAACTCTCGAACAGGGACGTGTCAACACACTTATAGCTAATCTTGAGGCTGAAAAGAATGGCAGTGAAGGCAATCTTAAGACTCTCAACGGAGGCTATGACTGCACTGCCTTACTCAATAACATAGACCGCACATGGGAGATGACTCCCACGCATTCTCTTGAACAATACTTAGAGGAGGCAAGGACAAATCCTGATTTGAAAAAAGCCATCGCTGACCTGGAAGTGGCAGAGAGGAATATCGGAGTAGCTAAAGCAGAGGGACTTCCTAATCTCTCCATAGGGTATCACCATGATTTTGAGGATGCCATGCATTTCAATGGAGCCACTCTTGGAGTTTCGATACCCCTATTTGCCAACAGAGGAAAAGTAAAAGCTGCCAAAGCTGCTAAAGCTGTGGCGGAATATCAGGTCAATGTCACTACTGATAAGGTGGAATCAGAAATCACGGCCCTTTATGAGGAAGTGCAACTTATCGACCAGGCCCTCAAAGTGCCTTTGGAAGTGTTCGGCACCACTGACTACAATACTCTTCTATTAAAAGCATATCGTGGAGGAGAGCTATCGCTGACAGATTATCTACAGGAACGATCATGGTTTAGCGAAGCGCATCTTGATCTTCTGGAGCTTCAATATCAGCGTGAACAGAGGATGTGGCTTCTATCGCTACTTTGCCAATAATCCAGCCGGGGCTGAATCAAGTTCTATCTTTAAAGTAATTATAAGCAGACTGCACCTTCTTGACGAAGTTGACAGTCTCTTTTCCTCGGAAATATCCGTTTTTTACGACAGGATCGCGATAATAAGCCGGTTTTGACTTCATAATAGCCGCTTGCTCTACATTGTCATTCCAAGTCTGTGCGTTGAGTCCATATTTCTCTGCGAGAGCAATAGCATCCATTATATGTCCCGGACCGGAATTATAAGAGGCCAGGATAAAGTTTTCACGTTCTGTAGGATCCTTTATCTTCTTTGCAAACATTGCATCCAAGTCAGTAAGAGTCTTTACAGCCACGTCGACACATTTGGCAGGATTCGTCATTTCTTCCGGGCTATAACCTTGAGAGCGGGCTGTACGAGGCATTACCTGCATAAGCCCTATAGCTCCCGCCCAACTCTTGACGTCAGCTTTAAAATGAGACTCAACGTAAGCCACCGCAGCAATCAGGCGCCAATCAAGTCCTGATTTGGAAGCAGCCGCTTTGAAAATATTGTCGTAGGGTGAAATATGTCCATTGGCAAATGTCATGGACTTAATATCCTCAAAGCCATCCGGCAGAGCATCAAAATACTCAAGTTTTGACAATCTGTAGTATTTACTGTAGACTTCAGTAATATTATCCTTTTCATCGGCAAACCATTTATCGAGCGCCTTAGCCATACCTTGCGATTTGAGAGCAACAGCCCATCGAGAATATTGATCGAGACTTATTTTGACAGATATATCAAGACCGGGATAATAGGAGAGAGCAGCTTCTGCTACGTCGGAATCAACTACAGTAAGTGGAATCTCACCTTTCCATACCATGTTGAGCAGATCATCGTCGCTTATAGTGTCTTTTGAAATCGGAGCCAACATTATTCCTCCTCCAATTTCTTCGTTAAGATTCTGCATCCTATAGAAATACTTGGAGTCACTTTGCACCGTCACCACTCTCCCTATCAGATCTGTCACATCAGTCACAATCGAATCTTTTGGAGAATCCGACTTCTGAACGAGTACCTGACTGCTGACATTTCTTGGTCCACAAAGCAATGCGCGATCTTGAAACTCAGCCGTAACGGGCACAGGGCTTGCCACTATGTCGATCTTGCCTGAATCCAACCATTCGATCATCTCTGATATGGTGCCTCCGACCACTACTTTAAACTCAAGACCATAGAATTTTGAGAATCTTTCCATCAATTCATAATCATAACCCATCGGGGTGCCTCGATAGTCAAAATAAGTGGTAGGGGAGTTGATCATACCCACCCTCAAAGTATCCGGCAGTTCGATATGCATGCCATCAAGATCAATATGCTGATGTTTGTTTCTGCCGCATTGACATAAGGCTACAGATATGAATACCAATAATAGGCAGTATGAAGATTGGGTTATTTTCATGATATTTCATTTTATAACCCCAAAGTTAATTTAAATCTTTTTGATTTGCAATATTAACAGGTAATTTTTGCAGATAAGATGAATAATCTTTGAACTCTACTGCAAAAATGAGGGGGGCAACATTATTTTTTGGGGGCTTGGAAAGAACTGGAATAGCCGTCATTGTGGCCGGGATGCCCCTGTGTGATCTGAGATGCAAGCTTTAACACCGGCATTCCGGGACCAAGGTTGATATTGTCAATGGCCCGCATAAGATGGGAGCGTGCGGATTTCTCCCTGATTGATTCCCGGGAATCAAAAAGGGAAGGGACAATTGACTTTGCGGGAACGATTTCTCCCAGCCATACTCCGGCTCTTTTAAAAGGTATGTCCGGGATAAAGATTCTATCGAGAATCGAGATAGCTGCATTGCATATGATGACAGTGTCGCTTGTGGGGCTATCGAATCTCATGGAGCCTTGTGGAGCTGCATTCCCTCGTTCGACATGAAATCTATTTGTCTGCAGCATCACACCAAGAATCTTACATTCCCCTCCCATAGCCCGAAGTTTCTTACTGCAGTCAGCGGCATATATGGCAATTCTTGCGCGGATATAGTCGTAGTCGTCGACATCTACTGGAAATGTACGGCTCTCACTTACAGAATCTTGTAGAAGATTCTGCACATGACTAAGCTCTATGCAATGCTCACCATGGAGTTCGCGCCATGACCTCTCTCCATTGACACCAAGAGTAGAACGAATCCAACTTAATTCTTTGTCAGCAAAATCGGCAATGGTGTATATACCGGAAGAATAAAGACGCTTGGAAAGTCTTCGTCCAATACCCCAAAGATCGGAAATCGACATTTTCTGCATCACTGGGCGAGCGAGCTCAGCCTTAAGAAGCACACCGACACGCTTACCTCTCTTCTTGCAGCTTTCCGACACTATCTTAGCAAGAGTCTTACTTGGAGCAAAGCCGATAGTGACAGGTATATGAAGTTCATCCCAACAATTTGCGGCGATAGCCTCACCTATGGCTTTAAGATGAGAGTCCGGTATGCCATCCATAATAAGAAAAGCTTCGTCGACACTATAGTCAAGAGTCAACGGGGCATATCTTCGGAAAATATCGTGAACTTTAAGACTAATCTCACGATATAAAAGGTGGTTGCCACTCAAAGCAATAATTTCCCCACTCTGAATACGATCCTTAATCTGGAAAGCGGGTTGCCCCATCTTGATTCCGGCTTTTTTGGCCTCGTTGCTACGCGCAACGACGCAACCATCGTTGTTGCTAAGCACCACGACAGCCCGATTTTCAAGAGCAGGATTCAAAGTCCGCTCACAACTGACAAAGAAATTATTGCAATCTGCGAGTCCTACCATCGGTCATTGGATTGGTTAATTAAAACTACTCGGCATATTCAGAAAGTCGATAGATGGAGTGATCTTCAATGGCGTATCCTTCTTCCACAAGATATCGGAGAGCATCGCCAGCCAATCTGTCGTCGGGCGTGAAATTGCTTTCAAGGATGGTCTGAGTGATTCCGGAAGGAAACATCTGCATATATTTCCACACTTTCTGAATCATCTCTTCTTTTGAAACATGAGACTGACTTTTCCTTTTTCCTCGGCACACATCGCATTTTCCACAATCGCATGAATCCTCCTCCCCGAAATATTCAAGCATCCTGCTGACACGGCATCCGGAGTCATTATACGCATAGTCAATCATCGCCTCAATTCGAGCCGACATCACTTCAAACCTGTCTTCATAAATCTTCTTTCCAATATTGACATATCTGCTTTCCTCTCTTGAAGTGGGAACAAACATGAACGGAGTGCGTCTTCTCGGCACATAGGAAAGAATCTTCAGGCGATTGAGTTCGAGAAGAGAATTATATACAGATTCACTGTCAAGACCTGTCTCTCGACTGATGGTGCCTTCATTTATCAGCACATAATCGGAGAAAAGGCCAGGATACTGACGCAGCACGCATTGTAGCGTACGATCAGCCGATTGAGAAGATCTTATATGATATAGCTCTTCACGATCAACGGTAATCATCACTCTCGAGCTGCTTTCAGTCTCTTCAATGTAGTCAAGATAGCCGGCTTGGGAAAGGAGATGAAAAGCTGCCATCACCTGCTGACGCTGAAGATGGAAAGTCTCACAAAAAAGTTCGAAGTCAAACTCAATCAGGCGTTCATATCCTTCTCCGATTGCAAGATTCATGAAATTGCATGCACGTTCATAGATGCTTCTGATGATTTCTCGCTCAGGGAAAGATAGTTTAAGTTTGCGTCTTAGCGTAGCCTTATCATTTTTCGAGACAAGCAGCACGGCATACGACTTCTTCTTGTCTCTTCCGGCGCGACCAGCCTCCTGATAGTATTCTTCAAGAGATGGAGGAAAGTCGGCATGCACCACAATCCTTACATCGGGCTTGTCGATACCCATTCCGAAAGCATTAGTGGCTACCATCACTCTCACAGCTCCTGTCTGCCATGCATTTTGCCGCTCTACTTTTGTCTCATAAGTAAGGCCGGCATGATAATAATCGGCAGAAATGCCGGATGCAGAAAGAAACTCAGCTATTTCTTTTGTCTTACGACGGCTACGGACATAGACTATGCCACAACCTTCGGTGCGGGAGAGGATATGGAAAATATCGTAGAATTTATTTTCCGACAATCTGACAAGATAAGATATGTTGTCGCGCGAAAAACTCATCTTGAATTTCTTACCGTCTGCCTTAAATGCGAGCTGATGCATGATATCGTCTGCTACGAGCGGGGTAGCAGTCGCAGTAAGCGCAAGCACGGGTGCATTTGGGTGCACTTTTCTTAGCTCGCCAATCTTAAGATAGGAAGGGCGGAAATCATAACCCCATTGAGAGATGCAATGAGCCTCATCCACTACAATCAGACGCACGGGAAGTTTGCGCAATTCATCAAGAAAGTAAGCGTTTCTTAATTTTTCCGGAGAGACGTAGAGAAATCTCGCCCTGCCATTACAAAGACGCTCCCATGCCAACCGCGTTTCCCGCGTAGTCATGCCGCTATTGAGCATCACGGCAGTTATACCCCGACGTTTAAGATTATCAACCTGGTCTTTCATTAGGGAGATGAGTGGAGTGACCACTATGGTGAGACCGGAATCAAATGCCATTCCCGGCACTTGAAATGTGAGTGATTTTCCACCTCCTGTAGGCATAAGGCCGAGAGTATCATGACCCGACATCACGCTTTCGATGATGTCGCGCTGCAACGGACGGAAGGTATCATACCCCCAATATTTCTTCAGAATAGATTGTAGCTTCATTTACGAAACCCCTGTCTCAGTCTTGCTCGGATTTAGAGATACGGATATCCTTGATCATGAGTTGGATTGACTCCGAATGATGATGTTTGTTCTGCTCAATAGTATAGCATATATCTATCGGCTTATGCGCGTGTATATGCTCAAAATAAGGAGCCATATTAAAAGCGATGGCTGAAATCACTCGGCTTGTGCTGTCGTCTTCGAGCTCCAGCTTTATATGCTCGAGATTTTTACCGACAAGTTTGGATGTGCCGAAATCGAATACATTGCGTGTGCGGAAAACCGGTTTTTGATTACCGGGACCAAATGGATTGAACTTCTTTAGCCAAGTAGTAAGCTCCGGTGTAATGTCGGCAAATGAAATATCGGCATCAATGTCTAATTGAGGACAAAGTTGGTTGGGCTGTATGTGCTTGGCGACGTATTCTTCAAACAGCTTACTAAATTCCGGAATATTCTCCTCCTTAAGGGAAAGGCCTACTGCATATGTATGGCCACCGAAATTCTCAAGCAGATGCCTTGTAGAATTAACTGCGGAATAGATGTCGAATCCTTGCACCGAACGGCTACTTCCGGTAGCCATCCCGTTGGCATATGTAAGCACTACCGAGGGCTTGTAGTAAAGCTCGGTGAGTCGAGAAGCCACAATGCCAATGATACCCTTATGCCAATTCTTATTATAGATCACGATGGAACGCTTACCATGCACGATGTTGACGTTGTTTTCAATCAACTCATTTGCCTCATCCGTGATCTTCTTATCAAGTTCCTTTCGGTCTTTATTATACTGGTCGATCTCAGCGCCACGCTGATAGGCATCATGCAGATCGCGAGTGACGAGAAGGCCAACAGCCTCCATGCCACTCTGCATACGCCCGGAGGCATTGATTCTTGGACCAATTTTAAAGATAACGTCAGAAATGGTGATATCTTTATTGGTGAGCTTGCAAAGACGAATGATGCTTCGCAGTCCAAGATTTGGATTGGAGTTCAGTCGGCGAAGCCCATGATAAGCCATAATACGGTTTTCTCCTACGATCGGCACAATATCGGCGGCAATGCTGACAGCCACAAGGTCGAGGAGTGAATCCAATTCATTATGATTGCCCAGACCATTGCTCTTTGCGAAACCCTGCATAAATTTGAACCCTACGCCACATCCACTGAGATGAGGACAAGGATAGGGAGAGCCGGGCATCTTAGGATTCAGGATCGCAACAGCTGGAGGAAGCTCCTCATCCGGCACATGATGATCGCATATGATGAAGTCTATACCGAGTTGCTTTGCATAAGCTATTTCATCAATAGCCTTTATACCACAGTCAAGCACCACTACCAGCTTGACATCATTTTCTGCGGCATATTCGATGCTCTTGCGAGATATGCCATAACCTTCCTCATAGCGAGTAGGTATATAATATTCAATATTGCTGTAGTAGTTCTGAAGATACTTATAGACAAGGGCAACTGCAGTGGTGCCATCCACATCATAATCGCCATAGATCATGATTCTCTCCTTAGCACCCATAGCACGGTTAAGACGATTGACGGCTTTGTCCATGTCGGGCATCAGGAAAGGATCGTGCAAGTCATCAAGAGAAGGAGAGAAGAAGCCGTTGGCTTCTTCAGGAGTATTGACACCACGACGCATAAGGAGCTCCGCCACGGGAGCCAAGCCTCCGCAGACGGGAAGAAGAGAATCGGCTTTCTCTTGCTCCTGACGGGTAAGTGGTTGATAATTCCAGTTATTGATCATGGTGTCATAGTTTTTAAGGGCAGAGGGCAAATGCCACATTCTGTCTCATATTGCAAAATTAATCAAAAAATATCAAATTCACAATAGTGTTTTAACAGATTTGCCCCCTTCTGGAGTTTCTTTATTCTTTTTTAACAAAAGAAAGTCCTTCTCCATGCAACCGGAGAAGGACCTTTTCAGATGGGAAAAATTGTTTATTTAGCCTTGATAAAAGCAATTATAGCCTTAGGAGTGAGAGAAGCCCCCCTCAGGAGCATGGAAGAAGCATAGATCTTACCGCCTAAGATTATCGCGCCATATGCACAAACATAAAGCACAACCAACGACAGGATGCTATTCCAAACCGGAACTTCTCCGGTGATGGCATTGACAGCTCCGACAGTAGGGGAGGTAAGCGGGAAATAAGCACATACCTGAGCCATTACTGACATAGGATGATCTACAGCATACATGCCGATATACATTGAGGCAAGCACAAACATCATCAGAATGGTCATGTATTGCTGATTTTCATTGTTGCTGTCGGTCAGAGCACCACACGCAGCAAAGAGAGAGCTGAACATCATGAAGCCTCCGGCAAAATACAGGAGCGACCATGTGATGGTTTTCCAAACGAGAGGATGCAGCAGATAGCCCCAAGGGATTGACACGTCGAGAACAATAACGAATCCGATGCCAAAGAGCACGAAACATGCTCCCCAAAGAAGAAGTTGGGTCAATCCGATGAGAGCCACACTAATGATCTTTGCTGTAAGCATTGTCCTGCCGGGGACGCAAGTGGCAAGAAACTCCATTATACGGTTGGTCTTCTCCTGACGCACCATTTGCATAATCTGACCTCCGCAGACCATCATTGCCATAGTAAGAAGCACACCGGTCAACATAGCGACAGCCTTGGCTGCCGTCATGCTATCCTCTTCCGGAGTCAAGCCGGTCTTGTCGTTGATAGAGTCCATCACCGACATGTATGATGAGGAATCACTCATCACGAATCCCATCACGACTCCGAATCCAACCATAAGAAGCGGAACGACAAAAGTCATGATCCAAAAAGACTTGCTTCCTACAGCAGTCTTATATTCATTTAGTATTATGAGTCTTAACTTATTCATAGAGCTGTATTTTCTTGCGAATTAGAATTGGAGATATTTGCTCCGGGTGCCGGATTGGGAGTCGGGGCATTGGCATGAGAAGTATATGAGATAAAAATATCCTTTAGAGAGGGGAGAGCCTCTTCAAAATGCAATATCTGGCTTTGCATAGCCACAGCATCAAGCACGTCATTGTTGGTAGAGGAAAGATTCCTTCTCAACCGATAAGCATACCCACGACGCCAGTTGAGATTATCGACCTTTTCGATCTCTGTGACAGCTCCTCCGGCAAGCAGCAGGGGACAAGAAAGTTCGGTGGAAGTAGTCAGAAGGATTGAATTATCCTTGTGCTTCTCTTTGACGTTGGTCATGGAATCAGCCACGAGCAGATGACCATGGTCGACAAGAACGATGTCGCTACACATTTCCTCAATAGCCGGCATATTGTGGGAACTCAGTATTATGGTAGAACCTTTCTCACGGAGACGCTCGAGGATCTGCTGAAGGATCTGACCATTCAGAGGGTCAAAACCACTAAATGGCTCATCAAGGATCACAAGTTTAGGCTCATGGACAAGAGTGCATATAATCTGCACTTTCTGCTGATTACCCTTGGAAAGCTCCTTGAGGCGGCGGCGTTCTTGACCTTTGAGATTGAACATCTCGAGATATTCATTCATCACAACGCGAAGACGCTTGGGATCGCCACCTTTGAGCTGACCGAAATACATGATCTGGTCAGACATTCTCATTGTGTCGTAAAGACCTCGCTCTTCAGGCATATATCCAATATTGCGGGATGCTTCTATCGAGGCATCTTCACCCAGAATCTTGACGCTTCCGGAGTCGATCGTCATAATGCCATTGATAATACGCAGCAAAGTAGTCTTTCCTGCACCATTAGGACCGAGGATGCCGCAAATGGAACCCTCGCGTATTCCAAAACTGACATTGTCGAGTGCTTTCAGCGATCCGAAACATTTTGTCAGGTTGTCAACTTCAAGAATATTCATCGTATGTAAAATAAAACACTTTTATTTCTTTAGACGCATGAAAGTCTGAAAACTTACATAATACTCAGATTTTTTTTCCGATTATGCGTTCGCCCATCACTTTGCCGAGCTGTCCTCTTTTCTCCATCAGAGCTTGAGTCTCCATGAGAATCTTCTGCTCCTCTTCAGGCGTGGAGCGTCCTATCATGCTATCGAGTTGCTTCATTTTGGCGCGAATCATCTGATTGAGCATCTCGTTTTTCCATTCAAGGACTCCACGGGGAACAAGAACTCTCATACGATCCACTTCCATTTTCCTTTCACTTACAGGATTATTGCGGATATATATGTTGCTGAGAGGTTGCTCATCATTTATAGCCTCATTTACCGTGCGACGCACGTCGTCGTCGTGGTGGCTTGATAGATTCTGCTCTACAAAATATCGCGCGAACTCAAATTTACGACGAGCCAATTCTTCATCGACTCTATCTTCAAGCAGACGCTCTGCACGTCTGATTTCTTCCATATTCAGATCCTTGGCAGCAATCTCATCATATCCTGCCTTTAGCATCTCCTTTCGTTCCTTTTCAAGCCCCTGCAGAAAACCGGCATTTTCCTTAATGAAATCTTCTTTCAAATCAAGAATCCGATTGAAGGTCTTTGCGAAAGCGGGAAAAGAAAACCAGATATTGTCAGCCTCAATCTCCTCTGCCACAAACTCAGCGACATTGATCATATCATGACTGCCATCTTCAAACTCAACCTCGCAGAAATCAAGAATACCATATCTGACACAATGAAATATCACATTGCGCTCAAATGGATAATATGGATACATCTCCGCAATGTCTCGACTTTTGGAAGGGCGTGTCTGACGAGAAATGTCGGGCTGGGGATTACTCTCGCTTTCTTCCAGACGTTCTATTTCGTTTTCTTGACGCTGGCGGACTTGTCGCTGCACGACTTCGCCTCTTGACTTCTCAACAGCGCTTTCAATGACTTCTTCCTTTACTCCAAGGATACGGCTACATTCCTGAATATAGACATTGCGTTTCACCTTATCCGGAATATGAGCAAGAGACTGCACTACGCTCTCAATTGCCGCCACACGTTTCTGCGGGTCGTTGCCTACATCCTTTAGAAGAACTTGCGCTTTAAACCGTATAATGTCAGTGGCATGATTTTTTACATATTCACGGAATTTTTCCGGAGTGTTCTCCCGGGCGAAAGAATCAGGATCATGGCCATCAGGAAGCAAAAGCACCTTGACGTTCATTTTGTGGGCAAGGAGCATGTCGATACCACGCAGTGATGCTTTTATGCCGGCAGCATCACCGTCATAAATCAAGGTTATATTGTTGGTGAAGCGATGGATCATTGCAATCTGACCATCAGTGAGAGCTGTTCCGGAAGATGCTACTACATTCTCCATACCGGATTGCCACATACCGATCACATCCATATATCCCTCGACGAGATAGCAATTGTCCTGCTTGGCAATTTCGCTTTTTGCCTGATAAATACCGTAAAGTTCGTTGCTTTTCTTATAGATTGATGATTCCGGGGAGTTTATATACTTGGCCATTGACCCTTTAAGGTCTCGTCCACCAAGAGCTACGACTTTACCTGATGGATTCAACACCGGGAAGATGACACGACCACGAAATCGGTCGTAGTAGGAACCCGGCATTTTTTGAGATTCACCAAGCACACCGACATCCGCAAGGCTTTTTAAGTCCATAGCATCCAGCTTAGCTGCGTCGGCCAATGAATGTCCGCTGTCAAGATTATATCCAAGGCGGAATTTCTTTATGGCCTCGTCTGTCACTCCTCTCTGATAAAGATATTGCAGGCCGACGGATCGCCCCTCTTCAGTAGATCGGAGATCCTTCTCCATCTTCTTGACCGCCCATTCATTGGCAAGAAGAAGAGATTCTCGCTCATTGAGTTGGCGACGCTCATCGTCGGTGAGTTCTTTTTCTTCAACCTTGATATTGTATTTAGCGGCAAGATGAAGCAAAGCATCATGATAGGAGAGACCCTCTTTTTCCATGATGAAATTGACAGGAGATCCCCCTTTTTTGCAAGAAAAGCAGTAGCAGAAATTTCTTACCGAATTGACAGAAAAAGATGGAGTCTTCTCATTATGGAACGGACACAGACCAACGTAATTTCTGCCTCGCTTTATAAGGTGCACGTAATCACTGACCACTTCCACAATATCAGCGGCATCAGTGATTTTTTGTACTGTGGCTTTATCTATCATTTGAGAATATTCACCCAATAGAGTATTTGAGAAGCGGTGGCATCACTCACGGGGACGAGAGGGAGTCGGAGCTCGTTTTCAATAAGTCCCATATCATGCATGACACATTTTACACCTGCAGGATTTCCATCAGCGAAAAGAAGGCGAGTGATGTCGCGGAATTTAAAATGATAGTCAACAGCCTCGATATAGTTGCCTTCCAGACAAAGGTGGACCATATCCGAGAATTCTTTAGGATAAGCGTTGCCGAGAACTGAAATGACTCCTTGTGCTCCAAGAGCCATTAGAGGATATGTTAACCCATCGTCGCCACTTAAGACTACGAAGGAGTCAGGTTTTTCGCGCAGGAGTCTCTGAATCTGGTGTATATCGCCGGAAGCCTCCTTCACGCCAATGATGCCGGGCACCTCATGAGCAAGCCTGAGTGTAGTGTCTGCTGTCATATTGACACCAGTTCGTCCGGGAACATTGTATAGTATGACCGGAAGGGGAGAAGCTTCTGCAACCGCCTTGAAATGATAGAAAATACCATCTTGTGATGGTTTATTATAAGGGGGTACAACCGACAGGATAGCCGAATAGCCTGATAAATCCTCTGTCTTTAATTGCTCGACAATTTCAGCAGTATTATTGCCGCCAATGCCGATGACGAGAGGGATTCTACCTTCAGTCTGATCCCTAACAAAGTTTTTGATATCAGTTTTCTCTTTTGCAGAGAGAGCAGGAGTTTCACCGGTAGTACCAAGTACAACAAGAAAGTCAGCACCATTGTCGGCGACATGGTCGATAACTCTTTTTAGGGCAGGAAAATCAATTTCTTTATTTTGAGTAAACGGAGTGACAAGAGCCACGCCCATTCCGAGAAAATTCAAGTGTGCCATATGGAACTTTGTTAATTGTTGCTGTATTGAGCTACAAAATTAAGCAATTTTTTTTATTCTACAAAATTTTTGACAAGCATGAGGGGAAAAGGGGAAACAAAAAACCTCCGATAAGTATCGGAGGAATAAAAGTTGCCTTGGAAAGACTCGAACTCTCACAAACGGAACCAGAATCCGGTGTGCTACCATTACACCACAAGGCATTGTATTTTCAGATTTGTGGAAAGACTCGAACTCTCTCGAATCTATAATGGCGGAACCAGAATCCGGTGTGCTACCATTACACCACAAGGCATTGTCAGGGATGTTTCCCTTTTTGACGATGCAAAATTAATGCTTTTTTTTCAACTGACCAAATATTTTCACAAAAAAATGCATTTTTTAGTGGTCATATCCAAGCAACAATTTAAAATTATTGGCAATGATATCCTTCACTTTATTAATATCCACTTCTTTATGAAGTTCGGCAGCCATAGAAGTTACACCTTTGTCGATAAACCCACAAGGATTGATCATCCGAAAGCCATCAAGATTTGTATTGACGTTGAGAGCGAGTCCGTGCATCGTCACATACCGGCTGCATTTTACTCCAAGAGCACAAATTTTACGCTCCCGATCTGTGCCCGCATCAATCCAGACACCACTTGCGCCCTCAACTCGTTGACCCTTAATACCAAAATCTGCCAAAGTCAAGATTACGGCCTCCTCAATCATCTCCACATAACTTCTTACTCCCAGATGATGAGCTTCCAAATCAAGAATGGGGTAAACCACGAGTTGCCCAGGTCCATGATATGTGACATCTCCACCTCTTTCTATTTTATGAAGCTCAATTCCTCTACTCAATAAATCTTCTTCTGCGAGAAGTACATTGGCAATTTTAGCATGTTTGCCGAGTGTGATCACAGGCAAATGCTCCAACATGAAGATATATTCCG
Organism: uncultured Sangeribacter sp.; assembly: GCA_964399005.1. GTDB lineage: Bacteria > Bacteroidota > Bacteroidia > Bacteroidales > Muribaculaceae > Lepagella. Next base: position 28,747 of record CAYNPB010000001.1, read on the forward strand.
TATCAATCGGAAGTCCTTTCTTTTTTGAGTCTACCATACGGGAAAAACATTCTCTTTGCTTAGCCAGCATCTCCCCATACTTGATCACTCCTTCGTCTATTATCTTTAATCTCATGGTCTAAAATTTAAAGTGAAGGGCCACTCTTAGTCCCGACTTGTCAATCCCCGGACGGTCAAGATAACTGAGTCGCCATACATAATCAACCCTAAGAATTTTGAAAATATTATCTATTCCTGCACTTATCTCCATATAGGGGGTGCTTCCCATGATTTGGGAATCTGCATCTTGGGGAAACATGAAAAGATTCTTATGAATATTCGGATTGTTTTTATCGCTCAATGTACCCCATAGACATTTGAAATCCACAACTTCTCGAAGACCTGCCGACTTTATTATCGGTATGCGATTGAACAACACCCCATTTCCCCAATAAGTGAGGTCGCATGAAGCATATCTATCCATAGCATACTCCATAGGATTCATTAGAGAGTATGATTCAGGCTGTATGGTATAGCTCAGGTTGGCATTGGGCCATAATAGCTCAGTAAATGGAACTTGACTCCAGATGATGCCACCTTTAAGCAACGCGTCCAAGTAACCGAATGAAGAAAACCAAAAGCGGTTCCATGCGGAGAGTTCCGTTTTGCAAACACTGTAGTGGCATCCTTTAATCCCTTTCGGACCCCATTCTTGTGAAAACAGAAAGACCGGGGCTTCCCGATTGACAGACATTCGACTTTCCTGCCCTTGGATAAACTTCTCACCCGGTGCAAACCTAACAGAGACACCAATAGAAGTGCGTCGATAATGAGGAACGTGAACACCGGTTCCGGTGATGAAGGGTAGCCACGGTGAATCATTTTGCTTAATATGTTCACCCCAAAATGAAAAAGACAAATCTCTTGGCAATTCAATTCCATATTCGAGTCTGGAAAGTTGACGATAGGTGACAAGCATATCTTTCTTGCGTTTCAGGCTGAGGAAGACGTTGTCTGGATTTGTGAAATGATAATGTTGGCCTATCATATCGAGATCATACATATGAGTGGCGCGAATGCTATTGACGGGATATTCACGGCTATGATATTTCTTCTTATTGAAAGAATATTCGAGCTCACCTTTATATTTCCATTTCCGATCATGAGTGCCATAGGCTATATATCCTCGTGCAAACCAATGTGGAGATAAATTTGCAGTTGTCATTCCACCTACACGAATCCTGACTTTCTCAATAGGATTCGCACTTATAAAGGTATTGATAGGGCCAAAATCGAATTTACTCTTTTTCCCGGTCTTGATATATCCATTGACAAGAACCACAAGTATTTTCTCACCCCAATAGAAAAAAGGATATTTGCGCATCTTCGCCATGAAAGTATCCATATTATTCTCTGCATCCGACAGCGACCCTTCTCTCATCTCCTCGAGCAAACCCACGCTTTTTCCATCTGGAGATCCAATCTCTACGTATGGGCCAACTGCATCATAGGCATCCAGCAGATCGGCACGTAGCAAGTCAGAAAAATTATCAAATATAGTATTGCGACCTACTGTGAAACGTTGAGTGCCCTTAACCAAACATATATCAAGATTTAACCGATCCGAAAGCTTATGACGACGACCTGTGCTATCCTTTTCATACAGTTGCTCTACATAAAGATTATCGATGAAGTTGAGATTGACAGTTCTTGGAACTTTCATGAATACTTTTTTTATGAATCCGGTGGTATCGCCGACTTCTACAAAGAGATTGCCTGAGAAAGCATAATCCGAAGCGTTTTTAGGCATGAAAGTGAGCTGGACACACCGAATGCCATCTACATCAAGCGTATCTGTGATGAAATATTTATAATGCAAGTTTCCATTGACCGAAAGCGGACTTGGGAATCTATTGTTAAGGATTGTGATATCATTGTCATAGATATTAATTTCCCGAAGCAAATCATTAAGGACTACTTCAATATTTCCCGTATCGAACATTTCGCTTACGCCTTGCGAAGAGCGTCCTCTTCCAACGATTTTTTTGTCTTTTCCTCGATCTGAATAAAGAGTAGTGGAGGCTTGTTCGTTGAGAAGCACCTTAATCATTTGGCGTTGTCCATAAGCTGTAGTGTCAATATAGTCTTTTAACTCAGGGTGCTTCTTTAGGTCGGATTCGTCGAAGTCAAGCAATCCAAGAGTAATTTTGTCATATTGATCATAGCTATAATTATCCTGCAATCGAGGATCTCCTTTCTTGTGATTCTTTCTGATAGAAGTCACAAGCGCTACGGCTGGATTATCTTTTGAGGAGTATTTCTCTTTCCCCGGCCTCACAAGCAGTTCCTGGAGTTCCCTTGCCTCACGAAGAAACACAGCAGTGTCGACTTTTACCTGCTGTCCTTGTCCGTAAGTGCATATAGCTATAGCCATTATCGAAATGATGAGGCTTACCCACATCGATGATTTGAGCAGCAACGAGATGACTTTTGAATGAGATATGTTGTGGATATAGATTGAATTCATTAATTTTGCACAATGAAACATTGATGAAGTTTCAGGCTACAAAATTAATAAAAAATATCCGTTTTTGTCATGGCATTGGAGATAGAGTATAAATATTTAGTCAAAAACGACTCTTTTAGAGGTCTTTCAAGAGAATCATTACGTATCTCGCAAGGATATTTGAGCAAAGATCCTGAAAGGACCGTGAGAGTGCGCATAAAGGGAGACAGAGGATTTCTTACAATCAAAGGGAAAAACACCGGAGCAATAAGGAAGGAATTTGAATATGAGATTCCGATAGAGGATGCTGAGCAGCTTTTGAACATGTGCATCCCTCCAATACTGGAGAAAATAAGGCACATTGTGCCTTATGAAGGCCACACATGGGAGGTAGATGAATTTTTTGGAAGCCATGCAGGGTTGGTGACAGCTGAAATCGAACTATCAACCCCTGACGAAGAATATGCAATTCCTTCATTCGTAGGAGAGAATGTCACCGGCAATCCCGCCTATTATAATTCTAATCTTTAGCTGATCATCTTCGCTTGGTGAGCGACATCAGCATCACTTCAAGTTCACTTCTAAGGCTCTGCAATTCGCTTATTACTTTAAGTTTCTTTGAAATGTTATTGCGATTTTGACGGAACTGCATCTTGGCTGCTTCCATCTTAAGACCTTTCGTCTTCAGAAGGTAGTGAATGATACGAAGAGTTTCTATATCGGATGGAGTATATTGCCGGAGGCCTGAAGGCGTCCTTGAAGGTGAAATCTCAGGAAATTCCGTCTCCCAATATCTCAGAGTAGCCTGAGGGACATTGAGAAAGTCGGCTACATCCCTGATTTTATAGTATTTCTTATTAAACTCATCCATCCCTTCAAATTATTTAGTCCATGACGTGACCTGAATTTTCAGCAAGCTGAATCATATCTATATACTGCTGCGGAGTGAGGTCCATAAAATAGTAGTGCACAGGATTCTGAGGTTCGCCCTTAAACCGCACTTCATAATGCAAATGGCTACCTGTAGACTTGCCGGTAGAGCCAACTTTTCCAATCATTTCCCCCCTCTTGACATGCTGTCCGGGTTTGACAAGAATCTGACTCAAATGTGCATATCTTGTGACGTAATTATAGCCATGATTAAGATCTATACAATTGCCATATGCATCCTTACGTTCAGCCACTTCCACAACCGCGTCAGCAGTAGCAAAAACGGGAGTACCGGTAGCGGCAGCAAAATCAAGCCCCTCGTGGAATTTTGCAGTTCCATAGATAGGGTCGCGGCGATAGCCATAACCGGAAGACATCGTATAGTCTTTAATATTGATAGGCATAACTGAAGGAATGCGAGCAATCTTTTCCTTTTGCTCTCCTGCAGCCTCTCGCAATTGGTCGAAAGATACAGATTGGGAATAAATCTGGTGTTCAAGAAGATCCATAGACCGATTCATCCTGCTCACGAGTTCAGCATCGTTAAGGTGACCTAAATTTTCAAGGCGCGTTTCACTCTCAAGACCTGACAATCTTTCTTTGCTGCTTAGAGGATCCATCTGCATCATCACGCGATAGAAATTATCATCTCTGTTTCGGATATCCTCCATCACCTTGATTGAATTGTCGAGGCGCTTTTCAAGAATTGCGTATTGAGATTTCAGTTTGCTATTCTCTGACTTAAGGTTTTGTTCGGTCGGAGTGTCAAAAATGAAATATAAAGCTACATATACTCCTATTCCGATCACCGTGCCTACTGCAAGATACCTGCCGATTGATGCAAGCCGAGTCCTTAAGGTAGGGTAGTGGCGTTCGAAATTGTCAGTGTCGGGATTATAGCGATAGAAAACCTGTTTCACAATTAGACCGAAAGAGCTTTATGCTAATAAGATGCTTAAAGCAGCTTAATGCTGATATAGCGTTTTGGATTCTTCTTGATGTCGAGAATCAGTGAATCGATGTCAGCAGAGACACGGTTTAGCTTATTGTAGAGTTCCGGATCGCTTGTGAGCAGACCCAATGTAGAATTCTTATCGTTGAGTTGACGTGAGAACTGTGAAAGATTTGCAGTCAGCTCATTGACATTGTTAACGGTAGCATTAATTGGAAGAGATTTCAATTGGTAAGATAGCACACCGAGATTGCCGACAATAGTGTCGAGCGACTGAGAGATCTTGACTGTATTATTAGCCAGACGTGGCACCTGATTATTCATAGTGGAATTAAGCCCCTTAGTAGTGGCAAGGAGATTGTCGGTGATGCCGTCGAGTCTGCCTATAGAAGCTGAGAGAGCAGGATCAGCAACCAGGAGGTTGAGATTATAAAGAAGCGAATCAACTTTGGGAAGAATACCGGTTATGGCAGGCATAAGCCCATCTTGAACGGATGTCATAAGCCCTTCCTTCACTCCGGTAGACAGTTCACTTCCGGAAGGTAAAAGCTCCGGTCCTTTACCCATAGCAAGTTCGATTCTGGCGCCGCTCAGAAGAGTAGTACCTATATCAGCTCTTGTGCCAACAGGGAGCTTGAGGTTTTTGTCAAGTGCAAGGACGACCTCAACCTTACCAGGCTTGGTGTAATTGAAGTTCACCTCCCTTACTTGACCTACTTTATATCCGTTGATAAGTACCGGAGAAGAGACAGTGAGTTCATCGACATTATCGTAATAAGCCAGATAATAATGAGCAGGCCTGAAAAGATTGATACCTTTTAGATAGTCGATACCGAAAATGAGTATGACTATAGCGACGATTACTGAGAGACCTATTACAAATTCCCTGTTGAATATCTTTTTCATATTATATAATCTTTGTGGTTATTCCAAGAGCTGGCACGACTGCCTCTCCATATCTATAACAATTAAATTTTATTTTCTTCTTTCAACAAATTTTTTTATTGGAGTCAAGAGTGAAGCTGCGAGCTTATTTTCACCTTTTTCCGAAGTCATAAATTTCACGGATTCAGGATTGCAGATGAAGTCGAGCTCCACGAGCACAGCAGGCATTGAAGTGGCCCAAAGAACCCAGAATCCGGCCTGACGCACACCTCGGTTGGCTCTGCCGGCTGAATCCACCAATGCATTCTGAGCATCGCTGGCCACACGAATGCTTTCTCCGAGGTTTCTTTTCTGAGCCATTTCAAAAATAATGTAGCTTTCATCTTTTGAAGGATCGAATCCGGAGTATTTTTCCTTATAATCGCTTTCCATCTCGATTACGGCGTTTTCCCTCATCGCAACCTTCATATTGTCTTGATCACGATGAAGACCGAGCACATAGACCGAGCTTCCTTGCACCGACTGCCTGCCACGTGATTTCTTATCAATTGAATTGACATGAATCGACATGAAAAGATCTCCTCCTTCATGATTTGCCACATCGGCACGTTGCTGAAGTGTGAGATATACATCTGAAGAGCGGGTCATCACTACTTTCACTTCATCTTTCAGTTCTTTCTCAATCAACTCCTGCAACTTCTTAGCGACAGCAAGATTTATATCTTTTTCCCTCGCGCCATTTTCACATGCGCCAAAATCCTTGCCGCCATGTCCGGGGTCGAGAACTATAGTAATCTTATCTTTATCCTTATCTTTGGCGGCAGCCTGAAAAAGAGGACTTGCCAGTAGAAATATCAGGAGTATAGCGAACGAAACTAATCGTCTTGTCATCATAACCATATTTTTAACGCAAAATTAATAAAAAATCTGTTACAATATGTGACGCTTTTGTTAAAAAATCGGTAAAATATGCCTTTTCGACCAAGTATTCCGCAATTACGTTAAAGTATGTGAACGTGTCAAACCTTTATGGAAGAGGAGACGTTTTATAGACAAAACAAGAAAATCTTTTTTACATAGACGATAGAAATAACTTTTGTATATAACACTCAGGCAACTTCGGGCCGGTGCAAGCGTCCATCCCTATTAAACCCCATAAGGGCTTACCGCATAGATAATAATTGCAAAGGGACGTAGCTCCGGCTCGGATTGTGTCTGTATCTGTAATCTGGTTGTTTGGTACTAAGAGTGACAATATCAGGTAGCATTTATGTAGATTCTCAAAACAATGATTAGCCGTATAGTGTTTTTCTTATATAATAATATTGCGTTTTTCAATCAGAAAATCATATAATATTATTATATATACAAGAATTTGACCATACATTTCTATCTAACTAAGAATGAAAAAACTTTTCCTTACAGCCGCAGTTGCGGCTCTACTTTGTGGCTCCATGACTTCTTGCATGGGAAAATTTGCATTGACAAGAAATCTTTATTCATGGAATGATCAGGTGTCGAATAAATTCGTCAATGAAATAGTGTTTGTAGCCTTTTGGATACTTCCGGTGTATGAAGTATGTGGACTTGCTGACCTTCTCGTGCTGAACACAATAGAATTCTGGAGCGGCGACAACCCTATGGTAGCTTCAACTAAGGCCATTGACACGGATCATGGAAGATATCTCGTGAAATGTGATGGCAAAGGATATGATGTCACACTGGAAACAACCGGAGAGACCGTGCGCCTTGACTTTGCACAGGACACCCAAACCTGGAGCTTGCAGACTGATGAAAAAGAAATCCCGCTCATGACTTTTGTAGATGCAACTCACGTGTCAGTTCCACTTCCTGACGGTGGATGGCAGACTATAGAATTGTCGCAAGATGGCCTAATGGCATATAAAGCGGCAGCAAATGCTACAATGCTTGCTGTCAAATAGGTCAATACATAATAATTTTGAGTTTTTTCAAGCCGGATTAATCCAAACGGCAGTTAGTTTGTTGTAATAATAAAGACAAAACTAAAAACTAAAATAATTATGAAAGCAATGCACATCATTTGTGCCGTAGTAGGCGGTGCAATCGCAGGCGCAGCAGTTGGTCTGCTCGTAGCTCCTGAAAAGGGAGAAAATACTCGTAAAAAAATCATGAAGATTCTCAAAGAAAAGGGTATCAAGCTCAAAGGGAACGAACTCGAAGAGCTCGCTGATGAAATTGAGGATCAGATTGAGAAGAGTCTTTAAAAAATAACTCAGTTTCGCACACTTATCAGAAAAAAATATTCTGAAGGATTTGCGCAACGTAAATAAAAAATTCATATGAAAGCTCTGAATATTCTTTATGCATTTCTTGGCGGAGCCATCGTAGGCTGCGGTGCAGCTATACTCTTTGCTCCTGAAAAAGGAGAGGAAGTACGCAGCCGTATCATACGTATCCTTAAAAGAAAGGGCATTAAAATCAGCGACGAGGAAGTAGATGCACTCGTGGCAGAACTTACCGGAGAGGATTAATGCTCCCCGTCGCAAAATTGAAAGCGATTAAATGAGTAACAAGACAACCCTCTTAGATGAGATAAAGAGTATAATAGCCCGGTCGAAAGACTGGGCTACTCTTGAATTGGAGTATGCCAAACTCACTGCAGCCGAAAAGATAACTATCCTCGCTGGTGCAGCTGTAGCCGGAGCAGTATGCTTGCTACTCGGCATTGCAGCCTTGATTCTATTTGGCATAAGTCTGGCCTATACTTTCGGACTCTTCATGGGCCCGGCATTGTCATTCCTGGCGTCAGGCGGAGTGATGCTTCTTCTGATGGCTTTGGTGTATTTCTTCAAGGAACAGTTAATAATGAACCCTATTGCGAAAATGCTGACACGGGTGCTTTTGAAATAATCATTGAACAAAGATATGGAAGAGATAAAGCGATCAAACAGCGACAAAATTGTCAAGCAGACGGACGACACTCCGCAGTTCAATGGTTTTACGCTTGATGAGATACGTCATCATCGTGCATTAATCGCTGTCAGGAAAGAATTTGCCAAGGCAAAGATTCTTGAGCAGGTAGACTCCTTGAAAGACCGCAATCCTTTTGCTCCGGATGGATCACTGAAGGCAGCTGCGCGACTTGGAACACTTCCGATGAAAATCATGCGAGGCCTGAATTATACTGATTATATAATGATGGGAATTTCAGCGTTAGGCACAGCGCGAAAGGTGTTCTCCTTTTTCAAAAAGAAGAAGTAATGAACTATTATAAAGTAAGATTTGAGTGCAGCCCTTGTTCGGACGACGTTACCGACCTTTTGGCTGCATTTTTAGCAGATATAGGATTTGAAAGTTTCGAGCCTGATGAAACAGGACTGACTGCCTATGTTCAAGCTTCATATTTTTCTGAAGATGCAATTGAGGAGATCTTGAAAGATTTCCCCATGGAGGTAGAAATCACATTCAAGTCCGAATTTGTAGAGAGTCAGAATTGGAACGAAGAGTGGGAAAAGCATTATTTCCAACCTATCGTGATAGCCGGTGAATGCGTGGTGCATTCCTCTTTTCATAAGGATGTGCCCTCTGCCCGATATGATATACTGATCGATCCGAAGATGGCTTTCGGGACCGGTCATCACGCAACCACTTCTCAGATGATGCGCTTCGTGCTCGATCTAAAAGAGATAGAGGGAAAAGAGATCATCGATATGGGGACTGGCACCGGCATTCTTGCCATCCTCTGCAAGATGAGGGGAGCCGGCAATGTGACAGGCATAGAAATTGATCCGGGAGCTTTTGAGAATGCAGTCGAGAATGCCTCCCTCAATAGCCAGGCAATTGATTTCATATGTGGAGATGCCTCCGCATTAGAAAAGTGTGAGATTGCTGATATTTTTCTTGCCAATATCAACCGCAACGTCATCACTGCTGACATAGGCAAATATGCTGAAAAGATAAAAAGCGGGGGAGTACTGCTACTTAGCGGTTTCTATACTGCAGACATACCAATAGTAATGGCAGCAGCTGAGCCTTTAGGATTCAGACTTGATAAAGCGACAGAAGAAGGTGATCATTGGGCTGCACTTCGCCTCATAAAGAAATAAATGCACATATTGAAAAGTCAAAAAGACTTCCTAAGTATAAGTGCCGATGATAATCTCATCGGCACTTATTATTTATAGACACTTTTTAGATGGACGAGCAAGTTCTATTACTTCGCAATCACGCATGTCTGAGCCGTCGATCACTAACTTTACAAGAGTTCGTACGCTATGCCATCCGAATATTCCGGCAGCTCCAGGATTAATATGAAGCAATTGCAGCTCCTTGTCATAAATCACTTTAAGAATGTGGGAATGACCGTCTACCATAAGCCCGGCATGATTTTCACGCAGCAGAGACTTCATTCCTTTGTTCCATTTTCCGGGATAGCCCCCTATATGAGTAAGGAGAACTCTAACGCCTTCGACATCAAAGATCTCAAGTTCGTTGCATTTGCGGCGTACCATGCCATGATCTATATTTCCGGATACAGCTCTTACTACCGGTACAATGTCTTGCAGACGCTCTATAATAGTATAGTCACCAATATCACCGGCATGCCAGACTTCATCGCAATCTTTGAAATGCTCTGCAAACCTGTCGTCCCAACATCCATGGGTATCACTTAAGATTCCAATTCTTTTCATCGGTACAAAAATACGAAAAAAATCTCTATTTATATGTGATTTCTTGCGCTTTTCAGAAAAAACAACAATATTTTTCAAAAAAAATGAGGAAAAATTTGGAGGAATAAAAATTTTATCATAATTTTGCAGTGTATTACTACACTAATACACCACTACAATTAAATTAAAGGTTGTTATTAAAGATAAAGATTATGATTTCACTTAAAAATGTCTCCTATCGCTACACGGGAAGCAAGACAGACTCAATCGCTGACTTCAGCATGAATCTCTCTTCCGGTAAAATAGTAGGATTATTGGGTGCCAATGGTGCCGGCAAAAGCACACTCCTCTATCTGATCTCAGGACTGCTTAAGGCCACTAAAGGGGAAGTGGATGTAAATGGCTACAATCCCTGGAGTAGGAATCCTGAGTTTCTCAGTCAGATCTTTCTTGTGCCTGAAGAGTTCGACGTTCCATCTATCTCTCTTCAGGCATACATAGAGGCATACGCTCCGTTTTATCCTAACTTTTCAGAGGAATCTCTGAATGAGGCGTTATTTCATTTCAATCTATCCCGTGATATTCATCTTGGTTCACTCTCAATGGGGCAGAGGAAGAAGGCTTTCCTTGCATTTGCACTTGCATGTCACACCCCGGTGCTTCTGATGGATGAGCCAACCAACGGACTTGACATTCCTGGTAAGAGCGAATTCAGAAAAGCGGTTGTGAAGACTATGAACGATGAAAGAACTATCATAATCTCTACCCATCAGGTCAGGGATTTGGACCAGCTTCTCGATCATGTCACCATCATGAATAATCAAGGAATACAGCTCGACGAATCGATAGCCGGCTTGCAGGAGAAGTTTATGTTTGGACTTGCACCGGTGTTGCCGGAAAATGGCATCATATGGAGCGAGCCGGTAATGGGAGGATATGCATATATGAAAATGCGCACTCCCGACCAACCGGAAACTGAGGTGAATCTTGAAGCTCTCTTCAACTATATCTATTCTCGCCGCTAATAAAAAATGATATACAAACATGGAAACAAGCATAATAAACAGTAACAAATCGTTTTCATCTCAGCGCTTCGGAGCCTTAATGAAAGCTGACTTTATAATCAACAGGAGCAACTATCTGAAGTTGATAATTGGTGGACTTGGAATATTTGTGGCTTTGGCACTTCTCGTAAGCATTCCAGCTATCATAGACATGAACAGTCTGGAACAGATGAAAAACATGACCGGAAGAATAGTGGAAGATGCCATTGAAACCAAGCAACACACCTATGCTGCAATATATTCAAGCATTTCAGTTTGGGTATTCAGCATAGGAATGACTATACTTGGGTCCTTGACCTTTAATAATTTAAGTTCTAAACGCAAAAGAATATCGGCACTGATGCTTCCGGCCTCCCAGACAGAAAAGTTTATGCTTCGATTCCTGATATACTTTGTAGGAGGCACTCTTGGACTTACGATAGGACTGCTTTTCGGTATCGTGGTATGCCAATTATCATTTGGTGGAGGACAAATGATATTCAAGGGTCTTTTTGAGTTCCTCACAATAGAGTTTTCGGGATATGTGATTGCCGCCTTCATACTGTTGGCATTATTTGGAAATTCACTCTATGCTTTAGGAAGTTCGCTTTGGCCAAAACTTTCTTGGATCAAGACATGGGTTGCGGTCATGATGGTGGAATGGGTCGGAGCTGTGCTAATGATTTTCCTATCTTCCGCTGATATTTCATGGTATTCATTCTTCTTCTTTTGGAGCAACCATGTTAGCCTACTGAAGTGGTCAGGACTTGGCCTACTGGCAGCCCTCAATATAGCATGCTGGATTTTTGCTTGGATTCGCTATAGGAATACTCAGATCATCCAGCGATTTATGACAAAGTAGCAAATATAATATGATACAAACAGATAATCGACCTATCTATGTAAGGCTTGCCGATCAGATATGTGATCGGATCCTGCTTGATGAGTATAGAAAACTGGAAAGAATCCCAAGTGTAAGGGAATATGCAGTGACTCAGCAAGTGAATCCGGCTACGGCAGCCCGTGCATTCGAAATACTTGAACGACAAGGAGTGATATTTAATAAGCGTGGTCTTGGCTTCTTTGTAGCTGAAAACGCAGTTGATACAATAAGGAAAATGAGACTTGACAATTTGCTTGGTGAAGAAAGTGAGCTTTTCTTTTCTCGACTTGCAGTTCTCGAAGTGAGTCCGGATCAGCTCAAAGAAATGTATGCCAATTATTTGACATCTCAACATTGATATATCAAAGTATCACAGAAGAGTTTTTTTTCTTCTTTTTGTCACATTTCATTAATTAGAAACGTCTCTTCTATAGAATCTAAAAACTAATGATTATGAACATATCAACATTAACAACAGGATTGGTATTATCAGCCACTTTGCTCATTTCAGGATGTGCAATGAATGGGATAGCTAATTCCAATGTCAGCATTGAAGGGAATGAAGCGAAAGCGACAGTAAAGAAAACGGTTAAAATCGGAAATTTTAACGAGATAGAAGCTTCACAAGGAATCAAAGTAATCTTTACACAAGGAGCAAATAAGGGAACAGCAGATATAGCTACGACCCCGTCTGCTGAGAAATTCCTGAAAGTTGAAGTAAAGAACAATACTCTTAAGGCATATTATGCCAACAACGACGGAACGATGAATGTGAAGATAAAAGGACCATCCATAGTTCGCGTTTCAAGCAATGTGCTAAAAGAAGTTGACTTGTCGTCTGCTGCGAATGTGACCGTAAACGGAGATCTTAACGTGAATGGCGATTTTGAACTGGATCTAAGCAGTGCTGCTTCGTTTGATGCCGGAAAAGTGACCTGCAGTAATATGGAAGTTGATTTGTCAAGTTCAGCTTCTGTAGATATTGAAAATCTGATTGGTAATCTTGAAGCAGACCTGTCGAGTGCATCCTCAATAAATGTAGGGAATATGAAAGGAGAGTTAGATGCGGAGGCATCCAGCGCAGCGTCTATCAAGATATCTTCCATCAAGTCTTCTGACATCACTGCCAAAGCTTCCAGTGCAGCGACCATCTACATTGAAGGAATCTCAGGAGGAGATATTAAAGCGAATGCATCGAGCGGAGCAAAAATCAAATTGGCAGGAAAAGCCAATTCACTTCGACAAAATGCCTCCTCAGGCGGCTCCGTGAAAAGCTCAGGACTTACTACCAAGAACTAAATTTAATTTGAAAAGTTGCGAATAAAGTGCTTCACCCATCCGTTTTGAAAGCGGGTGGGTGATTTTTTTAACAAAAATTGGATTAAAATTTGGAAGAGTGAAAAAAAATACCTAAATTTGCGACGAAGATAAACTTCTGAGGGGGCATTAGCTCATCTGGCTAGAGCGTTTGACTGGCAGTCAAGAGGTGGTCGGTTCGAGTCCGATATGCTCCACAAGATAATAAATTGCTAATTTTAATTAAATTAGCAATTTTTTTATAGGTTTTTATATATTTTAATCTCTATACACTTAATATATGCCTACATTATTCTATATATTTGGCTTCCGCTTCTTTTTTTGGTCGAATGAACATGATCCTATGCATGTTCATGTCAGCAAGGGAGATGCTGAAGCAAAATATAATATAGAAACACTTATTTTAGTTGAAAATTTTGGATTTAAGAAAAATGAACTTAGACTCATTGAATCCATAATAGAGGAAAATAAAGAAATAATAGCAGAACGATGGAAAGAGTTCTTTAAAAAAGGGGATAAATAATGAATAAGACTCAGGTAGCTAAAGTTTGGATTGAGAATGAATCTGTTTGGATAGAATTGCTTGATGGAAGAAAAGCAAAAGAAGATTTTTGTGATTTTCACAGATTAGCTTCTTCGACTGAGACACAACGCAAAAATTTTAGGCTCTCATATTTTGGCATTCATTGGCCGGAAATTGATGAAGACTTATCTTATGAAGGATTCTTTAAGCATTAAACAAAATTGGTAAGAAAGCAGGCAATACTCTGGTGGGAGTTGCCTGTTTTAATTTTTTTTTGTAATTTTGCAGTAATTTAGAATCATTCTATATAAAGCAATTTAGAATCAATCTATATAAGAAGCACATAAACTTCTTCTAAGCAAAGCTGAAAAATGAGATTAGTTGACCTTCAGCCGGGTGAAACCGGCGTTATTACCAAGATACTCGGACATGGTGCTTTCCGAAAAAGGGTGATGGAGATAGGGTTTGTTCGCGGCCGGGAAGTGACCTGTATGCTGAATGCTCCTCTTATGGATCCTGTGAAATATGCCCTGATGGATTATGAGGTGTCACTTCGCCGCAATGAGGCCTCAATGATTGAGATCATGCCTGTACAAGAATGGCATGAGCATGAACCGGATGCCGACAAGGCGGAGAAAAAAGCCACAGCCCTTCATGATGAGAATGCGTCTCATGCAGTAAGACACGACAAGATCATCAATGTAGCTCTTCTTGGAAATCCAAACTGCGGAAAGACTTCTCTGTTTAACATAGTGAGCGGAGCCAATGAGCATGTAGGGAATTATGCCGGTGTGACAGTGGATGCAAAGTCTGGCCATCTAAATTACAAGGGCTATCGAATCAATATTGTAGACCTCCCCGGCACTTACTCCCTCTCGGCTTACAGCCCTGAGGAGCAATATGTGGTGCGCTATCTTCGCGATGAGACACCGGATGTCATGATCAATGTGATAGTGGCTTCGAATCTTGAACGCAACTTATACATGACAACGGAACTCATCGATATGAACCGTCCAATGGTGATAGCCCTCAACATGTATGACGAACTGGAGAAATCCGGAGCCACACTGAAATATAAGGAGCTTGGCGCAATGCTTGGAGTGCCTATCGTTCCGACTGTAGCGTCGACCGGCAGGGGAGTGCATGAACTTCTCGATACAGTCATCGAGGTATACGAAATGAAACATCCTGATATCCGTCATATTCATGTAAAGATGAGTCCGGAGATAGAATCCGGGGTTGACGTATTAAGAGCTGATTTGAAAGCCGATTCAGATGTACCCCCACATTTCGCAACACGATATCTTGCCATAAAACTGTTGGAAGGCGACCCGGAGGCGGAACTGCTGATCAAACACACACCTGATTACCAAAAGATAATAGATGATAGAGACCGGGTAGCCGCTGAAATAAAGCAGAAAATCAATGAAGACGTACAGACAGCAATAGCTGCAAATAAATATGGATTCATTCAGGGAGCGCTTGCTGAGACACTTGAAGGAAACCTCGTACATGAGGAAAAGACCACGAAAATCATTGATGCATTGGTGACCAACAAACTATTTGGTTTTCCGATCTTTCTCGCAGCCATGTTTTTCATATTCTGGTGCACTTTTGAACTGGGTTCATATCCTATGGAATGGATCGAGGACCTCGTAGGCTGGATCTCACAACAGGCATCTCGATTTATGCCTGACGGACCACTGAAAGACCTGGTGCTTGATGGCATCATCGGAGGAGTAGGCGGAGTCATAGTATTCCTTCCTAACATACTTATACTCTACTTCTTCATTTCCTTTATGGAGGATAGTGGTTATATGGCACGAGTAGCGTTTATCATGGATAAGCTAATGCATAAGATGGGGCTTCACGGCAAAAGTTTCATTCCCCTTGTCACAGGATTTGGATGCAATGTTCCTGCTATAATGTCGACACGCATCATCGAAAGCAGATCAAGCCGACTGATCACTATCCTGATTCTTCCATTTATGTCATGCTCGGCCCGATTGCCCATTTATGTGCTATTGGCAGGAGCGTTCTTCCCTCATCATGGGGCATTGGCCTTCTTCGGATTATATCTTTTGGGAATAATAGTGGCCATTCTGACAGCTAAAATGTTGAGAAAATTCTGGTTTAAGGATGACGAGACACCCTTCGTCATGGAATTGCCGCCATATCGAGTGCCAACATATAAGGCAGTGATGCGCAGCATGTGGTCGAAGGCCAAGCAATATCTGCAGAAGATGGGTGGCCTGATATTAGTAGCCTCAATTATTATTTGGGCATTGTCGTATTTCCCACAATATACTTTTGAAGAAGTGCCTCAATCCTTCGTTGAATCTACTATAACTGAAATGCCTTCGGAAGAGAAAGCAGATAAGACCGAAGCAGAAATCCAGGAGCTTGTGCTTCACACTTACCAGCAAGAACATTCGATACTTGGCAATATCGGCAAATTCTGTGAACCGGTAGTCCGTCCGATGGAACTTGGGTGGCAATCATGTGTGGCGCTTATAGCCGGCATGGCTGCTAAAGAGGTAGTTGTCTCTACAATGGGTGTGCTATATGTAGGGGATGACGATGCAGAAGCCCTTAGCGAAAGACTTAAGACACCATCTCCACTCACCGGGAAAGCGCCCTTCACGACAGCCTCAGCCATAGCCTTCCTTGTGTTTGTCTTGCTATATTTCCCATGTATAGCTACGCTCACAGCTACGATAAGAGAGACGGGGAGCTGGAAATATGGACTCTTCTCACTGTGCTATAACACTGTCTTGGCATGGATATTGGCCGTAATTGCCTTTAACATTGCAAATCTTTTTGCTTAGACTGCATGTTTCATACTTAAAAAGCAATGTTTTCCGTTATAGAAATATGATACGGAAAACATTGCTTTTATTATTGACATCCGGTGCGTTTTCAGCGTCCGTTTTCTCCCAGTCACTAAGCTTCACAGGCAATACGCTTAAGGTGATAGAAGAGACTCCTGAAAAATCAACAGGACTCGAAAAGATATATGTGCTCCATACGGTGCAGGGCGTCTCTGTTTCGTATACGTCTTCTTCGGGCAACCGAATCAACTGGCTCCAATATGGAAATCTTGGGGGTGGGCATGCAGAAGAGGCAGCGTCCACTCAATCGGGCAACACCAGTACTCTTGCCCAGCTTGAAGGAGACAAAGGATACATCATTGAGGATGGAGATAGAAGGTATTGTTTCTGGATCACGGATTATCTTCCGCATCAGCTAAGACTTCAATCGGCCTCACCATCACCTGACCAAGAATGCGGCGTGTCGATAATCAATGTCTCCGGCTCAGGAGATCCGATAAGATATTACACTATCAATGGAATACAGAAGACGCTAAATCAGGGAATCACGATCGAATATACTACTCAGGAATGGGCAGAAGGCCCGACACAAGGGTATTTTCAGGATGTAACTACAATGAAGACTTTTGAGAGCCTTCAATCTGAATATCGGCTCTCTCCTCCCAACTATTGCGCTTCAACGTTCAAAGTGACAGGAGATCGGTTTCTTAAGGCATGGAATCAAGAAACATCTGTCGAGACAATGACTTTGCAACCGACGTCGGTAGATGCCCACACAGAAGCCATTCAGCACAGTGCGTCTTCCGACGAGACAGATGACACCGAGAAAGCAAGCAATCAGATTGGGAGCAGTGACAACGAAGGTCTTGGAGGGTCGGCACCATGCGACATCAGTTTTCAGGCTTATGTGACTGATGGAGTGATTCACAATGAATGGCAGCTGACACGTGATCCTAATTTTGAAAATATCGATTTCCGATTCACAACCCAAGACCTTGACTATACTTTCCTTGACGAAGGGACTCATTATTTGCGCTATATAGGGAGCAATGCAGATGGCAGCTGTGAATATGTCAGCGATACATATGAAGTGACGATAGGAGAGAGCCAACTTAAGATTCCGAATGCCTTTTCGCCAAATGGCGATGGTGTCAACGACGAGTGGAAAGTAGCATACAAATCACTTTTGAAATTCCAATGCTCCATCTTCGATCGTCAAGGTCATCTTGTCTACCATTTCACTTCTCCGGATCAAGGTTGGGACGGGAAAGTGCATGGAAAGACAGTGAAATCCGGAGTCTTCTATTATGTCATAGAAGCCACAGGGACAGATGGCAAGAAATATAAGAAGAGTGGAGACATAAATATTGTGAAATTTGTAGGAGTGACAGGCACTACATCAGGAAATGAACAATATGAGCAATAATGGCATGATATTTGTTATAAATATTGAAAAACACACCATAAAATATGAATGAAGATATTAAGGCGGCGGACCGCATCGAAGTTTCCGGTGCCCGGGTCCACAACCTCAAAAATATAGATGTAACCATTCCCCACAACGCGCTAAGTGTCATCACAGGACTTAGCGGTTGTGGGAAATCTTCGCTTGCCTTCGACACTATTTTTGCCGAAGGCCAACGTCGCTATATAGAGACGTTTTCAGCCTATGCCCGAAATTTGCTTGGGAACATGGAGCGTCCTGATGTAGATAAGATAACCGGGCTAAACCCAGTCATAAGTATTGAGCAGAAGACAACTAACAACAATCCCCGATCTACAATAGGCACTACAACGGAAATATACGACTTTTTCCGTCTTCTCTTCGCGCGACTTGGTGAGCCTCGCAGCTACATCAGTGGCAAGCAGATGGTGAAATACACAAAAGAGAAGATTGTAGAGATGGTCAGCAAGACTTTTGCCGACCGCAAGATTTATGTGCTTGCCCCCCTTGTGAGAAACCGAAAAGGTCATTATAAGGAATTGTTTGAGAATCTTAGAAAAAAGGGATACCTCAATGTGCGTGTAGATGGTGAACTCAAAGAACTTGCTTTCGGGATGAAGACCGACCGCTACCGCAACCACGACATCGAACTTGTAATAGACCGAATGAAGGTAAGGGAGAATGAGCAGGACCGACTGAAAAAAGCAGTGGAAGAGGCTCTTAAGCAGGGTGATAAGCAGATGATGGTGATAGATATGGAGACCGGTCAACTTCATCATTTCTCTCTGCTACTGATGGATTCTGAAAATGGTCTGTCATATCCCGAACCGGCACCACATAATTTCTCATTCAACTCGCCGCAGGGAGCTTGCCGGAGATGCAAAGGTTTGGGAGAAGTGAACATCGTGGATGTCGACAAGATTATTCCTGACCGAAACAAATCAATCTACGATGGAGGGATAGTGCCACTCGGGAAATATAAGAACAGTATGATCTTCATGCAGATTGAAGCAATCTGCAAACTATATGGAGCTACACTTAAGACTCCAATAAAGAATCTTTCAGAAGAGGCTCTTGACGATATTCTTAATGGTACAGATGCCAGATTGGCAATCACAAGCATTCAGACCTATTCGTACGAATCGAATTATGAAGGACTTGTAAAATATATAGAAGCTCAGCAGTCGGATGATTTTGGAAGTGAGGCCAAGAAATGGAGCGACCAGTTCTATACGAGAACTGTCTGTCCGGAATGTGGAGGTCAGAGACTCAATAAAATTTCCTTGCACTACTTCATCGACGGCAAGAACATCGCGGATGTAGCCACCATGGACATAAAGGAACTATATGAATGGACGCAAGGGCTGGAAGATAGAGTTGACAGCCAGCGGCGATTGGTAGCTGTAGAGATCATGAAGGAGATTCGTTCCCGATTGAAGTTTCTTCTTGATGTTGGTCTTGATTATCTTTCACTCAACCGTCCGAGTTCTTCACTCTCCGGCGGTGAGAGTCAGCGTATTAGACTGGCAACCCAGATCGGCAGCCAACTCGTCAATGTGCTTTATATTCTCGATGAACCATCGATTGGACTACACCAACGTGATAATGAGCGACTGATCAACAGTCTGAAGCAGCTAAGAGACAATGGCAATTCAATCATCGTCGTCGAGCACGACAAGGATATAATGAATGAGGCTGACTATATTGTGGATATCGGTCCGGGCGCAGGGCGTAAAGGTGGAAATGTAGTTTTTCAGGGAACTCCTTCTGAGATGAAGAAGACACACACGCTGACTGCAACTTATCTTAATGGAGAGAATGCTATAGATGTTCCTAATGAGAGACGCCGTGGAAATGGGACGTCACTTATAATCAAAGGGGCTACCGGACACAATCTAAAAGATGTAGATGTGGAGTTTCCCCTCGGGAAATTTATTTGTGTGACAGGAGTTTCTGGATCCGGAAAGTCGAGTCTTGTCAATGGCACTTTGCAGCCCATTTTGAGTCAGAAATTTTATCGTTCTAATACTTCGCCTCTTCCATACCGGGAGATTGTAGGAATTGAGAATGTAGATAAGGTAGTGACTGTGGATCAGTCGCCTCTTGGAAGGTCGCCTCGATCGAATCCTGCTACATATACAGGAGTTTTTACGGATATCCGCAAGCTATTTATGGAGCTTCCGGAGTCGAAGATACGAGGCTACAAACCGGGCAGATTCTCTTTTAATGTGAGTGGCGGCCGATGCGAGACTTGCAAGGGAAATGGTTATCGTACTATCGAGATGAATTTCCTTCCGGATGTGCTTGTGCCATGTGAGGAATGTCACGGTAAAAGATACAATCGCGAGACTCTGGAGGTGAGATATAAGGGAAAATCCATTGCCGATGTCTTGGAGATGACAGTAAATCAAGCCGTAGAATTTTTTGAGAATGTTCCTTCGATTCTGAAGAAGATCAAGGTGCTTCAAGAGATTGGACTTGGATATATCAAACTTGGTCAGCCGTCGAGCACTCTGAGTGGAGGTGAAAACCAACGGGTGAAACTTGCTACTGAGCTGGCAAAGAAGGATACCGGGCGTACTCTCTTTATTCTTGACGAACCCACTACGGGTCTGCATTTTCAGGATATAAAGGTGCTTCTTGGTGTCATCAACAAACTTGTAGACAAAGGGAATACGATGGTCGTAATCGAGCACAATTTGGATGTAATCAAATCTGCAGATTGGCTGATTGAGATGGGACCGGAAGGTGGAAAAGAAGGAGGACGATTGGTAGCCTCCGGAACTCCGGAAGAGATGTCACTGCTTGACACTCCGACATCCCGCTTCCTTCGCGAAGAACTAAGATAACAAAAAGCGGTGCAGACAAAAAAATCTGCACCGCTTTGGGTTATCTATGGATCCTTAGAAGAGGTTGCATTATTCTTTTGCGATGATTTTAGCGGGATCGGTGCGCATTATCTTATGTATTTGCAATCCTACTACTGCAAATATTAAAACTATTACAGTAAGGCATCCCATAATAATGGGCATAGTGGGAGAGAGAGATACCTTAGGATCAATCTCTTTTAATGAATTGCTGATAGGAGATGGCTCATATAGGAGCAAAATAGAGTGTGTAAATGCGAGGGTCACAATCCCTATTGCAATGCATAAGATACTTAATATCGTCTGAAGCTTGTACTTCATCAGGTTGCGGCAAGCAACTTTAAGATTATGCAGTATCATATTCATCTTGTAATCCGTATATTGAGAATACAAAGATAAAAGAATAATAGCTCACTACAAAGAATCTTACACCTTCAGAATAAAAATTGGATGAAAATCATACAAAGTTTTATATGATTCTCATCCAACAAAAATATTTGATTACCCTAACGATTCGTAATGAAACCTAAGAATGAATGTTCAGAGCAATGATTTGATTTCCTTTATATATTTTGAATGGTCTCGGAGGTCGGGACGTCCGGTGGCATTTCCTTCACGGTCTACAAGAATGTAGTAAGGGATGCCATCAACTTTGAATCTTTCTCTTATATTGCCTATTTGTTCTTGACTCAATTTATAGTGCAGTCCCTTGATCTTCGGAATCATTTCAAGATATTGGAAATGATCGGATGATTCATCAGCAATATAGATCCACACAATATCATCGGAGGACAATTCTCCATCCTTAAGAGGTTCATTTTGCTTTATAGCCCTTCTGCAAGGCCCGCACCACGTATTCCACAAGTCTACAACGACGACTTTACCTTTATGGGGACCAACGATTGCATCGAAAATTTCATCGATTGCAACATCCGGTACATCTTTAGGAGTAATGGAAGCGTCCAATTTAGAAATTTTCTTGTTCATCTCAGCATAGAGAGAATCGGCTACTTGAGCAAAGAAGGGATTTGACAGTGAAGACATCTTTTCAACATCAGCTTCTGTGAGTTTTGCATTATTTGCTTTTTCTCTTACTTCATTTAGCATTCGGATAGATTTTGACAAATCTCCTTTGACACCATAGGAATTCCAATCAGTAATCCCAAGACCATTATAACTTCCTTCAAGTAGCAAATGTGGATCCGAGACATCAAACCATGTGGTTACTTCCCTAAAATCTTCATCTGTCAAATTGGCAGGGATTGAATCATAAGAAAATTCTTCTTTCCACCTCCCTGTAGATGTCAGATATTGATATTTCATTAGTTCCTTGTGATGAGCTACAGCCTCAAGAATGAAATTTCGCAATGAAATGATCTGACTTGCCTTTTCCATCTCAGGAAGATTGGAATTCTTTATGGAATCCATAGCTTCAATATAACCGCTTTTGAGGGCAGCCATATAACTTTTACGATCAAGTCTGTATAATACTTTCTCACCTTTTGAAAGATGTGAAGAATAATCCTTATTTACTTTGGAAAGCATGAGGTCGAAATTGCTCAATTTCCCATTGTGCATGACAAATAATTCTCTCGGAACTCCAATATTGCCTCGTTGTTGCATGGATTTAAATCCACTGATTGTACCATCAAGATAGCAATCAAGAGTTTCTCCCGGCTCTATATGGAAATTAGCATACGGCAGATAGTATTCCCTGTCCATGATCTGAACTGAAGCAGGACCATACTGAGTAAACTTTACGGTAGCATTTCCGTTCTCATCAAACTTCATTTCAGCACCTTTACTTCCGGATAAAGCCTCGTCTATGATAAAGCTTAGCTTGGATGCAAATTCCGGACGATCACCCAGGAAATGAACGTTGACGGTAGATTCTCCGATGGTCAGGCTTGGCTTGGGAAGAGGACCATCAGTGAAATCTTTAAGGATATCTTTAGGAAGATTTTCCGGACGAGACCAAGGCTTTTGATCAGCGTTTAGAATAATGTCAGCTAATTGCCAGTCATCGGGAGTGTCACCCTCTAAGAAATCGAATTTTTCAGTAGTGAGAGGAAGCGGATCGAAAATTAGGGTAAATGACGTGCGTCCGCTTTCGGGCATCCACAGTTTTTCTCCAAGTTTTATATCTCGGGAAGAACGAATACCATATTTCTTTCCATTTGCTTTCAGAGCAACTGCATCTTCAAGTTTAATCCAGTTTTTTGGTCGGAAAGAAACATCGAATTTCACTATTGTAGCGGTATCCGTCAGTTCGACACGAGCTATATCAAGGATATTTGTGTTTGAATAGCTAATGATAGGGTAGTCCACAGTCTTGTTTGCTGCGGACAAATTGATACTGATGCCGGCTGCTATCGAAAGGGCTAAGCAGAGTTTTTTCATATTTTTATAGATTTGGGTATATATTATAATATACGAAAATCAGAAGAAAATATTTAAAATCATTTATTAATTTTCTATAGATTCTCAATACATTCCTTTTCAAATAGCTCACAATCTACTAAACTATAGGTCGAGTTGGTCTACTATCCGGCCGTCGTAGAGGTTGATGATGCGATCCGCATACGCGGCGTCGTGTTGGGAGTGTGTCACCATGATGATTGTAGTGCCCTCTTTGTTGAGCTCGCTTAGAAGATTCATCACTTCCGTGCCATTTTTTGAGTCAAGGTTTCCGGTGGGTTCGTCCGCAAGAATAATTTTCGGATTGGGAAGAACTGCACGGGCGATCGCCACTCTCTGCTGCTGCCCACCAGAGAGTTGATTTGGGAAATGCTTGCGACGATGAGAAATCGACATGCGATCCATCACCTCCTCAATACGCTTTTTACGCTCTTTTGATGGAGTCTTCATATAGAGGAGTGGGAGCTCAATATTTTCAAAGACATTGAGTTCATCGATAAGGTTGAAACTCTGGAAAACGAATCCAATTGTCCCTTTTCTAATGTCGGTGCGGTCGTTTTCTTTTAGCTTGCTCACATCTTTACCATTAAGAGTATATTTGCCTTCGGTTGGGTTATCAAGCAATCCAAGGATATTAAGAAGTGTGGATTTTCCGCAACCGGAAGGACCCATTATAGCTACAAATTCTCCTTCTTTAACTTCCAAATTCACTTCACGGAGAGCCCAAGTCTCGACTTCTTCAGTACGGAAGACTTTCTTTACATTTTCTAATTTGATCATATTTTTCGGGGTGTAGGGTTAACGATTTTATTCTTTGGCAATGAGTTTTGATGGGTCTGACTTCATTATTCTGTAGATTTGGCACGCCACAATAATGGAAATCAGAAGTATGATTACGACAAGTCCCAGAATGATAGGACCTACAGGTGAGAGTGTTATGTTTGGAATCATCGTTTTGACTATATCGCTTATAATTATATTGAACACAACACTTGCCGGGATCACAATTACAGACGTCACAATTATCAAAATGAAATACAGTTTACCAAACATTCGGAATATATCGTAGTTTTTTGCGCCATTCACTTTTCTGATTGCTACTTCCTTCTTTCTTGTACGAGTGTCAAGTGTAATGGAACTGAAGATACTCATAGCGCAAATAATCAAGCTGATTATTCCCAATATATATCCACCCGTACGGGCAGAAGACACTAAAAGTGATTCAGGACTAAGTCTCAACCTCATATTAAAGGATAATGGAGTAATCGACTCAGATTCAAGACGCTGCAAAACAGCATCAATATCTTTGGCAAGTGATTTGGATTTCCCTGCTTTAGGAACAAGTACAAAACTTTCCTCGGATGCATTCAGATCAGGAGTGATTGCTATAGAGGTCAACTTCTCCGTTTCATATGGAAGGGTATTTATCAGCCCGGCTATCGGCAAGGTAAGAAGCCGTTTCTGTTCTTTGTTGTGTATTGAGACAGTCAAGGAGTTGTCGTTGAGCAATCCCAGACGAGACAACTTAGAATAAAGTTTTTTGCTGACCAGCAAACATCGGCTACGATCTATATCCTTATTAAACCACTCTAAATCAGGACGCAGGAAAGAGATAAAAGAAGTATCGTTGGTGAAATAAAAAGGGAAATAAGTCTGACCATCTAATTTGTCTTTTGCTTCCGGATTATCAAGAACATTTTCGATGGGATAGTAACCCATTGAAAGCATTATCATCTCTTTTAGAGACGGAAGATTTCTGACTGCCTCCAACAATTCATCCGGGTGGTCGGAAGCATATAAAAGAAGCATCGTGCTGTTCTTAATTTCGTTGTCGTTGTCAGGAATATTGTAAGCTTTCAGCATTTCATTTCCTCCACGAATCAAGATGAAAGTACAGCATAGAAAAAGACTGCAGATAGCAACTTGAATCCCTAACATCACATTGCGAAAGAAATGATTTCTTCTGCGGCGCATATTGGCGCCAAGACCTTCTCCTGATTTGGAAATTCGGATCAGAGTCAACCAGACTATCACACCGCAAATGATGAGCAAAGCGCCTCCTATGGTCAGGCTATAGATCCAAAGATTCCTTATATCAAATGGAAGTTTCTCCATGAGTAGACTAAATGAAGAATTGATGAAATCTTCCATCAAGAAGCCGAGAATCACAGCTGTGATGACCGATAAGCAAATTGTAATGAAAACTTCTGAGAAGAGCAAGATAAAGAGTTTTGAGAGGGAAGCACCATTCACAATGCGTAGTGAAAGTTCCCGACGGCGAATCCAAAACAATTGAATCTGAAGCCGTAAGAAGCCGATTATAGCAGCTATAAGAATGAGCGAACTGATGATATAGACGAGAGTTCTTACCGCAGATATGATATCGGCAGAATCAAATATGTCCGAAATCTCTGCTTTCAAGCCTGTCAATCCTAATGGCTTGACTTTTTGATTTATTTCATTCTCCAGATCTCGGATATTACTTCCCCTTTTCACCTCTACATTGATCCATCCGGCATGAAACGCATCCATTTCGTCATCTGCAATGTCGTCGCTTACACAATAATAGAAAATATCATTTTGCATAGGTGATTCATTGATAGAAAGATTGCGATAAACGTCAACTATTGTCACCGGAAACGGCTGATTCTCGCTTGTAAGATTCTGGACTGTACCGATAGGATTCTTATCCTGAAAAAGCAATTTAGCCAATTTTTCGCTTAGAATAGCCTCGCCCCTTTTCAGGACTCTGATCTTTTTCCCCGTAATAGCTGATCTAAGGCCTGCAAAGTTAGGATATTCCGGATCCAATATCGAGGCGCCAATCGGTCCTTTCCTTATTGTAGAGTCGGGTAAATGGAATTCAGCCTCAAGATAGTCACGAAATCCGGAAGGGACTGCAATTCTTTCAGCATTCTTCAGGCCGCCTGCTTCAGTAAGAAGACGCAACAATTCATTATCTATCTTCTTTGGCTCTCCATCTTCGGTTTCAAACCTTATCTTGAAACTGCGATCATAGTAGGGTTCGTTGTATATTTCCGGCAAGCGAAAACCGATTAGTATAGAATGGGCTAATGATATAGTAACAATACCTATAGCTATACTAAGTATGCTTATCAGGGTCTGAAGTTTATACTTCATAAGGTTGCGGATGGCAACTTTAAGATTGTGGAAAATCATGTTCATAACGTAATCCTTTTTTGATGATGCAAAGATACATGAATAAGCGTTAACTTCAAAGCCTATTGCATCTCCCGAATAACGATTGGATGAAAATCATACATCTTCCTGTATGATTTTCATCCAACAAACACTTTGTTCGCTTACCCAACAATTCGTAAGTGGAATTTAGAGTCAAAAAAATCAATTTTGTAGTTATATTTGTTGTATTTATAATACAAATATATTATCTTTGCAATGAAGTTGTTTATACATCAGTGAAAAATATTATTAGTTATGGATATTGCATTAAAAAAGAATCAGAGCTTTAGGCTCTCCGTGGAGCTTATTGATAAACTAAAGCAACTTGCCAAACGTCAGAATAGAAGTCTGAATAATTATGTTGAGACATTACTTCTTGACGCAGCATACCATGAACCCAACAAAACTACCATTGCTGCAATGAAGGAGGCTGAAAGCGATCTCATGGATAATGTCACTCCTCTTGATTTATCTTCAATAGAAGCTATGGAAAAATCTATGGGCTTATGAAAAATCTTAAGCCAACTTCCCAATATAAAAAGGACTATAAGAGATATCGAAAAAAACCAACTAAAATAAAGAAATTATTCGATATACTTGAATTGCTCAAGAATGATAAACCAATTCCTGAGGAGAACAGGCCTCATCCACTCACAGGGAATTATCGCGGACATATGGAATGCCATATAGAAGGAGATTTCCTTCTGATTTGGATGGATCCAAATAGTGACACCATTAGTTTGGTACGACTTGGGTCACACTCAGAATTGTTCGGTTAATATTTTTGAGTCTCCGATCATCGCACAAGGATAAATAGGCATCTTTATTTTAGAAGGAGGATGTCGGAGTCGCCTAATTTATCGTAGCCGCTTATGAGGATTCTGTCGCCGGGTTGCAGTCCTGAGATGACTTCATATTGTTGCGGATTCTGACGCCCTATCTCAATTTCAGTCTTGTAGGCAGTCTTGCCGTCGGAAGATAGTTTGTAGATCCAATGTCCAGAGGTAGACTGATAGAAATCCCCTCTTGGTATCACCATACTCTTTTCGGGGCGTGCCAATTCGATTTGCACACGGTAGCTCTTTCCGAGACGGACATTCGATGGTCGGTCGCCGGAAAATAGGAGATCGCAGGTAAAAGTACGTTCTTTGACTTCCGGAAGGACTTTACTGATTTTCATCGGAAATTTTTCATTTTGATATTGTATATTGGCAGGCAGCCCTGTTACAATCCGATCGATATAATATTCCGGAAGAGACACTCGAATCTTATATTCAGTCATTACCTTAATCTCTCCTATATTTGCGCCGGGAGCTACCTGCTGACCCAATGTCACATTCAAGAAACTCAATTGTCCTGCCACGGGAGTTCGAACGACAAGATTGGCAGTTCGCTCCGTAGTACGTGCAAGTTTTCGTATGGAAGCCTCACGATTAGCTTTCACCATCTCCTTTTTCAGAAGAGTAGTCACTGAGTCATGCCGTAGACTCTTCATCTGAAGTTCAGCTTTCTTATGCTGATAATTGTAATCTTCTTCAGCCACTTCCAATTCAGCCTTGCTCTTTATGCCCATACGAAATTCCTCTCTGCTTTGTTGCAAAGACTTGTCGAGCGAAGCCATCTGATGCTCTGCATCAAGAGCCTGCTGACGCAAAGTGATGGAGCGCTGCTCCATTTCTATCTCCTGCTCCTGATAGTTGCGCTGCTGATTCTGCCATTCAGCTTCTTCATCCTCTATAGTACGAAGCAAGGAGATATTTGACAGAACAAGGATGGTGTCGCCTACATCAAGCATTGCACCTTCTTCTGCAACAATTCGCTCTACATACCCACTCTCCAATGCATTGATCTGAATAATCTGGATAGGGTGAACGATTCCTTCTACATCCAAGTATTCTAAAAATGGAATTTCTTCCACTCTCGCTATACTGTAGTCTTCTGCATCGATTTTCAACCTACGGGGTCCGAATGCGAGTATGCTGACATATACTGATAAAGAAAGAAAGGCAATTCCTAATATGATATAGGATAAATATCGTATGAACCAAGGTTTCTTTTTTAATTGGATATCCATATTAATTTAGAATTTAGAATGTATAATTTGGAAATTAGGTATTAAGTAGCAATTCTTCTTTGGTAAGTGGTTGGCCGGTTTCGAAATCGTAAGAAGTCATGCTTCGGAGGGTGTAATAAAGGGTCCAGTAGGTTCGCATTGTATTGATGAAATTGCGTTTGGCATTATTGCGTTCAGTCACAGCCGTCATTAAGTCGAGAATTCTGATCCTTCCCATAATAAAGAGTTTCATCGCAACCGAGTGACGCTGAGAAGCCCTGCTGTCGGTCAAGGCTGCTATATTTACTTTCCGTCCTTGCATATTAAATTGCAAGACGAGTTTCTCGATATTTCGCGTGAAGTCGTTCATACCTTGTTCGGCGACCGTATTTGTCAGAGCAAGTTGGGATTTAGCTACTTTCACTTTTCCTCTGCCTCTTCCCCAATCCAATATCGGAAGGGAAAGAGAAATACTTGCATATTCCTGATGCATTAGATTGCTAAACGACTTTCCTAAGTCAGGGCCTGTTTGTGAGAGACCGAACTGGACATATAAGTCAGCTTTTAACCTTGCATTGGCTTTGGCATAAGCAAGATTACTCTCGCTTTCCTTCACTATGCGCTTATAATAATCCGGATCAGGGCTATTTTCCATCGCCAATTGCAATGCTCTATCCAAGTGGACTTCAAAATCAGGTACTGTTTCAGGTAAGATTAGGCTTAATTCCGAATCTTCTTCCAAGGCAAGAAAAGTGCGAAATCTTTGCCTGACCTCTCTAAGATTAATTTCAGCATCCATCACATTTGTTTCTTCATTAAGACGGTTGATTTCCAACTGAAGCATCTCATTTTCAGTGATAGTTCCAATTTCATATCTTCCCTGAGCCATCCGATAGAGGGTATCAGCTGAAGCAAAATTCTGTCGGGCCATTTCCAATTCAGTCTGAGCAGCGGCTAAAGAGAAAAAATGGGTTGTGGCATTGGCTGAAATTAGCTCGAGAGTCTCCGCATATTGTTTCTTGGCTTCACGATAGCGAATCGGTTCGATCTTTCTATCCCATTTCAATGCATTATAACCAAAAAGACTCTGTTCATATCCGATAAGTAAGGGTTGAGTGCTGTAGGCAGTGGTTCCATTTTGGAATTCATCAAGGCGGTTGAACGAACTTTTAATGAAAAAGCTACCTCCCGTAAGGCTGATATTTTGATTTATCTTGAGAGTAAGATCTGCGCCAAACTGATCCTGCCTAATGAACTTTGCGCTTCCGTCAGACTGAGTTATCTTATTCATTTCCTTATTGATATAAGGGGAAGATGATAGAGTGACGGAAGGAAGATAGTTTGCCCGATAATACCGATAGTTCCAATGAGCAGCAAGATAGGTATTTCTTGCACTCTGAGCTGAAGGAGATTGCTTTCTTGCGAGCGTGATGACATCTTGCAAACTCAACTGTAGAGTGTCGGCTTCTGACGCTTTCATATTGAAAGCTATCATCAAAACGAATATCAATAATAATTTCCTCATCAGTCTATTTTTTCTGCAAAGATATGCTTGTGGCAATAAAAGACAATGAATCGGCCAACTTTAAAAAGCGGTTTGGATGAAAATCATACAAAACAGTGTATGATTTTCATACAGATTGATCAAAAAGAGAATAAATGTCTTTGAAAAGCATGATTTAACCAATAAAATCGTTAATTTTGCATCGTATTATACAGCCTTCACTAAAGAAATATGAATTATTCGCAGAAATACTGCACAATACTTGTAGTTGATGATAATCCTGCTATCCTGACAGCTGTGAAAATATGTCTTGATAAGGTTTTCGAGCGCATACTCACACTCTCTTCACCCGACACTCTGATAAAGATATTAGGGCAAGAGAAGATTGATATCATACTGCTCGATATGAACTTCTCACATGGCGTCAATTCAGGACAGGATGGATTATTATGGTTGTCAGCTATCCGGAAAAGGCATCCTGACATTCCGGTTGTCTTAGTGACGGCATACGCTGATGTGAAGCTGGCTGTCAGAGGTCTTAAAAATGGTGCAACGGATTTCGTGACAAAGCCTTGGGATAATGACGAACTTATACGAGTGCTGAAAGATGCGGTAGATAAGACTAAGGATGTAGCCACTCTCGAGGAGATAGAAAAGGAACATGTGAAGAAAGTGGTAGACAAATGCAACGGCAACATGAGCAGAGCAGCTGAACTGCTCGGCATCACTCGCCAGACATTATACAGAAAGTATCAGCCATGATCATAGCTGCGTCAATAGCCATTGCGATAATCGTCGGCTTAGCAATCGGAGTATATCGCCACCAATGTCTTTTGAGAGACAGGGCGAGGATGATGCGCGACGCCATGCGTTATCGTGACTTCACCTTCCGGTTGCCTACGAAAGGACTCTTATTCGGTGAAAAAGCCCTTCAAAATGCGCTCAATGACATGGGGCATGAAATAGAAAAACTCGTGGCTCACAATGAAGTGGAATCGTGGCAGCGTCTTACTCGGGTTTTGACACATGAGATCATGAACGCCACAACTCCTATTCAGAGCATAAGCCAGGCATATCTATCGAATGAAGAGATAAAAGGAACACCTTATGAAGAAGGAATTAAGGCTATATATGAGACAAGCACTGGATTGGCTACATTTGTGAGCAACTATCGGAAAATGACGCAACTCCAGGATCCGAAAATAAAGGATATGCCTTTATTTTCATTTTGCCAAAGCATAGAGACTCTCTATAGTCAGTTGAAATGGATAATAGAGGTTCCGCAAGATAAAACGATACGTGCAGACGAGTCAATGCTTCGCCAAGTATTTATCAATCTGATAAAAAATGCAATTGAAGCAGATGCAAAGACCATCGGAATCAATTATGATTATAAGAAATCTGCATTGCTGATCAGCAACGACGGCCATGTGATTCCGGATGACATAGCAAGAGAAATCTTCATACCTTTTTTCACAACCAAACAGACAGGCTCGGGAATAGGACTTTCGTTGTCACGCCAGATGCTCTTGAAGCAAGGTCTCATCTTGAGTCTTTCTCAGCATCCGACAAGAGGCTACAATGTCACATTCCTTCTTGAATCAACACACTATAGCTAATGCATAATTCATAATGCATAATTCATAATTCACTATTGTTAATGCTTAATTCATAATGGATAATTCATTATTCATAATGTACAATTCATAAAGCTTATTTCATAATCTTATGCTTGATCTTATACTTTGGATTAAGCTTTATGCGTTGGATCTTAGAGACTTCATGTATGCGTCGAGCTTTGATTCGGCCGGATTTGGCTGTGGGGTCCAGAACTTGGCACCTACCAAAGCATCTGGAAGATATTGCTGAGCTGCATAATGATTTTTAAAATCATGGGCATACTTGTAGTCGTGTCCATATCCCATATCTTTCATAAGGGAAGTAGGAGCATTACGCAAATGCAATGGCACGGGGAGATCTCCTGTCTTCCGGACCATTTCAAGGGCATTATCTATTGAAAGATAAGCGGAATTGCTCTTGGGAGATGTGGCAAGGTAAATAGTGCATTCAGCCAATATTATTCTTCCTTCAGGCCAACCGATTTTCTGCAGCGCATCGAAAGTGGCATTGGCAAGCAAAAGTGCATTAGGATTCGCAAGGCCTATGTCCTCAGCAGCTAAAATAACAAGCCGCCGAGCTATGAACTTTGGATCTTCGCCTCCTGCTACCATTCTGGCAAGCCAATAGATTGCAGCATCGGGATCACTTCCACGCACCGACTTAATGAAAGCAGAAATAATATCGTAGTGCATTTCGCCATTGCGGTCATAGGCCGCAGGATTCACCTGAAGACAGTTCGTCACAAACTCATCATCGATCACTACAGGAGAGTCTTCCGGCACGCTCTGTTCCAAAAGATCGAGGATATTAAGAAGTTTTCTTGCATCGCCTCCCGCGAATCGGAAAAGAGCCTTGGTAGACTTTACCTCAACATTTCTTTTAGAAAGAACCCTGTCATTTTTTATGGCACGGTCAAGAAGAATCTGCAAATCCTCTTCCTCAAGCGATTTCAAAGTGTACACCTGAGCCCGGCTCAAAAGGGGACGGATCACTTCAAAAGAAGGATTCTCCGTTGTGGCTCCTATAAGAGTGACTACCCCTTTTTCCACCGCTCCCAAGAGGGAATCTTGCTGAGCCTTATTGAACCGATGAATTTCATCGATGAAAAGTATCGGACGAGCCTTTGCAAACATACTTGAAGCCTCCCTTGTGCACTTTTCAATCACGTCGCGGACATCTTTCACACCGGAAGTCACGGCACTGAGAGTATAGAAAGGTGCATCAATGGTGTTGGCTATGATACGAGCGAGGGTAGTTTTCCCAACTCCGGGAGGGCCCCAGAGAATGAAGGAATTAATCTTCCCGGATTCGATCATATTGCGGATGATACCCCCTTCTCCTACAAGATGTTTCTGCCCAATATAGTCATCAAGGGTATTGGGGCGTAAGCGTTCTGCGAGAGGTTCGAAGTTGTGCATGAGATTATCCTCTTGATTTTAGAATCTCTTCAAGATTATCTACATTAATGTCTGCCACAGCATTGACCACAACATTACTGTAAGGAGCTATGTCTTCAGCTTTTAGAGTTCCGGCTATTCCAATTACATATGCGCCGGCGGCTTTGCCCGCCTTCACTCCCTGGAGAGAATCTTCGAAAACGGCACATCTCTTTGGATTGACACCCAATGCGGCGGCGGCAGCCAGGTAGCCTTCAGGATTTGGTTTAGAGCATTTCACCTCATCGCCGGTGATAATCACATCGAAATAATTTTTAAATCCCGGCATATCCATCCAAAGATGCTCCATTTTCAGATCATTGCTACTTGTCACTAAAGCAATTGGAATATCTTGCTTCTTCAACGAATCTAAAAATCCAATTGCACCCGGAAGAGCTTCATAGATCATCATTCCTTCAAGGCGAATCAGCTCATTTGAGACATCCTGTCTCACTTCTTCCGGGAAATATCTTTCCAATATATCTTCAAGAGTGGTCCCTTTGATCTTGTAAGGGAAATTTTCTATTCCGGTAGGCCATTGCTTCTCTATAGCTTCCCATATTTTTGTGTAAACTCTTTCGCTATCCACCAATACACCATCAAGGTCAAACAGACATCCTATATCATTATTAATTTTCATATCTTTCAATTCTCTTTCATTTCTTACAAAATTACTCAAATTTTATGAAGTGCCAAAAAAATTTATTAACTTTGTAGTGAAAACATTCATAAGTGGGTTTTGTTCCCTTTTTTGAATAGTGAAAAGGAAAACTAATGATAAAAGATATTTCACTGAGAGTATCTCCTGAAGTAGCCTCAACCCCCGAGTTGCTTGCACCAAAAGTATTCGGAGTAGCAGGTTGTAAAGTTAACGATTGGAGAATCGTCAAGCGATCGGTAGATGCTCGTAAGCGTGACATAATCATCAACCTTACCGTGAGGATAGCATCCGGAGAAGATAAGAAAGTTTCTTCCGGATATGTTCCTGTGGAGTTTCAGGATGTCACCGAGGCTTCGGAACAAGTCGTAATAGTGGGTGCAGGTCCGGCAGGACTTTTTGCTGCGCTCGAATGCCTTCGTCTCGGAATGCGTCCAATCGTCATTGAGAGAGGAAAGGATGTGGATTCACGCCGACTTGATATAGCTAAGCTAAACAGAGAAAGACAAATTGATCCTGAATCAAACTATTGCTTCGGTGAAGGAGGCGCCGGAACATTTTCCGACGGAAAATTATTCACCAGAAGTAAAAAAAGAGGTAATACGTCAGAAGTGCTGTCTCTCCTTGTGCAGCATGGAGCGGATGAAAACATCCTGATTGATTCTCACCCACACATAGGAAGCGACCGTCTGCCCGGAATCATGAAAAGCATACGCCAGACCATTATAAAGTCCGGGGGAGAGGTAAGATTCCATACAAGGGTAGACCGGCTTCTGATTGAAGAGGGAAAAGTGATTGGCGTCGAGACCTCGGATGGAGAGCAGATATTGGGAGATGCAGTGATCCTTGCCACCGGCCATTCGGCACGAGATGTCTACCGCAATCTTGCTCGCGATGGAGTGAAGATGGAAGCAAAGGGTCTCGCTATTGGCGTACGTCTTGAACATCCTCAGCGACTTATTGACCAGATTCAATATCATAATCCCGCAGGAAGAGGACGTTGGCTCCCGGCTGCTGAATATAATTTCGTGACTCAGGCCGATGGCAGAGGTGTCTACAGTTTCTGCATGTGTCCCGGTGGAGTAGTGGTCGCAGCCGGAAGCGGCCCTGAAGAATTGGTGGTCAATGGAATGTCAGCCTCAGCCAGAAGCAGCATCTGGGCCAATTCGGGAATGGTGGTTGAGCTTCGTCCCGGAGACTTTCCCGAATATGGAGACAGAAAAGAATTTGAGATGCTCGATTTGGTGGAAGACCTTGAAAAGAAGTTTTATACGGAATCTAACGAGAGCATCGTAGCGCCGGCACAAAGAATGAAGGATTTTGTAGAAGGGAAAGATTCCAAGAATCTTCCCCCTTCAAGCTACCTTCCGGGACTTTACGAAGCAAGAATGGATAAACTGCTACCTCCCTTTATTGCAACCCGACTTAAGAAAGGATTTCAGGATTTCGGACGTAAGGCCAAGGGTTTTCTTACCAATGAAGCGATACTCATAGGATTGGAGTCGCGCACGTCAAGTCCGGTTCGTATACCTCGTGATAAAGAAACACTTGTACATGTAGATATCGAAGGATTATATCCGGCAGGAGAAGGAGCCGGATATGCCGGAGGCATAGTCTCGGCAGCCATCGACGGAATGCGCTGCGCGCAACAAATCAAATTAAGAAGAAAATGAGCACTATATTAGCAATAGAGACATCAGGAAAATACTGCAGCGTGGCGTTGATCCACGAAGGACTTGCAGAGTTCAGCCGTGTAGATGATACAGAGATGAATCATGCAAGGGCAATTGGTCCTTTTGTGGATGAATGTGTGAAGGAATCCCGAAGAAGGGAATGGAAGATTGATGCAGTTGCAGTCAGCATGGGTCCTGGAAGTTATACAGGATTGCGCATCGGACTATCTATGGCCAAAGGACTCTGCTTTTCACTTAAAGTTCCACTCATAGGAGTCTCTACACTGAAATTAATTGCGGTAAAAGCCATGTTCCGCAATGTAGACTGGCAGGGAGATGAAATACTCGTACCGATGATCGATGCCAGAAGGATGGAAGTATACACGGCAGCCTATAATTTCCGCCTTGACTCATTGATGAAACCCCAACCGTTAATCCTCGAAACTGGCAGCTATAGCAATCTTCCAGAAGATAGAGAGATCTATTTCATGGGTGATGGGGCGGAAAAATCTAAAGAGGTGTTGAAAGGGGAGAGGTATCATTGGCTCGATGGAGTCAATCCGAAGGCTTCAGACATGACAGCGCTTGCAGAAAAAGCATTCCGTGAATCCGATTTCCTTGACGTGGCCTATAGCGTACCGGATTACCTTAAAGAATATGAAGCCAAGAAAAGCCATGTGAAAGGGCTTTGAGATAATGCATAAGTAAATAAGAATATGGAAGATATAACATACGAAATAAATACTGAGGAAATAGGAGCGGCCCAGGTTGCTCCTGAAGTTCTTAACATGATACCATACAATACCGGTATGGAGCCACTTCTGCTTGCGGAATACGGACGAAATATCCAAAATCTCGTAGATTTTTGCGTTTCAATCCCTGACCGTGAAGAGCGTACCCGCTGTGCGCACGCTATAGCGGACATAATGACTATTCTTTTTCCTGCATTGAAAAAAGATCCCAATGACAGGAAGAAAATCTGGGATCATATCAACATTATGTCGAGATTCGAACTTGACATAGATTTCCCTGTGCAGGTGATTCAGGCAGAAGAGACGAATCCTACTCCAAACCCGATTCCTTACAGCAATTCACGCGATATTATCTTCCGCTATTATGGTAAGCACATCCAGGATATGGTGCGCACCGTTGCTGATATGGAGGATTCTGAAGAAAGATTCAATCTGATTGGAGTGATAGCCAACCATATGAAGAAACTCATGCTCGCTCACAATAAGGAAGGGGTCAGCGATGCAAAGGTACTAAACGACCTCAGATTCATAAGCGACGGTAAAATAGATCTTCTTCCTGGAGATATTTATCTCTATGACTTCCAGGAAGTGCAGCAGCCCACCAAGCAAAAGCAAGGAAAGAAGAAAAACAATAAGCAAAACTTCTGAAAGATATGAGCGAATTCATTGTGGAAGGCGGTTGCCGTCTTCAGGGGTCAATCGAACCTCAGGGAGCAAAAAATGAGGCTCTCCAAGTGATTTGCGCCACGCTGCTCACTTCGGAGAAGGTGACGATATCAAACCTGCCCGATATAGCCGATGTCAATAATCTTGTCGACCTCATGACTCATCTCGGAGTCAAGACTTCATATCTCGATCGCCACACTTGCGAATTTCAAGCTGACAATGTCAACCTTGGGTTTCTTCATACAGAAGAGTTTCTTAAGAAAGCGCAGTCGCTGAGAGGCTCAGTGATGATAATAGGTCCGTTGGTAGCCAGATTTGGGGAGGCAGTATTGCCCAAACCCGGTGGAGATAAAATCGGACGCCGACGCCTTGACACTCATCTTGTAGGGCTTGAAAAGCTTGGTGCAAAATTCGATTACGATTCCTCTAAGAGAGTCTATAATATCACAGCTCCCAAAGGTCTCAATGGTTTGTATATGCTTCTTGACGAGGCATCCGTCACCGGCACAGCCAATCTCGTGATGGCAGCAGTTTTGGCCAAGGGAAAGACCACAATCTATAATGCAGCCTGCGAACCATATGTGCAGCAGCTGTGCCGAATGCTGGTCAGGATGGGAGCGAAGATAGAGGGAATAGGCAGCAATCTGCTTACTATCACCGGAGTTGACTCGCTTTGGGGCGCTAATCATCGCCTGCTTCCTGATATGATAGAAGTGGGGAGTTTCATCGGTATAGCAGCAATGACAGGGAGCAACCTCACTCTAAAGAATGTCGGAGTGCGCGATTTGGGCATCATTCCGGATGCTTTCGCCCGCCTGGGAATCAACCTGACCGTGAAAGGAGATGACATTGTCATCAATCAGAAGGATATTTATGAGATAGAAACGTTTATCGACGGATCAATCATGACTATCGCAGATGCGACGTGGCCGGGACTTTCGCCCGACCTTCTCAGCATTTTCCTTGTAGCAGCGACACAGGCCAAAGGGAGTGTGCTGATCCACCAGAAGATGTTTGAGAGTCGCCTCTTCTTTGTAGATAAACTTATCGACATGGGTGCGCGTATTATATTATGTGATCCTCACCGTGCGGCTGTAATCGGAAGTGGCAAGTTCAACTCGCTGAAAGCAGCCAGAATGGTCAGCCCTGACATCAGAGCTGGAATCGCACTTCTCATGGCTGCAATGTCGGCTAAGGGAACAAGCAGAATAGAAAACATTGACCAGATCGACAGAGGGTATGAGCGAATAGATGAACGCCTCAACTCTCTTGGAGCAAAAATATTCAGAAACTGATGATAACTGAAGAAGAAATCACGTCGGTAGGCAAATTGCTTAAGACACACGCACTGAAAGGGGAACTCAATATGCTCCTCGACATAGACCCGGGGTATCTTGAAGAAGGAAATCCGGCTATACTTGACATAGATGGCATTTACGTACCATTCTATGCAGAAAGCGTCAGGACTAAAGGCTCCTTCTCATATCTCGTGAAATTTGAAGGAATCGACAGCGAAATAGAGGCAAAGAAGCTTGTCAACAAGAGCGTCTATGCACTCCGCGAACGCCTTAAGGAATATATGCTCGAAAACTACGATGAGGAATATGCACTCTATGATGACCTTGTAGGATATACGATAGAAGATGTAGACTCCGGCGTCATCGGAAATGTAGTAGAGATCGACACAAATACTGAAAATGAATTGTTTATCGTAGAGACACCTGAAGGAAACACTGTATATATTCCGCTGACAGAGGATTTCATTGAAAGTATGGATGAAGATAAGAAACTCATCACAATGCGCCTCCCGGATGGTCTTCTTGATTTAAATTGATAAAGTTTATGATTCGAAGAATAATATTATCCGTCGTCATGCTCCTCGGGGTGTCCGGCTTTTGCATATCTGCCCAAGACAACCTTGAAGATATGACTTTTGCCCAAATGATAAAGTCGGTAGACTTGTCTAAAGAGCCTAAGGCAGCCGATCTTATCCGGAAATTCCAAGATCTTGAAGCTCGTCAGAAACTTATGAACGGACCCCTCTCACCCAAGCAGGGGAAATGCAATATTGAGGCATATAGGAAAAAGGAAGTGATACTCATCACAATTCCGGCAAGCGAACTATTTGCTCCCAATTCAACAGAATTGGCTGAAGGGGCTTCAAAATATCTCAATCCTCTTAAAAGATATATGAAGGATCCCGACATGTTTCGTGTGCTTTTCGTCATGCACACCGACAACACAGGCTCAATGCAATATAGGGATAACATCACAGCCGACCGCGTAGATGCAGTGACATCATGGTTTGACGAG
This sequence comes from uncultured Sangeribacter sp., assembly GCA_964399005.1. Classification (GTDB taxonomy): domain Bacteria; phylum Bacteroidota; class Bacteroidia; order Bacteroidales; family Muribaculaceae; genus Lepagella. The sequence continues at coordinate 67,853 of CAYNPB010000001.1, forward strand.
CAGGGTGCCGACACTTCCTTCACATTTTCTTATGCCTTCGGCGATGAGGCACCGCTTGTGCCTAACACTTCTATCGAGAACCGCAACAAAAACCGCCGTCTCGAAGTGTTTCTGATGCCGGGCACCAAGATGCTCGAAGCCGCCAAGAAAGGAAAAATCGACTTCTAATCCCTTAACCTCTCTAAACACCCAAAACTCCCAACCCCTTAACTCCTTCCTACCTCAATGCCCAAGACACCTTATTATATAGTCTACGAAGACAGGATTGAACGCAATCTCCAGCTACTCCGCCGAGTGGAGCAAGAAGCTTATGTCAAGATAATAATGGCATTCAAAGCAAATGCCCTTTGGAAGACATTTCCAATAGTGAAAAGATATTTCAGTTCAAGCACTGCCAGCTCGCTCAATGAGATGCAGCTCTCGTTAGACTATCTGGGCCGGGACGTGCACGCTTACTGTCCGGTATATACAGATGAGACTTTTCCGAAGTTTCTTGCAGGTTGCACCCACATCACATTTAATTCTCTTGCACAATTTAGACGCTTCAAACCGCAGATTGATGAATGGAACGCATCGCATCCTGATAAGCAGGTTAGTGCAGGACTGAGAGTCAATCCTCATTGCAGTGTGATTGAAACCGACATTTATAATCCTTGCGTGCCTGGATCCCGCTTCGGCGAATCAGCGTCAGCTCTTGCCGAAGGGCTTCCAGAAGGGATTGAGGGACTACATTTTCATGCGCTTTGCGAATCAGACAGCCATGACTTGGCAAAAGTGCTTGACGCGCTTAAGGAGCAATATGGACATCTGTTGCCTCATGTGAAGTGGCTGAACATGGGAGGAGGACATCTTATGACGCGCAAAGGTTATGATATAGATTTCCTCATATCCCTTATGAAACAACTTCATGAAGAATACCCGAATCTGCAGATCATCATGGAGCCGGGGAGTGCTTTCATGTGGCAGACGGGAGATCTAATAACGAAAGTGCTCGATGTAGTGGAAGATGCCGGGATAAAGACCGCAATTATCGATGCTTCTTTTGCATGCCATATGCCTGATTGCCTGGAGATGCCATATAAACCGGTGATAGCGGAGGCACTCCCCGACAAGGAAAATTCCGACCTTCGCACCGGCGACACCCATTTTGGTGATGAAGAGCGGCACACTTACCGACTTGGTGGCAATTCATGCCTGAGCGGCGACTTTGTAGGAGACTGGGACTTCGCTGAGCCTCTTAAAGCCGGAGACATCCTTACACTATGCGACATGAACCATTATACTACAGTGAAAACCAATATGTTTAATGGCATACAGCATCCATCTATATGGCTTAAGCCTAAAGAAGGAGACCCTATATTGCTTAGAGAATTCACTTATGAAGATTATCGCGACCGAATGTCGTGACAAGAAGAAAGAAGGATAAATGTTAAAATTTATTAATTAAGTATTAAATCATTGAAAAATAGGCTTACTAAGTTGCAGGTGTCACAAAAATGTATTATTTTTGCAACATCAAAAACGATAGAAACCTGACAATGATGAAAAGAATATACATACTGCTCGCAATGTGCGTGCTTTGTGGAATGACCCAAATAGCAAGTGCCAAGACACCTACTGCACATGCCAAGGCACACAAGGACCAGCTTGCAGCAGCAAAAAATATAGGACTTGACAAAAGCACAATCTCCAAAATGGTGGAAGAGGATATAGCAGCACGCGAGAGCGCAAAGGCTATCAACCTCGAGACTGAAGAACTTCTCAACGACCTTCTTTCAGAAGCACGCAGCCATATGGGGAAGAGATATTCAAGAGGCAGCAAAGGTCCGAATGCATTCGACTGCTCAGGCTTTTCAAGCTACGTCTACCGCCAGTTTGGATATACACTATCTCCTTCTTCACGCGATCAATATAATCAGGGAGAAAAGATCGACCGTAAGGATCTCAGAAAAGGTGACCTCGTATTCTTCAAAGGTCGCAGTATAAAAGGTGGAGTAGGGCACGTCGGAATAGTGGTTGAATCTGACGAAAAAGGAAACTTCACATTTATTCATGCAGCCACATCTAAAGGAATCACGGTATCAAGCTGCCACGAACCCTATTATGCTTCAAGATTTGTGGGAGGCAAGAGAGTAATCAATGATTAAGTATCAGTTGAGCCGAAACTCAACTTTGAAACATAGAAATACAATAATGGGAGAGCCACAATGTGACTCTCTTTTTTATATGAGATTACATTATTTAGACACATTCTAAATAAATGAAATAGGTAGCTGAAAATCAGAGGGGATAAAAAAAGAGGTGAAAATAGGTACCAAAAAGGTTTCATTTTTTGAAAAATTTATCTTATCTTTGCAATCGTTTTCGGCAAAACAAGGCGAAACTGGAGAAACCTACATATAGATATGAACGGAGATTACAAAGCAAAATGGAAAAAATGTCTCGATATTATCCACGATAATGTCGGGGATAATCATTTTAATACATGGTTTTCTCCAGCCAAGGCCATCCGCTATGAAGACAACAAGCTTACACTTGCTTTGCCCTCAAAATTCTTCATGGAAGAGTATGAGGATAGATTCTTGGGGTTGATATCGAGTGTGCTCCGTAAAGAATTCGGACCCTCTGTGCAGTTAGGCTATGAAGTGGAAGTGATTGGAGGCGACAAAAAGTCGGCTATCAATTATGCGAGCCCAATGCGCAGCAGCGCTGTAGACACAAAATTCATGCAGTCGATCCAGCGCCCGGCATCCGACTTCATGAAATCGTCTGAAGGAAAGAGCGTGGAGGTGAATCCTCAGCTAAATCCAGCCAATACCTTTGAAAATTATTGTATCGGCGACAGCAACAAGCTTCCCTATACCATAGCTCATTATATTGCCGAGAATCCCAATAAATCAGATTTTAACCCCTTCTTTCTATATGGATCGGTGGGAGTTGGAAAGACTCATCTCATCCAGGCAATAGGAATCCGAATAAAAGAAAGAAATCCACGGGCAAGGATTCTTTTCCTTCCAATGAGGCAATTCCAGAATATGTATGTGAATGCCTTCATGAATCAGAAAGTTCCGGTGTTTATCAACTGGTTTCAGCAGGAAGTAGATGTCCTTCTCCTTGATGACCTACAGGAGATCGCGGGGAAGACAAAGACTGCAGAGACTTTCTTCCCGATATTCAACCACATGCATCTCAATGGAAAGCAACTCGTATTCACATGCGACCGCCCGCCCATGGAGCTTGACGGATTTGAAGATCGCCTTATCGACCGTTTCAAATGGGGCGTGACTGAGGAACTTCCAAAACCTGATTATGCATTAAGAAGGGATATACTGAAGTTTAAGGCACAAAAAAACGGGTTGGCATTATCTGACGATATCATCGACTGCATAGCGAGCGGAGCCACCGGAAGTGTGCGAGAACTTGAAGGTATAGTAATGGGTCTGCTCACAAGATCTATCACTCTCAACTGTCCGGTGACACTCGAACTGACAAAAGAGGTGATGCGACACACCATCAAGTCAGCGCCAACCACCAAGCCGATCAACTTCGATATGATCGTAGATGCGACGGCAGAATATTACAAGCTCAATCCCGACGTGATATTCACCAAGAGCAGAGTCAGAGACATTGCTGATGCCCGACAAGTGATCATGTATCTTTGCCATGATCTCACGGGATTATCTTCCTCGGCAATTGGAGCAAAACTCAACAGAAGGCATGCCACGGTGCTTCATGGCATTACGGCGGTTCAGGACAGAATCAAGTATGCCAAAGATGTGCAGGAGGCCGTGACATCAATCAGAACAGAAATCAACAGAATGGCAAAATTATAAAAGGAATCCCGATTGGGATTCCTTTTGTTTTGAGTTTTCTTATTCGATTCTGAAAATACTTATTCGAGCGAGTATGCTAATGATTCGAGGAGAAGAAGCATATCTGTACGGGAAGCACCAAGAGATGTCAGGATATCGAGATCAGCAAGTATCTGACTTTTCCAGAGTCGCTTCTCGTCGTTAGGACGTACTGTCAGCCGATAGAGCCGGCTTGCTTCAGCCATGTCCTTTTTCAGAAAAGCTATATGTCCCATCAGGCGATAATCTTCTTCTGAGAGGTCGATATTCGGAATCTGCTTTAATTGAGAATCAGCCTTTTCCATGTCGCCTGCCCTGAAAGAGCATCTTGCAATCCTACGCACTACATCTGGATTGTCAGGCATCTCATAATCTACCCTATATAGCTCTTTAAGCGCCTCTTCCCATCTGCCAGCATCAGCATATGTATCAGCAATCAATAGGGATAGGCTTATGTCGAACTCTCCGTTTTCCGGACGCGCCTGCTCAAGATATTCAATTGCATTGCGGAAATCACCATTACGTCGGAAGCAAATGCCGAGTCTTCGTGAAATCCAACGGCTATCGGGATTGAACAATTGTGCTTTCATGTAAGCCTCAACAGCCTCCTGATAGTCTTCTTTCGTCTTCTCCAGTGAGAATCCAATCTTTTCCCAAATATGCGAGGCGTCGCCTGAAGAAGCTACTTTATAAAGAAGAGGAAGTGCATCTGCATAGTAGCCTCGCTTGAAATAAAACTCGGCGATAGGGTAGACATCATCACCCGACTCCATAATATCTGCCACAATTGGAATGGAAGTAAAGTCAAGTGCCTCTGCAAATGGGTCGAAAAACTCAGCATGCTTTGGGAAAAGACGATGAAAACGGAAAAGATCGCGAAGATAGCCCGTAAGATTATTCTCAAACTCAGCTCCAGCCTTGAGTGTCTTAAGCTCTTTGATTTGTTCCTTCATCTGTTCGGTCTGCGCACGCATCTGCGAGAGAACCATGCTTCTCTGAGCTTCAGGCATGGAAGCCAGAGAAAATGAGAAAGAATATTTATCGGAGTCACACATGAGGCCACTCATCTCAAGCATTGTCGTCACACCCTCTTCATCATTTGAATGAAGAGACCTCAGCATTGGATGTTGAACAGTGAAGGGGAGAAACCAATTTCGTACCGTACGGAAAAAAGGAAAATTCTTCAGATTTGAAAATGCCACCATCATCACATCTGCACCTTCCATCTGCATCTCAGTCAATTCGCGGAGTTTTTCCTCCAAGCCTGACTTGCTGAGAAGTTCTTCCCATTCCGGATTAGCTTCAAGATCAGCAAAGGATGATTCTTCTGAGGATTTCTTAAGACGCTGGATAATATCGGGGCCGAACTGCATAAGACCCGGAATCACCTCACGTTGCATTTTTCTTGATACTCGCTCCGTGTCGCGAGTACGAATTATATTCTTAACTATGCTTCTGATCCTCTCCGGCATTCCTTCGATATCATGCAATGACTCGAGAGCCGCCAGGATATGGCGGTCGTCGGCAACTTCATTCGGCCATCTACTTAGTGCAAAAACCAAAGAAGAAAGAGCCCTTGAAGATATTCGTGGGTCATCTACCTTAGAAAGTGAAATCAGCATTAGCATTGCATCCTCAGAGTAATATCGCATAGCTGAAAGTCCGGCAGCAGCAATCACGAGAGCTGAGGTTGTAAAGGGGAGAGTCTGACGATTTATGGCATCTTCTACAGCTTTGTAATCCTCTTTTGACAGAGAGTCCGCTGTCCAAAGGAGGTTGAAAATCTTCTCTTCCTCATTTTCGATCTGAACCATTAAGGAGTCAGGATATTTTCCTGCAGATAAAGAAAGATCAGACATCGCCTTTAGCTCAATGATCTTTTTTATACATTCCTTTATGTCAGCCGGACGAAGACGGCACATTCTCAGGGTGGAAAAATAAATTTCCGGAGAATCGGTAGATGAAGCTTCCTTCTCGATCTGCTGAGCAATCTCCAAAAGATTGTGACGAATGTCAGCGAGCATCGCCTCCCTGCCGGGGTCTGCAAGGCCACGGCCGAAAAAATCAAGCATATATTTGTAGGTGCTTTCAGATTGAGAGATTCTGTTGTAAGCACCCGTCACCGGGACTTCTGTCAGGCGCCGGCGAATGAGGGTGAAGCTGTCTTTATAGCGACCCGCTTCCAGCAGCATTTTTATCTGAGTTGGGAGAGAATATTTAGTCTTATCTTTCATTTTTCAATAATAATTTACGATGAATGCATACAAAATGTATGTCGTCACTATAAATAAGAACAAATTAAATGCCAAAAATCGTTGCCGACTCCATATTTTTTATTAATTTTCCGTCTTTGACACTTTCTCCCATAACGCACTAAAGCACACCGACTTACGTCGATGTGCTTTGTGGTACTAGTGATATGTTTGCTATTTTAACATTATTTTAACACATTTCTATAAAGGGCATTTAGGGTCTTCTGCTTAATTATCTGGGTGTCAACGCATATCCCATTTATGTCCTGCAGCCTGTCTGTAATCTCATTGCGTTCGAACAAAGGTATATAGCCAGCTCCCCTTATGTGTCCGAGCTTAAATCCCCTTAAGGTTGCTATCAGCTGGTCGACTGTCACACCGGGCATGTCGAGCTTCTTCTGGAGGATCTTCAGTATAACCATGGCGAGGAAGCAAATGAGGAAGTGCGCATGGATCCTGTCGGATCGCTGGAGGTATACCGGACGCGAGTCAAGGAAGGTCTTGGTAGTACGGAACAGGTGCTCTATCTCATGGTGGAACGAGCGTGCCCGCAGCACATCCACTGCATCGTCATCGAGTGAGGTACCGTAGGCGTAGAAGCCGTCGAAGCGCTCCTCCTGCTCGATGGCCTCCAGGTTGATGCCCATCAGCACATGCTCCGCAGGGACACCGTCATCGGTGACGTACACGGTCTCCACATACCTGCGCGGATCATTCTGCGACTGCCTGGACTTGGCCTGCTTCTTCCTGACTATCTTCTCGGCGGCCTTCCTGCGTTCCTCCCTCTTGTGCCTGAGATACAGCGCAAAGTCATGCGAGTAAGTGACGATCACCCTCTCCGGGCGTGCGGTGCTCTTCCTGCCGTTGATGCACTTGTTGACTATTATCTCCTTGTAGAATTTCGTGTGCCGTTCGGCTTCCATGTCTATTTCCGTGAGGCAGAAGGTGTCGCGCCCCGGGTCTGACGGGTCGATGGGGTCCTTGTCGCGGTCACGGAAGGCAATGTGCCAGCCGTGGGGGTCAAGCGCCATCCCGCAGTCTGCCTCCGCCAGCTTCGGAAGCGACTGCACAGCTATGTACTCACGTCCCTCGGTCATGTTGTAGCGCCGGTTGTCCTCGCTCGACAGCCCGGCATCCGTGCTGATGATGAACTCGTTGAGCCCGAACCTGTCGGCCACCATCTCCTCGATCCTCTGCAGCGACGGCTGCTCGGACCCATTGCCGGGGAAGACGATGAACGACAGCGGGATGCCGTCGGAGTCCATCAGCAGCCCCATCTGCACTATCGGGTTGGGACGGTGCTCCTTGGACTTGCCCCTGCGCCTTATCCCCTCCGGACGCTTGGGATGCCTCGGGTCAATACCGACCGGGTCGTTGTCCTCTATCTCGAAGTAATAGTTGGTGCAGTCGTAGAAGA
>CAYNPB010000002.1:0-35983 GCA_964399005.1 uncultured Sangeribacter sp.
TCAGACAAAACGGGAGTTAAAATGAAAACGGTTTCGTAACGATTCATACGTTTTTTTGAATTAATTGGTTATTTTTCACTGCTTTGAACTCGATTTATGATATTATCGGCTCAAAAACGGCACAAAATTACAAAAAAAAATCCAATCTTGCAAATCCTGCTTGAAATTATACTCTCAAATTATCAAAATATAAATAAAAAAGCAGGATTCCTCTTTAGAATCCTGCGATATTTATCAGATTTTAGTATATTATCAATAATTCTCCGGGCGAAGCTCGAAGTAAGCCTGTGGATGGCTGCATACAGGGCAGATCTTGGGAGCTGATTTGCCTACGTGGATATGGCCACATTCCAGACACATCCACATGCGGTCGCCATCGCGTGAGAATACGATTCCATCTTCGATATTCTTCAGAAGTGTGCGGTAACGTTCCATATGAGTGCGTTCGATTTCACCTACCATCTCAAATTTCTTTGCGATTTCAGTGAAGCCCTCTTCGCGTGCGATGGCAGCGAAATCCTTATACATGTCTTCCCATTCGTATTCTTCGCCAGCTGCAGCGTCTACGAGATTTTCCGGGGTTGCAGGCACATCGCCTCCATGAAGATATTTAAACCAGAGCTTTGCGTGAGTGTGTTCGTTTTTGGATGTCTCTTCGAAGATGTCGCCAATCTGCTGGAAACCGTCTTTCTTTGCTTTCTTAGCATAGAATGAATATTTAACGCATGCTTGAGATTCGCCTGCAAACGCAGCCTTCAGACATTCTTCGGTCTTACTTCCTTTAAGTTCTTTCATAAGTGTATTATAGTTTATAGGTTTTGATTTTGCACATTAAACAAACCCACTTGTCAAAAGGTTCATTGGAAATTGTTGTGTCTGTCTTAAAAAATGTAATGTCAGTCTCTTGCACATGTCAGTCTTTTGTAATATCTTTGCATCTGAAAACCTATAATACCCAATCTTATAAAATGTTTCGAAGACCTATCATCCTATTAGCAGGGCTTGTCTCCTTAGCAGGATATGCCCGGACAGATCTTACCATCGAGGAAGTTTCCTCTATGTCGGCTTCCAAATCATATAAGGAAGTTGGCATTCACGATCCTTCAATCTATTTTAATCCTTCAGATGCCACATATTATATAATGGGTTCACATCTCGGATTTGCTAAAACTTCCGACTTGATAAACCTGAATAATATAGGCAGTTCCGGAATCTATACGAAAAGCTATAGTCAGGAATTCAAATCATCTCCTGAGCATACGGTCAAAGTAGTAAGGAATGGAGAGAATTTTACGGAAACTCTACGTTCGTTTGATGCCGGAGCTTACTGTGCCACTTACGCAGGCATAAAAGTCGGCGACCGCCAACCTACAACAGAAGCCAATTGGATATCGGGCGACCAGTGGGCTCCTGACGTAATCTACAACCCTAATATGGGCAAATGGTGTATGTACATATCCCTAAACGGCGATTATTGGGCCTCCACTATCGTGATGCTGACTTCCGACAGTCCATCCGGACCATTCTCTTATCAGGCGCCTATCATAAGCAGCGGATTCAATGGCCAGACTTATTTGGGAAAGAGTGTAGACTTTAAGGAGACCGATCTTGAGATAGTGCTTGGAGAGCAAGAACAACTACCTTCCCGTTATAAGACTTCCGCGTGGGGTAATCTTTGGCCTAACTGCATCGACCCATGTGTCTTTTTTGATGATGACAACCAACTTTGGATGGTCTACGGATCATGGTCAGGTGGAATTTTCCTTCTAAAACTCGATAACAATACCGGACTTCGGGATTACACCTACACTTATGAACAGAAGACATATAGCGGAAAGGCTCCTAATGGCGCGGCCTTTACCGGATATACGAGTGATCCCTATTTCGGCAAATTGCTTGCAGGAGGATGCTACGTGTCGGGAGAAGGCCCCTATATTCAAAAGATTGGAGACTATTATTACCTCTTTGTGACTTATGGAGGTCTGGCTCCCGACGGAGGATATGAGATGAGAATATTCAGATCCTCTGCTCCGGATGGTCCATATGTAGATGGCGCAGGAAACAAAGCCACTTACACTCAGTATCTTCTGAATTATGGCCCGAATGCTGGGACCAATAAGGGTATGAAATTGATCGGCGCTATGAATAATTGGGGCAAAATGACTGTTGGTGAATGTGCGGAGGGTCATAATTCAGCTATGGTTGACTCTGAAGGAGATGCTTTCGTGATATACCACACAAAATTTAATAATGGCACTCAGGGTTTCCAGGTGCGTACCCGTCAATTATTTGTCAACGAAAAGGGGTGGCTTGTGACTTCTCCGTTCCGTTTTACCGGTAAGCAGACACGCCAATCTGACATTGAAAGCAGTTGCCTGTTCACTCCCGAAGAAATAGCAGGCACTTACAAGCTGCTGATACACCCCTATCGTCTTAACCATAACGCAATGGCCGAGGCTCAGCCGGTTACAGTCACCCTTTCTGCCGATGGAACTGTCTCCGGCGACCGCTCCGGTAAATGGGCGTATTCAGAAGATGGTAAGTCTTTCGTCACTCTTACAATTAATAATGTCACTTACTATGGAGTGGCTCTTAAGCAGAATGTGGACGGATATAACGATATGCCTGCAGTTTGCTTCACAGCTACAAGCAATCAAGGAGTTCCGGCATGGCTATACAAACTTACTCCTAAAGCTGCTTTGGCTGAGGCTTACAGCAAATTGACAAGTGAATTCATTGGTAAAGAAGATTCGAAGATAACAAAGAGTGCTCCTCAATTTGACAATGTGGCAATACAATTCAGCACCGTAAATGCATCAACCGGAGAGTCAGACATGGAGACTCTTTCAAGTGACGGACTCTTTACGCCTACGGAAGATGGACATGAGATAACATTCACGATTGAAATGCAGGCTGATGACTACACTATGAAAATAGGTCCCTTCACAAGAATTACACGTAGCGTTGATGAGCAGGCTCATACCGATGTATATTATCCTGTGTCTCAACAAAAGAGTCTTACGGCTGGCTGGTGGAGCAATTTTTCCACTGACAGCTATGATCTGAAGCAGGGTGACAATGCAGATTTTCATTTTTATAACTATTCTGATGCTGCTGAAAACTGGCATAATTGGGCCCTTTACGGAGCGAGTGCGACTCATGGTGCTTCAGGATATTCAGAATATTTCGGAGTTCGGTGCGACAATTGGGACAACACTACAGTAAGCAACGATGGTTGCCAAAGCGACTACAATTGGGACACTTTTAAAAATGACATGAATGGATCGCTTGTAGATATGCATACCTCTTATGATGACGATGGCGTTTTCTCTATGATTTCCACAATCACTACTCCCGCAGGAAAAGTGTATAATTACTCTTATAAGAAGACTATCTCCTCGCGTCCTAATAAACTGACATTATTCTTTGTAAGCGAGAAGTCTTATATCGACGGGTCGGAAATTGAAACTGGGGTGTCTGAAATCAATAATGACCGGTATTCAGAAAATGCACCTACTTATAATGTATGGGGACAGAAGGTAGATAGCAATTATAAAGGAATCGTCATACGAAACGGACGCAAGTTCATCCAGAAATGAAATAGCTCATAGATTCAATCTAACTATAAAATCAACTTTCATTTGCGAAAGTTGATTTTTTTTATTAACTTTGCCATTCAAAAATCGTAAAGGCTATCAAAAATATGGCAATAGAATAAAATTTAGAACAGAATTACAATGTAAGGCGTAGGTAAGGGTAGCATAATTGGAATATCATATTGAAATTTCAATATGTTATAAAACATACAGGTAAAAAAATAAAAGTCGGTTTAAAAGTTGGCAAATTGATATTATTTAATTAAATTTGCACTTGTGAATCGACCATCACAATATCATTGAGATCGTAAACATTCATACATCTAAAATTTATAAAGATGAAGAAACACAATTTCTATGCAGGCCCATCAATATTGAGCCAGTACACTATCAAGAATACAGCGGATGCCATCATCGATTTCGCTGACATGGGTCTTTCGATCCTGGAAATCTCACACCGCAGCAAGCAGTTTCAGGCTGTCGTAGATGAGGCGGTAGCTCTTGTCAAGGAGTTGCTTGAAGTGCCGGAAGGCTATAGTGTGCTTTTCCTCGGTGGAGGTGCAAGCCTTCAGTTTGCAATGGCTCCGATGAACTTCCTCAATACCAAGGCTGCCTATCTTGACACCGGCGTATGGGCATCTAAAGCGATCAAGGAGGCTAAGCTATTTGGCGAAGTTGATGTGGTTGCCTCAGGAAAAGATACCAAATATACCGTCATCCCTCAAGGTTGGACAGTACCTGCTGATGCAGATTATTTCCACTATACATCAAACAATACTATCTACGGAACTGAAATACGCAAGGATCCTGAAGTGCCCGTGCCAATGATATGCGACATGAGCTCGGATATATTCTCTCGCCCGGTCGACGTAAGTAAATATGATCTCATCTATGCGGGAGCTCAGAAGAACCTTGCTCCTTCAGGCGTGACTATCTGTATCGTAAAGGATGCAGCTCTTGACAAGGTGAGCCGTGTAATCCCGACCATGCTTAAATATAAAACCCACGTGGATAAGGGTTCGATGTTCAATACTCCTCCGGTGCTTCCCATCTTTGCAGCACTCCAGACTCTGAAATACTACAAGAGTCTCGGTGGAATCCGCGAGATCGAGAAGATGGACATCGCTAAGGCTGAACGGCTTTATGAAGCCATCGACACAAGCAAGATGTTTGTGGCTACTGTCCAAGACAAGGCATCCCGCTCTATCATGAATGTTTGCTTCGTGATGAAGCCTGAATATGCAGAGTTTGAGAAAGACTTCATCGACTTTGCTACTTCCAAGGGAATCATCGGTATCAAGGGGCATCGTGATGTAGGTGGCTTCCGCGCTTCCCTCTACAATGCTCTTCCGATGGAGTCGGTCGATGCGCTCGTGGAATGCATGCATGAGTTTGAATCTCTTCATTAATAACCATAATCCGACAGACAAAATTGAAAGTTATGATCTTCCGATCGTAACTTTTAAGTTGCTTATAAATCAAAAAAATAATTATGAAAATATTGGTATTTACGGAGAAGCCATTCGCACCGAATGCAGTGAAGGCTATCGCCAACACTATAAATTCAAGCGGCAATGAGCTTAAGCTTGTTGAGATGGGCACTCGTGAAGATCTCCTTGAGGCAGTAAAGGATGCCGAGGCTCTCATTGTGAGAAGCGATAAGATTGATGCAGAAGTGATGGAGCATGCTCCAAAGCTTAAAGTAATCGTGCGCGCAGGAGCCGGCTATGACAATATCGACTTGGAAGCAGCTACAAAACATGGCATCTGTGTGATGAATACTCCGGGCCAGAACTCCAATGCCGTAGCAGAACTCGTGTTTGGAATGGTAGTCATGATGTGTCGCAACCAATATAACGGAAAGTCAGGCTCAGAACTTAAGGATAAGAATCTTGGTATCTATGCTTTCGGTCAGGTAGGGCGAAATGTGGCAAGAATTGCCAAGGGTTTTGGCATGAAGATTTCAGCACTCGACAAATTTGTAGACGATGCTGTGATGGAAGCTGAGGGTGTGCGTCCGGTGCATGATGTAGATGCTCTATTCACTGAGAATGATTTCGTATCGCTCCATATCCCTGCAACAGCTGAGACAAAGGGTAGCATAGGCTATGATCTCGTGATGAAAATGCCTAAAGGCGGAGTGCTCGTAAACACAGCCAGAAAAGAAGTGATCGATGAAGCAGGACTTATCAAAGCACTCGAAGAGCGTCCGGATCTTCGCTATGTCAGCGATATCAAGCCTGATGCAGCTGAAGAATTTGAAAAGAAGTTTGGCGCTCGCGTATTCTTCACTCCCAAGAAGATGGGTGCACAGACTGCTGAAGCCAACTTCAATGCCGGCGTAGCTGCTGCTGAGCAGGCACTCGCCTATCTGAAAGATGGCTGGAACAAATATCAGGTGAATAAGTAATCGAAATTCTCAATAAACATTATAGGGCGCACCGTTCGTGCGTCCTTTAAATGTTTATAACTGATTAGAATGAAATTTTTATTTCACCTTTTTGAGATTTTCGGTATTCTTCTCAATAATATCTTCCGATACTTCGTAGTTTGACAGATCGCCTGAAATGTAGCTGTCATAAGCGGCCATATCGATAAGGCCATGACCGGAGAGATTGAAGAGAATCACAGGAGCAGTGCCTTCTTCATTAGCTTTCTTAGCCTCCCGGATGGCGGCAGCAATAGCGTGTGAGCTTTCCGGTGCCGGAATGATACCTTCGGTCTGAGCAAAGAGTGTTGCAGCTGCAAAAGTCTCGAGCTGAGGAATGTCTACTGCTTCCATGAGATCCTGGCTCTTCAGCTGGCTAACTACGGAGCCTGCTCCATGATAGCGGAGGCCACCGGCATGAATGTTGGCAGGTGCAAAATCATGACCTAAGGTGTACATTGGGATCATTGGAGTGTAGCCAGCTTCATCTCCGAAGTCATAACGAAGTTTGCCGCGAGTCAGTTTCGGGCAAGATTCAGGTTCGGCAGCGATGAAACGGGTGTTACGTTCGCCGCTGAAATTATGTCGCATGAAGGGGAAGGAGATACCGGAGAAATTGCTTCCTCCTCCGAAACATCCGATCACAATATCAGGGTACTCCCCTGCCATTTCCATCTGCTTTTCTGCTTCCAGACCAATCACTGTCTGATGCAGAGCCACATGATTAAGTACAGAACCGAGCACATACTTGCAGTTTTCAGTGGCCATTGCAAGTTCGACTGCTTCTGAAATTGCAGTGCCAAGTGAACCTTGATACATGGGGTTTTCAGTAATAATCTTTCTTCCAGCTTTGGTTGACATTGAAGGGGAAGCAATGACCTCTGCTCCATAGGTCTGCATTATAGAACGTCGGTAAGGTTTCTGGTTGAAAGAGACCTTCACCATATAGACTGCAAGATTGAGGCCAAAATGTTTTGCTGCCAATGAGAGGGCTGCCCCCCATTGTCCGGCTCCTGTCTCGGTCGTGATGTTTGTCACACCCTCTTTCTTGCAAAAATATGCTTGGGGAATAGCCGAATTGAGTTTGTGGCTTCCCACAGGGCTTACACTTTCATTCTTGAAGTAGATATGCGCTTTTGTGCCGAGTGCCTTCTCAAGACCTCTTGCACGCACCAATGGCGTAGGGCGATAGATTTTATACATCTCCCTTACTTCCTCCGGGATCTCAATAAACCTATCGGTATCGTTCATTTCCTGAAGAGAAGCCTCTTTCGAGAAAAGGGGCATTAGATCTTCTGCTTTCAATGGTTCGCCAGTGCCCGGATTGATCATTGGCTGAGGTTTGACAGGCATGTCGGCTACAATATTATACCAAGCTTTCGGAATATCTTTTTCTTGGAGAAGAAATTTCTTTGATTCCATGATGAAAATAGTATTGAAATTGAATAATTATTGAATATTTGCAATTTAAATGCATAATTTTGCATTATTGTGCATATCTATATAACAATATATTTGACAATTCTATCATTAATTATAGTGAGCTACTTAAAAAAAAGTTTTAATAATTGCACATTAAGCCTACTTTTTGTAATTTTGCACTCATGATTACCGCTTCACAGAAAAAAAGAGAAAATATTGCGGAATATCTGCTCTATATGTGGCAGATAGAAGATTTGATCAGGGCATTCGGTCTTGATCTTGACCGCATTCAAGAAAATATAGTCAATAAGCATGAAGGATTGACTGATGAGCAACGTAAGGAAATGACTGAATGGTATGAGTCGCTCATCGACATGATGCGTCGTGAAGGTGTCGCAGAGAAAGGGCATCTTCAGCTCAACAAGAATGTCATTATTGCCCTTGACGATCTCAACGCACGCCTTGTGAAAGATCCGAAATTTGCTAAGTATGCTGCAGAATATTATAAGGTGCTTCCTCTTATTGTGGAACTTCGCGCAAGAGCCGGAGAAAACAAATCGGGAGAAATGGAAACGCTTTTCAATTTTCTCTATGGCATCCTTATGCTGAAAATCCAAGGAAAGGAAATTTCTAAAGAGACCTTGGAGGCTGCCAATGAGGTATCGCATTTCCTCGGCACACTCGCACATTATTACAAAAAAGACTTCAACAACGAGCTCGACCTTGAATAAGCCATGTCGGAAGAACTGAATAAAGAGATTGCGCGCAGGCGCACATTTGCAATTATTTCCCATCCTGACGCAGGAAAGACAACGCTCACCGAGAAATTGCTTCTTTTCGGTGGTGCAATCCATGTAGCAGGTGCTGTAAAGAGCAACAAGATAAAGAAAACAGCTACCTCTGACTGGATGGAGATAGAGAAGCAGCGTGGTATATCCGTAGCTACTTCCGTGATGGGTTTCAACTATAAGGATTATAAGATAAATATTCTTGACACTCCCGGTCACCAGGATTTTGCAGAAGACACATTCCGCACCCTGACGGCTGTAGACTCTGTCATCATTGTTGTTGACGTAGCAAAGGGTGTGGAAACTCAGACACGTAGACTGATGGAAGTATGCCGAATGAGAAAGACTCCTGTCATCATTTTTGTCAATAAACTCGACCGTGAGGGTCGAGATCCCTTTGATATCCTCGATGAGCTTGAGCAGGAACTTAAGATTTCAGTGCGTCCACTTTCCTGGCCTATCAATATAGGTGAAAAATTCAAAGGGGTCTATAATATTTATGAACATGGACTCGACCTCTTTACTCCTTCTAAACAGACTATAAGCGAACGAGTGGAAATTGAAGATGTGAATTCTCCGGTGGTTGATGAGCTCGTAGGGAAAGCAGATGCCGAAAAACTTCGTGAGGATCTTGAGCTTATTGAAGGAGTATATCCAGAATTTGATAAAGAAGCCTATCTTCGCGGAGAAGTGGCTCCCGTATTCTTTGGATCGGCTCTCAATACATTTGGAGTCAAAGAGTTGCTTGATTGTTTCTGCGAAATAGCGCCTGCTCCTCTTCCTATTGAGGCAGAGGAAAGAAAGGTTGATCCCAAGGAAGAGGGATTTACTGGATTCGTGTTCAAGATTCACGCCAATATGGATCCCAATCACCGCAGCTGTATTGCATTTGTGAAAATATGCAGTGGCAAATTTGAGCGAAATGTCAACTACAAGCATGTACGCCACAATAAGATGATGAAGTTTGCGGCTCCAACGGCATTCATGGCACAGAAAAAGAATATTGTCGACGAAGCTTATCCGGGAGATATCGTTGGTATTCCGGACACCGGCAATTTTAAGATAGGCGATACTTTGACATCAGGAGAGAATCTTCATTTCAAAGGACTCCCCTCGTTCTCGCCCGAAATGTTTAAATATCTGGAGAATGCTGACCCAATGAAAGCAAAACAGCTCGACAAGGGCATCAATCAGCTAATGGACGAAGGTGTGGCACAGATGTTTACCAACCAATTCAACGGTCGGAAAATCATTGGCACGGTAGGTCAACTTCAGTTTGAAGTAATTCAATATCGGTTGCTGCATGAATATGGGGCCCAATGCCGATGGGAGCCGATCAGTCTCTATAAAGCATGTTGGATAGAGAGCGACGATCAGGAAGCCCTTGAGGCCTTCAAGAAGCGCAAATACCAATTCATGGCAAAAGACAAAGATGGCCGCGACGTATTCCTGGCAGACAGCAACTACGTCCTCCAGATGGCCCAATCCGACTTCCCAAAAATCCGCTTCCACTTCTCGAGCGAATTTTAATTATTAGTTCCGGCTTGTTGAAGTCGGAACTTAATAATTAATAGAGGTGCATTTTAAATAAAAACTGCTTCTGGATCCGAGGAAGGTGCTGCCGTTTGAGTGGGAGAAGAAATCTCAGAAGGGTCGGAACTGTCCCACTCAGCTCCCGAATAAGGACCAGGCGAAGCAGGCGTTCCTGAGGAGAATTAATGCTTCTTAAGCTCTTCCCACCATTCCTTCCAGGTAGGTAGGCCTATACGACGAGACAACTCATTAGCATTGATGACAGCACCGATTACCAATAATATTCCAGCAATTACGAATAATATTGCCTCAATATTGACTAGCGTTTTGTATGTCATAAGAAGAACCATAGCAGCTGAATTTAATTTAGTTTCTCTATATATTAAACAATTAAACATTAAATAAAGTTTATGCCTACTATATCAATTGGATTAATTTTCAATGATTTGGATCGGATTTAGCAAGTCGGTGGGAGAGTTGGAGGTGGTGGGGGATAAAAATTGAGTTTGGGGGATTGTGGGATTTTTAGAAATTTATTAATTTTGCATGATAATCTTAAAGTGAAATTTTTAAATAATTTAATATGATGAAGAGGATTCTTTTATTGGGAGTTCTGGCAGTCAGCGTTTTCTGTCTGAATGCCCAGGGTAAAGGTAAGCTATATGATGAGTCTATCAATCCTGATACTCAGATTGTTGAGGCTGTGGGTAAGGCTTCGTCTGAGGGTAAGTATGTTGTAGCGCAGTTAGGTGGCAATTGGTGTAGATGGTGCATCATGTTTGCAAAATTTGTCAATGCCGATCCTGAAATCAAGAAATTAGTGGATGACAATTTTGAATTTATCCATGTCAACTATAATCCTCGGAATTCCGATGCGTCTCCCAATCAAAAAGCTACAGAAGCGGCTTTGAAAAGATTAGGAAACCCTGTCCGTTTCGGATATCCGGTGCTTGTTGTGCTTGATTCGGAAGGAAATGTCATTCATACTCAAGATTCCAGTTTTCTTGAATCAGGAGAGGGCTACGACAAGAAAAAGGTGATGCGTTTCTTTGAGTCTTGGACTCCGGAAGCAGTGAAATCATCAAAAATGTAATAATGAGAATTACTAAATATAAGTGTGGGGTGTTGATTTGCTGTCTTTTCAGCAGTTTATCAATCATGGCGCAAGTTTCGCCAATAGATACTATAACAGAAACTAAACTTAATGAGGTCACAGTGACCGGCAATTCTGCACGCCAGCGTATTGAGACAACCCGTATTGGTTCAGAACGCCTCGAACTGGGACGACTTTCACAACTCCCCTCGTTTGGCGGAGAAAACGACATAATTAAATCTATTTCCCTACTTCCAGGTGTGAGAAGTGAAGGAGATGGCGGAGGGGGATTTGAAGTAAGAGGAGGCAATGCATATCAAAATCTTGTCGCGCTCGATGGCATATGCCTATATAATCCCTCTCACGTGATGGGTATTTTCTCCACTTTCAATGATGATGCCCTCGGGAGTGCTACCCTATTCAAGGGGCCATATCCTGCTATGTATGGTGATGCTACATCATCGGTGCTTGAGACAACTCTCATGCCGGGTGATATGGAATCTTTCCATGGATCCCTGACTGTAGGGATTCTTGCAGCTAAAATTAAGGCGGAGGGTCCAATTATTAAAGATAAATTGTCGTTTGCAGTTGCAGCACGTCGTTCATATGTAGATGCTTTTTTAAAGCTTGTGCCAAAATATCGGAGTACCGTCATGAACTTCTATGACGTGACAGCAAAAATTCGCTACATACCTCACTCCGGGCATATTATAGACGGATCATTTTTCATCAGTCATGATAATATGGCAGTAAGTGACTTGATGGGTCTCTATTGGGGCAACTTAGGGGCATCAATAAATTGGAATGCAAGGGCCTCTGACAATATCAATTTCACTACAACTGTATCCTTGACCCACTTCGATCCAAAAATGTCGATGGATATTATGGATACAGATCAGACGATGCTGACTTATATTCATAACTATAATTTTAATGAAAAACTCCGTTGGTACATTTCAGATCAGCATGGTCTTGAATTTGGCATCCGCTCACAAATGCTAAGAGTAAAATCTGCTGAATGGCTAATTAATTCAGCAAAGGAAAAGGAAATAAGATCACTCTGGGAAAATTCAGCTTGGATTGACTATGATGGTTCCTTTTCCGATAAAATTGATTTAGCCGCAGGTGTGAGACTCAATGTTTCTTCCGTATTGTCGCAAAAGAGGTTTCATGAGTTCTTGTCATCTTATGGAGTTCACAACCAGTTTGGACGAAAAACCTACATTGATGTAGAGCCGAGATTTAATATCAAATACAACATATCCCAAACTCAAAACATTAAGGCAGGAATTGGGTCTTCATCGCAAGATTTACATGCAGTGCGCTCTACGACAACTTCTTTCCCTTTCGACAGATACGCACTGACATCCGCAGAAGTGAAGCCCGAAAGAGCAATCCAATATGCCATAGGATATGCTGGAATGACAGACAATGGTGATTTTGATTGGTCGGTGGAAACCTTCTATCGGGATATCAAGAATGTCTATGACTATAAAGATGGTAAGACATCTTTTTCCGACATAGTCTTGGAAAACATAATTCTTGGTGGCAAAGGGAGAGGCTATGGTGCAGAACTTATGTTTAGAAAAAATAATGGACGACTGACAGGCTGGATAGCTTACACCATATCTCACACAGAGTCGAAGATACCCGGCATCAATGATGGCAAATGGTATGACGCTTCCAACAATCGCACCCACGACGTTGCTGTCACGGCAATTTTTAGGATTAATGATAAATGGAATATCTCAGGCTCTTGGATTTTTATGTCTGGTCAACCTTTGACGGTTCCGGATGTGAAGTATGAGATAGCTGGAGAAACTTGCTATTATTATTCAAAACGCAATGCCTATAAAGCCCCTCCCACTCACCGACTTGATCTCTCAGCCAAATATACACATGTAGGAAAGAAACTTACTTATGAATGGGCGTTTGGTATCTACAATGCATATTGCCGATATAACCCTTATGTAGTGTATTTCCGTGATGATCCTGATAGTCCGTCAGGCACCCAAGCTGTGCAACAAGCCATGTATGGGTTGGTGCCTTCCGTATCCTACACTCTCAGATTCTAATTATTAAAGATTATGAAAGACAAGTATAGTCACATAATATTACTACTTCTAACCCTATTGACCGGATGCACCAAGAATCTGGATCTCGAATATCATGATATAGATCCGCTGACGGTAATAGAAGCAGAGTTGACGCCTGATGGTGCACGGGTAGGCATTACATTGACCACACCAATGGATGAGCCAATGGATCTCACTCGACTTACGGATGCTGAAGTCACACTTACGGACTTGACCTCGGGCACTTTCATCAAACTCTATCCTGACCGGGATGGCTTTTATGTGGATTCCACTCCGGGAGAGATTGGCCATCAGTATCGTCTGACAGTGGAAAGAGAGGGTGCAATCTACGAGGCAGTGACTAAGATGTATCCACCTACCGAGATCTTGAGCGTTGAATTCAATTGGATCAATATGCCTTACGACCAAGTCGCTGTGCTGAAAGCCCAATATCTCGACAATATGGATTCAGATCAGGATTGCTATTGGATTAAACTATATCGAAACGGTGAAATATATGCATGGCAGGAGCAGGACGACCGTGTTGCTGAACTTGGAGTCGCTTCCTTCCTCACGCTAACGTCAAGAAGAGACACCGATGAGGAAGATGACGACGAGGTTTTATATGATGGAGATGTGATGACATTTACAGTGACTCAGATTTCCAAGGAAATGCACGATTATCTTGAAGCATTGCAAAATGACAGCAATGGACCTGCAATGTTTTCCGGATCCCGTGTGCTCGGATATTTCCTTGCTTCCTCACCGGTCGCAAAATCCATTGTATTCCATCCTAATGAGATACCGGAATTCAAATGATTGCTGACGGCTGCTCCAAAATTAATTTGCGAATCTTGAAAATTTATGTTATCTTTGCCTAATTTTCACAAAATTTAAGATAAAAAAGCTATACAAAGATAGAAATCAAAAATAATGAGCGATACAGTTACAGACGACCTAAATATCAATCCCAATCCTGATTCTGAAGATGAAAAGGGGAATGACAACAATAAGAAAAGACATAATCCTTTCTTAATGCTTCTCAGCATACTGATGACGGGCACAGCCGGATGGAAAGACCTCAGACGGACACGTCTGAAACCGGAGCAAACAGCCGCCGGATGTTTCTATCCTCTCATAGCCCTGGCTGCAGTGTGTCGTTTTTCGGATTGGTTCTACCTTCCGGAATTCAATCTGTCTGCTACCCTCGTGAGTGCAATGTCGGTTTTTGCATCATTCTTTTTCAGTTATTTTGCAGTTCAGGTGGTGTGCCGATGGTTGTTTCCGATGTCGGCTAAGTCAAAGACAGAGACGCCATATTTCAAACTTGTGGTGCAGTATTCACTATCCAGTCTTGCACTTTTCTGGATACCCGCTGAAATACTCCCCATACTTGAACCACTCACAGTGTTTCTACCCATATGGACAGCATTCATAATCACCAAGGGTATTCGTTTTCTTCGATTGCCTGACAATTACGTCAACCGTTGTATGGCTATAATTGTTTTGACAGTAATACTTTTCCCTTATCTATTCTTGTGGATAAGCCAAGAGATATTTAAGGGTATTTAATCTTATAATACATTGCCATGGACGCAAAAAATATAAATATCAAGAACAGACGAGCTTCTTTCGACTACGAAATTGGCGACACATATACAGCCGGAATGGTGCTGACCGGAACCGAAATCAAATCCATTCGAGCAGGCAAAGCATCGCTTGCTGATTCATATTGTATTATCGACCGAGGGGAAGTGTGGGTGAAAGGCATGAACATATCTGAGTATTTCTATGGGTCGTATAACAACCATATAGCTCGTCGTGACCGTAAGCTATTGCTTTCAAAAAAGGAGATAGCCAAAATTGAAAAAGCTATATCTGATCCCGGGTATACACTTATTCCTTTAAGAATATTTATTTCCGACCGAGGATATGCAAAACTTGTGGTCGGAGTAGCGAGAGGCAAAAAACAATACGACAAGCGTCAGTCGATCAAGGAAAGAGAGGATAAGAGGATTCTTGATCGACTTATGAAGAAATAATCTCAAAAGATTCTTATATCCGAAACGAATGAGAGAACTTGAACTCCTCGCTCCAGCCGGCAATCCGGAAATTGCTATTGAGGCAATTCTTCATGGTGCAGACGCAGTATATATGGGAGCATACAGTCATGGGGCAAGGCGAAATGCCTCCAATTCTGTCGACGACATAAAGAGAGTCGTTGATTTTGCCCATGTGTTCAGAGCCCGTGTATATGTAACTGTCAACACCATTGTCTATGAGAAGGAAATACGTCAAGTTGAACGTCTGATAAGTGAACTGTATCGGATTGGAGTTGATGCCATAATCATTCAAGACATGGGTATATTGCGAATGGATATTCCTCCCATCCAGCTTCATGCAAGCACCCAATGCGATATTCGGACGCCTGAAAAAGCTCGTTTCCTACAGGAAGTTGGATTCAGCCAACTCGTACTGCCTCGAGAGCTTACCATTGAGGAAATCAAAAGTATGTCGGAGGCAGTAAGCATTCCATTGGAAGCTTTCATTCATGGCGCATTATGTGTAAGCTATTCCGGACGATGTCACGCAAGTTTCGCCACTTGTGGCAGGAGTGCCAATCGCGGTGAGTGTGCACAGATATGCCGCCTACCCTTTACACTCTCTGATGCGAAAGGGAATGTGATCAATAAAGATAAAAATCTTCTTTCACTCCGGGATCTTAACACCATCGGCATTTTGCCAAAACTTATTGAGGCTGGAATATCCAGTTTCAAGATAGAAGGGAGACTTAAGGAAGCATCCTATGTGAAGAATACTGTGGCGGCATATAGAAATAAAATAGATAGTTTTATCTTTGAACATCTCGGTGAATTTAAGAGGAGCAGTTTTGGAAACTCTGATGTCTCTTTCACTCCCAAATTGGAAAAGTCTTTTAACAGAGGATTTTCCCATTATTTCATAGAATCACGCCGTCCAAAAGGGATAATCTCCCCAGACACTCCTAAATCTCTCGGCGAAGTGATTGATGATGTGTCAAAGCTTAATAATGGAGATGGAATCAGTTATTTTGATTCATCCGGTCAGTATACCGGGGCGATGGTCAACGGCATACAGGGAAATAGAATAATCACCTCAAAACCTGTCAATATTCCTAAGGGTGCAGTAATCCATCGCACTTATGACAGGGTGTGGGAAAAAGACCTGCAACGATCTACAGCGACGCGTAAGATTGGAGTGTCATTCTCAATAGATGACACAGGAATATCTGCACGAGACGAAAGAGGATGCAGTATAAGAATTCCCCTTGATTGCAAACGTGATGTGGCAAGAAAAACTCCCGACTACTCTCCTATTTTTGCAAAACTCGGCAATTCAAATTACACTCTGAAAGAGTTTATATCGCATCTTGACCCTGCCATCTTCATCCCCGCAGCAGATCTTACAGAATTGCGCAGGCGCGCAGTAGAGGCTCTTGACTCAGCGAATCTTACGTCGTATCCATATCAATACAGACGCAGGGAAAATTCGGATGCACGCTATATGACAGCAGCTCTTGATTATCGAGATAATGTAGCCAACTCTCTTGCTGAGCAGTTCTATAGCGACCATGGAGTAAAGAAGATTGACAAGGCATTGGAAGCTTCCGCATCTAAGAAATATCCGGGGCAAAAGAGGTTAATGACCACCAGACATTGCATTTTGAGGGAATTAGGCCTATGTAAAAAAGAGAAAGGACTCGGAAGATATACCGAACCCTTATCATTGACATCAGGAAAGGAAAAATTTCTTCTTGAGTTTAATTGCCGGGATTGCGAGATGCACTTGCTTGGCTAATTTCAGCTACCGGATCAACAGATGCAGAGCTGTCAGCAATCGTATCGTTTATGACTACTGGATAAAGAATGGAGTGTATTCTCTCATCTCGAGTCTTCACATAGTCAAGCATTAGAGAATGGATCGTATCATTCTGGCCTTCAGTCAATAGCAAATCCGTGTCAGGGGGATAACTGAAACTTATCTTGTCGAGTTGATGTTCATACTCCTGGCAGCAATCGGCCCATGAAGCGCTGTCCGGAGCATTATTAAGTTTTTCGGTATACTCCTTTGTCAGACTGCAGATACGCTTGAACATGTCGGTTGCTTCGCTTCTGTCCTTATTTTTATTCTCTTTGGCACATCCTCCAAGCCAAATCAAGGAGAGAGATGCTAAGATAATGAATGTATTCTTCATTTTTTCACAAGTTTAGGCCTTAAATATTTTCCTGTGTAAGATTCTTCACATGCAGCTACCTCTTCGGGAGTGCCTGCTATGACGAGATTGCCACCGGCTTCCCCACCTTCCGGACCAATGTCAATCACCCAGTCGGCACTTTTTATTACATCCATATTATGTTCGATTATCACTACTGTGTGTCCCGCCTCAATAAGGCGGTTGAGTGATTTGAGCAAGGTTGAGATGTCATGGAAATGGAGCCCTGTAGTAGGTTCATCAAAAATGAACATTGTACGTGGTTGCTTTTCCTGCGAAATAAAATAAGCAAGCTTTACGCGTTGGCTTTCACCTCCGGAAAGAGACGAACTGCTCTGCCCAAGTTTGACATACCCAAGACCTACTTCTTTCAGAGGCATCAATTTCTTGATAATCTTTTTCACCTGACTGTCTTTGCCATCTTCCTGTAAGAATGCAATACACTCGTCGACTGTCATCTCAAGAAAATCATATATATTCTTGCCACGATATTCCACATCAAGGACATCCTGCTTGAAACGCTTGCCATGGCACTCCTCACATTCCACCGTGATATCAGCCATAAACTGCATCGGGATAGTGATAGTTCCCTCTCCTTTGCACTCTTCACATCTTCCCCCTTCTGCATTGAAGGAGAAGAATCCCGGAGTAAAGCCCATCTGCTTTGAAAGAGGTTGGTCAGCGAAAAGCTTCCTTATCTCATCATAAGCTTTAAGATATGTGGCCGGATTTGATCGGGAAGAGGTGCCTATAGGATTCTGATCTACGAATTCAATAGCTCCAACATCCTTTATGTCACCACCAATCTTCTTGTGCGCTCCGGGAGCATCGCAAGGGTCACCAAGCAGTCTCACCATTGCCTTATACAGAATTTCCCTCACCAATGTTGACTTTCCGCTTCCGCTTACTCCTGTCACGACTGTCATCACGCCAAGAGGAAACTTCACGTCAATCCCTTTCAGGTTGTTTTCTCTTGCTCCAACCACTTCCACAAATTTTTTCCATGGTCGACGAAGTTCAGGCACAGGAATCGTCCTTTTGCCGGAAAGATAGTCAAGGGTATATGAATCTGCATCATATCCCTCAGTGAGAGTCTTTTGAAGGTTGCCTTGATATATTACATTTCCCCCATTGAGGCCGGCATCTTTCCCTATGTCGACAATCTCATCAGCTGCAAGCATGATGTCTTCATCATGCTCCACAACCACGACAGTGTTGCCAATCTTCTGAAGATTGCGCAAGACACCCACAAGTCTTTCCGTATCTCTTGAATGAAGTCCAATAGAGGGCTCATCAAGAATATAAAGTGACCCGACGAGTGAGCTTCCGAGCGAGGTCGCCAGATTTATTCGTTGGCTCTCCCCTCCCGATAAAGAAGAAGAAAGACGGTCGAGAGTTAGATATCCCAATCCGACTTTATTCATAAAATCAAGGCGGCTCCGAATCTCTATCAGAAGACGTTTGGCTATTGCATAGTCGGTCTCATTAAGAGTCAGCTTATCAAAGAAATCCTGAAGGTCTGATATCGGCATACGCGAAAGATCAGTTATGCTTTTTCCACCTACCTTTACATACTCGGCATCTTTGCGAAGCCTTGTACCATGACAATCCGGACAAGTGGTGCGACCACGATAGCGAGCTTTCATCACTCTATATTGGATCTTGTATTGGTTTTCATCCACCCATCTGAAAAAACCGTCGATACCTTCCCATTTCCCTTTCCCATGCCATAGAATATCTTTTTCAGCTTGAGAAAGTTCCATATAGGGCTTATGAATAGGGAAGTCAATTGATGGTGCAAGCTTAATGAGCCAATTTTTCCATTCACTCATCTTTTCTCCGCGGAAACACATCACAGCATCCTGATATACGGATAAAGTCTTGTCAGGCACTACGAGATCTTCACTTATGCCGAGTATCTTTCCAAATCCCTCGCAAGTGGGACAAGCACCGTAAGGGTTGTTGAAATTAAACATAAGATCCGTTGGCTCGCGAAATTCTATTCCATCAGCAGTAAACTGACGGGAATATTCGTGTTCCTTGACTCCATTTTCTCTCCAAATCTTGACTATGCACTTGTCGCGACCTTCGAAATATGCAGTCTCCAGAGAGTCGGTAAGGCGTGACACCTCATCTTTTTCCCCGCTTACTGCCAGGCGATCGATAAGTAGCCGATAGCTGAGTGCATCCTCTTCAGAGATTTCACCATTCTTGATTTTTTCGGTTAATTCTGAAATCTCAAAGAATGATCCATCCTTTTCAAGTCTGGAATATCCTTCCTTCCGATATATTTCAAGTTGGGTAAGAATATTTCTGCCTTCGGGAACATTCAATGGAATCAAAACGGCGAGTCTTGTGCCCTCAGGCAAAGCGAGAATCTGGCGCACAATCTCTTCAATCGACTCACGCTTCACTTCCTCACCCGTGACGGGAGAGAACGTATGTCCTGCGCGTGCGAAGAGCATGCGCATATAGTCGTAGATTTCCGTAGAAGTTCCTACGGTGCTCCTTGGATTTCGGGTGTTAACTTTCTGCTCAATGGCAATCGCAGGAGGGAGACCTTTGATAAAGTCGCATTCCGGCTTAGCCATTCTTCCAAGAAACTGGCGGGCATATGCAGATAGGCTCTCCACATATCGGCGCTGACCTTCGGCATATAGAGTGTCGAAAGCGAGCGATGACTTGCCGCTTCCGCTGACACCGGTCATCACTATAAATTCTCCGATAGGAAGAGAGAGATCAATATTCTTCAGATTATTGACCCTTGCTCCTTTTATTTCAATTTGTCGTTTACTCATAACATTTCAATACAGCAAATACCGCGCCAAATATTTATAAGCGCGGTATTTCAGTAATCAATCTTCAAAATCATCATCGTCGTCATCATCTTCCCAATCGAGGAAATATGTATCAGCATATGAATCTTCCTTAAATCGAGACATCTCGCGGCTATCACGTTTCGTAGGACGTCCCATACCCTTACGACGATCTACAAATCCCGAGATTTTTGTCATTTCAAGCAGGTCATACTGACTCTGGGGAGTGATGTTTTCAAGATAATCGGGCACAAGTTTTGCTCCAAGCCTATTCTGCGTGGTCGCTTTCACTCTGAAAGTGTAAGTGATAGGAGGTTTTTTCACTTCAATCACATCCCCTTCCTTTATGGGGCGGGAAGGTTTTACGGGGACTCCTCCCATCATCACGCGCCCTTTCTTGCATGCATCGGTGGCAATCGTACGGGTTTTGAAAACCCTCATTGCCCATAGCCATTTGTCTATTCTTACTTCCATTGTCAATCTTCAATTGGAGAAGTCTTCTTAAGAAGCATCACTTGCTTGCCGTTGCTTCCAATGAATTCGATCTCATCCGCATCGAGCTTTTGTGCTGTGACAGCTTCTTCAAGAGCCACTGTCATGCGAGTTTCCCATCCGGAGTCAGGGCAAGCCATCCTTGTCATTGCTATCTTGGAGAAAGAAATGGAGTTGGCTGCATCCATGTCAGTCTCAAACTCTCCATTTATGATGTTGCAACCTGTATTGCCATGCATCTTTTTTTCATCCACATCAAGAGCTACCTTCATACCTTCAATGTTGACTTTCTCTCCGTCGATAGCCACGACTGCCCATGTGCCGTCAAGGAAATGGAAATCTCTGTGCATAAGCTGCATCACCTCCTTGCCCCCCGCATCAAAGAAACGCAGTATGCTTTCTGAATCCTTGCCATTCTCAACGGAATATTTTACTGTCAGACCTAAAGCCTCGCCTATCTCAGCATCTGTGATGTTGTTTTGTCCACACATCATCATAGTAGTGGCAAGATTACTGAATGAAATCGTCTTGTCGGCAGAGTTGAGTGTATATTGGCCGTTGATAATATTGCATCCGTTATTGCCATATATTCTGCTTTCGCCGGGCACGAACTTTATGAATGGAGCTGTTTCCCCTACGGCTTTCTTTCCAAGCACTGTCTCTATAGCCCAGTCTCCGGAAAGAACACCCTTTTTCTCTTCATCGGCGATATGACTTAATTTTTCATCTACTTTTGCCATTGCTTTTTCAGCCTCTGTCTTGGCTGCCTTAGCCTCCTTAGCTGCTGCGGCTTTAGCAGCCTTCGTTTCTTTAGCAGCTTCGTCTTTCTCAGACTCTACCCATCCCTGAAGACCTTTTCCGCTTCCTTCAGTGTTGGAAGAAGGTCTGAAAATAGAGCAACTCGTAGCGCTAAAAGCCAAAGCAATTCCCAAGGCCGCTACCATCACATTGTTATTTCTAATTTTCATGGTTTTTCTATTTTTGCAAAGTTAACATAAATAATCCAAATATCCAATCCTATCCCCTAATAGATTGTCAATCTCCCCAATGCTTTCTTATCGGGTATTTCACCGGGCGCATGAGAAGACGCAATGATGTGGAATAAGTGCAGTAGTTCCATATCCAGTTGAGCAGAACGGTAGCTTTCGTCCTGACGCCGAGAATGCTTATCAAGTGGATCGCCATCCAAAGCCACCAGGCGAATCTTCCTGCAAATGTCATCTTGCCAATCTGAGCAATTGCCTTATTACGCCCGATAGTGGCCATTGTGCCCTTGTCGTTATATTTGAATGCATTCTTCATCTCACCCTTATTGAGATTTTTTGCAAGGTTTTTTGCCTGCTGTATAGCCGGCTGAGCCACTTGCGGATGACCATTCGGATATTCTTCAGTCTGCATCAGAGCGATATCTCCAATAGCGAATACATCTTCGGCTCCTTTCACGCGGTTGTACTCATCTACAATGATTCGGCCCCCTCTTCCTATCAATTCTTGAGGAAGTCCGGGCATAGGTTCGCCTTTTACACCAGCAGTCCAAATCAGAGTCTCCCAATATTCTTCATGCCCGTCGGCGAATTCCACCATCTTGCTGTCATATCCTTTCATGACAGTGTTAAGACGGATATCAACCATTAGTTCACTCAGATAAACATAAGCTTTCTGACTTAGTTTTGGATCAAAAGCGGAAAGCAGGCGGTCGGCTCCCTCCACCAAAGTTATCGTCATGTCTTCAGGATTGAGCTCAGGATATTCTCTCGGCAGCACGTCGCGTTTCATTTCGCCCAACGCTCCGGCTATTTCCACTCCGGCAGGACCTCCACCGATCACAAGGAAACTCAAAAGCTGACGTCTGCGGTCGGTGTCTTTCTCTATGCATCCTCTTTCCAGACGGTCGAGTATT
The DNA here is from genome assembly GCA_964399005.1 of uncultured Sangeribacter sp. Lineage (GTDB taxonomy): Bacteria > Bacteroidota > Bacteroidia > Bacteroidales > Muribaculaceae > Lepagella. The sequence continues at coordinate 22,396 of CAYNPB010000002.1, forward strand.
TCATCGCGGGTGTGGCTTGCCTCTCCCGAAGTCTTGATTCCGAACACACTCTCCTCAAGCCCTTGCATCCCGAAATAATTATTGGTGGAGCCGGCTGCAATCACGAGTTTATCATAATTCAGGGTCTCATAGCTTGTGGTCACTGTCTTTGCGGATATGTCAATGTCCTTGACATGTCCCATATGATATGTCACATCGCCACCAGTCTTCTTGAATTCCCTACGGAAAGGGAAAGAGATACTGGGGACATCAAGAGCAGAAGATGCAATTTGATAAAACAGAGGAGGAAAGGAATGATAATTGTTGCGGTCGATGACTCGCACACTGAATTTCTTTCTGTCAAGGCGCTTTGCAAGATTCATGCCCGCAAAGCCACCTCCGATGATAACAACTGTCTTTTTTTCCATAATACTTTTATACCTGTTACATAATGTAAACATTCGCAAAGCCTATCAAGTTTGCAAAATCAAAAAAAACTTCGTAAATTTGCCATATGAAATCAATCGTGAGATATCTTTTACTCAATATAAGTCTTGCAGTAGCTATCGGTGCCAATGCGCAGATAAATGCCGAGCAAGTCATCAACATAGGAAGAAATGTCCTTTCTATGGACGATTATATGCTTGCCATTCAGTATTTCAACCAGGCTATAAAGGCAAAACCATATTTGGCTGATCCCTATTTTTTTAGAGGTCTTGCCAAAATGAGTTTGGATGATTATAAGGGTGCGGAACTCGACTGTACGGAAGCCCTGAAGCGCAATAAATTTAAGACTGAAGCCTATAAGCTTAGAGGATTTGCTCGACAGCAACTCGGCTTGGACTCCCTCGCTATCGAGGATTACAATACGGGTCTGCAGCATGATCCAACCGACAAGTATTTTCTCTTCTATAAAGGAGTGGCTCTCACGACTATGAAAAAAAATGATGACGCGCTTCAGACCTTAAACAATCTGCTGCGTCTCTATCCTCGCTTTGAGGAAGGATATGCAGCCCGGGCTTCTCTCAATCTTCAAAGAGAAGACACTATAGCAGCTCTTGATGATGTGGAAAAAGCTATCAAGCTCAATCGCTCGATGGTCAATCCATTTTTGATTAGAGCTGAAATAGAGAGTAGCCGTGGAAATTGGGATTCTGCTTTGTCTGACATGGATGAAGCAGTCAAGCTATATCCTGAAGAGCCGGCGTTCTACATCAACAGGGCATATTTGAGATATAACACGGATAATTATCTTGGTGCTATGTCTGATTATAACTACGCATTGCAACTTGATAAAAATAATATGGCTGCCCTTTTTAATAGGGCACTTTTGAGGTTTGAGGTGAAAGACCTGATCAACGCTAAGAAGGATTTCTCTACTGTGCTGGATCTCAATCCTCAGAATTTCCATGCCCGCTACAATCGCGGATTAGTGGAGCTCGAGACCGGTGAGTATAAGGAAGCCCTTGCAGATTTCAAGAGCATAGCTACAAGATACCCGAATTTCTATCCCGTATACTATGCCATAGCAGAAGCAGAAAGAAACCTTGGCAATCTTAAGGCTGTAGGTGCTAATGTGAATCATGCTGAAAGCTTGGTGAGAAAATATGTGGCTAATCCGGAGGCCAACCCATTAGACCGACCGACGATAGCTGCAGGTACTCCACGAAATGCCAACCGCACACCCGATGGAGAGGAAGAGGATGAAAACGAGGTTATGAACCGATTTAATCAGCTCGTAACGATGCAGGAGATTCCGCAGACTCAATTATCCTACAACGAAAGGATAAAAGGTCGCGTTCAAGACAGAGACGTGATGGCTGAGCCTGAACCTCTTTATGCACTTTCTTACAATCCGCCTTCCAAGTCGCTTGGAGGAGTGACTAATTATTTCCGCGAACTCGATAATTTCAATAGAGGCAGATATATCCCTCGCCAGATTTATCTCTCGCCTCTTCAGTCAGGACTCTCTGAAGCAGATTATGATGCTCTGTTCAAAATGATTGAAAGCTATACTTCTGTCATATCCGGAAGTGGAAATAAAGTGCGTCCGGCCGATCTTTTGGCCCGCGGAGTGGCCTATTCGATGCTGAAGAATTACAAGTCGGCTATTGAAGATTTCGATGCGATAATTGATTCTAACAAGGAATTTACTATAGCATACATGGCAAGAGGAGTCGCACGCTTCGAAGAAGCACGAGTGGAGCAAGACCAGCGCCTGGCAATGAAAGGTATAGCTATGGCTGCTGCAGATTTCGATACTGCTACAAAACTTGATCCGAGATTGGTACATGCATGGTTTAATAAAGGTTACCTTCTTTATTCGCAACGCGACTATTCGCAAGCTACGGAATGCTTTTCAAAAGCAATAGAGATTGACCCCGAATTTGGTGCAGCTTACTACAACAGGGGCTTATGCTCGCTCTCTGCAGGAAAGAAAGCTGAAGCTTTTGCCGACCTTTCAAGAGCCGGAGAACTCGGTGTGCTCCCCAGCTACAATATTCTTAAGCGGATGAAATGACAATGATAGAAAATACACGATAATCAATAATCTTAAACCTAATATCTTCTTATGTCAGGGCAAACATATCAACATTTCTGGAATATTGACAGGATAATGAAGCTCCTTATAGGACTTGCCATAGCGACAGTGCTTGTGATTCTGATCAGTTATCTGAGCGATGTGCTGCTACCCTTCTTTGTAGCTTGTTTTATAGCTTATATTCTCCAACCACTTGTGGATTTCAACAGAAGATTGACCCGAGAAAAAGGGAGGGCCGTCTCTTCTATTCTGACAGTGATTGAGGTTCTCGCAGTCATTGCCGGCATCGTATATCTTTTCATGCCGCATGTGATAAAGGAGCTTGACGTGTTGGGTGGAATCATTCATGAAGTGACTTCCGGGAGGCGCCCGCTGCCGAAAGAGTATGTCCACGTCATCAATTGGGTTGAAAACAATATCCATATCACTGATATCAAAGATCAGTTGAACGGATTGCATATAAGTTCCATCATAAGTAAGGGCACTTCTTTGCTTAATGAGTCTATAAGTGTGATAATGGATGTTCTCGGTTGGGCTCTGACACTAATCTATGTGCTTTTCATACTTATTGATTATCCTCAGATTGTAAAGGGATTCAAGCTGATTATACCTCATAAATATAGAGAAAACGCAATGGTTGTGGTCAGAGATGTTCAGACAAATATGGACCATTATTTCCGTGGGCAAGGTCTCGTAGCGCTTTGCGCAGCTGTATTCTATTGTATTGGATTTTCTATCGTAGGCTTGCCGCTTGCTATTCCGATGGGGCTATTGGTCGGTATCTTGTATATGATTCCTTATTTTCAGTATATCACACTGATACCGGTGGCTATCATATGTGCCATATATTCTTTAAGCGGAGACGTCACCTTCCTGAGTCTTTTCGGCAGCTGTCTGCTCGTCTATCTTATCAGCCAAAGCATCTGCGACTATATTATTACTCCACATATCATGGGTAAGGAGATGGGAATGAACGCAGCTCTCATCCTTTTGTCGCTCTCCATTTGGGGGAGTCTATTAGGAATAATTGGCATGATAATTGCTCTTCCAGTATCATCGTTGATAATGGCTTATTATGAGCGGTATATATCTAATCCTCATCCAAAAAGCTCAGAAAGCCACCCTGACTCAAATTGATATTTTGGCAAAATCCCCATTATCTTAATCGAGTCTCACATAAGAAAAAAATATAATAACCTAAAATAACCTAAAATTTACCTAAAAATGAAAAAATACCCCGTTCTTGTCTTGGCGATTGCTATGTCGGTTGCGGCTAATGCGGCTCCCGGCAAGGAATTTAAAAAGTATTCCGACATTCATCCCTCCGGCACAGAAGCTATACTCCATGCCTGGAGCTGGAATTTCAATAATATTGCCCGGAATATGAAGAAGATAGCTGATACCGGATATACAATGGTTCAGACATCTCCGGTGCAGCAATGCTGGAATCCCGAAGGTTCAAAAGGAATGCTCTTCTCTGATAATGAAAAAGAAGGGCAATGGTATTTCTACTATCAGCCTACTGATTGGAAGGTTGGTAATCACATCGTAGGCACTCGCGATGAGATGAAGCAGATGTTGGATTCTGCTGCCAAATATAATGTCCGGGTTATCGTAGATGTCCTTCCCAATCATACAGCTTTCGATGTCGATGCAGTAAGTGATGATCTCGTCAACGCCGTGGGTGGACGCAACAAACTCTATCATTCACAAGGACTCAATCCTGTGAAGGATTACAACGACCGCTTGCAATGTACTTTGTGGGGCTCCGGAGCTCTTCCTGATGTAAATACTGAAAACAAAGACTTCCAGAAATATTATATGCAATTTGTCAACGATTTGCTCGACCTTGGAGTGAGAGGATTCAGATATGACACAGCCAAGCATATTGGAGTGCATTCCGATCCTGTCGATACTGCTTCCGGAGTGACAGAAAATGACTTCTGGGATGTCGCTACAGGTCAAAAAGCTGTAAAAGGAGTGAAGTTGAACGTGCCGTATGAAGATCTCTTTGTATATGGGGAGGTGCTTCAAGACAAGAATGTGCCTGAGAAGGAATATGAGGAATATTTCGGACAGACAGCATCAAGCTATGGCTGGATTCTTCGCGAGATGCTTGAGAAAGGTTCTGCAAAGGATTTGGATATAATTGATTGGCATCATTCTGCATCTCCTGAGACGCTCACTACCTGGGTGGAAAGCCACGACACTTATTGCAATGCACATGAATCAGCTCATCTTACCGACGACCAGATTCGCACTGCATGGGTATTCTTGACTGCACGCGACAAGGGAACTCCCCTCTTCTTCTCTCGCCCGGCTGGCTCTACTCGCGATAACTATTGGGGCAACAATCGTCTCGGTGAAGCCGGTAATGATGAGTATTTCCATCCCGAAGTAGTAGCAGTCAATCATTTCCGTCAGGAGATGGCAGGGCAGCCCGAGGATATTCAGACTTCTTCTGAAGGAGAAGTGTTGGCCGTCAACCGCGGTAAGAAAGGGGCCGCTCTCATTAATCTCAGCGGGCTTTCCAAACCAATTGATGTCGCCACTTCCTTGCCCGATGGCAAATACCGTGATAAAGTCTATGGTAAGGAATTCTATGTGAAGAAAGGTCGGCTCACAGGAATACTTGCTCCCCGACGCACTTATATTTTGCAGAAATGAAAGATTTGTGAAAATTTTTTAAGCGAGAGGTGAACCCATCAGTTCACCTCTTTGTTTTATTGCCAAACAAAGACCGAAACCTGGATGACGGATATTTCCTGATTCCTAAATTATTTATTAAAATCTTGATTGAAATGGCTGATGTAAAAAGTCTGAAAGGCACACAGACAGAAAAACTCATTAGTGCCTCATATCTCAACGAGACACAATCATATGCTCGATATATGTATTATGCTCAGGCAGCAGATAAGGAAGGTATTTTCCCTATGGGAGTTATTTTCCGTGAGACTGCCAACAATGAGCTCCACCACGCTAAAGTATTCTTGAAGATGCTTCAGAATACTGAGGTCACAGCTTCTGTAGAGGTTGAAGCCGGATTCCTTGGCAAGACAGTCGACAATATCCAGACATCAATGAAAGAAGAGATGGATGGCGGCTATGATTATTATATGGCAGCTGCCAAGACAGCTAAAGAAGAGGGCTTTGACGACATTGCTTCGCACTTTGAAGCAATTGCTTCTGTGGAGAAATTCCACTATGATCGTTTTGCAAAGTTCCTTGACATGATTCAGAAGGGTACTCTTTGGAAACGTGAGACACCTGTTACATGGCATTGCCTCGTATGTGGCTACGAATATGTAGGCACAGAGCCACCGGTAAAATGCCCCGGATGTGATCATCCTGCAAGCCATTATATCTGCTTGGAAGATGGCTATTGCCCCGCTCCCGGAAGCTGATTTTGAAATTATTGAAATCTAAATAAAGAGAGATCCGAAAAGAATCGGGTCTCTCTTTATTTGTAAAGATTTTTAGGTTAAGATAGATTCGTAATTATTTTCCCTCAGAAAAATCAACCGAAGAATTTCCTAAATACGGCCACGATATCCAAGTGATCTTGCACTCCTGCCGTCTCTGCAGCAGAATGCATGGCCCATATCGGAGCTCCCATATCCACTCCGCGCAAATCTAACTGACCTGTGAGAATGTTGCCCAATGTAGATCCTCCGGCTACGTCTGAATGATTCACGAAGTATTGGCATTTGACTCCGGCTTCCTCACAAAGCGCACGGAAGACGGCTGCCCCGTCAGCATCTGTCATATACTTGCAGTTGGCATTGATCTTTACCACAGGTCCACCTCCGATTACAGGGTGATTAGTCGGGTCATACTTGTCATTATAATTTGGATGCCAAGCATGAGCATCATCCGCTGATATCATGAAGGAATTGGCAACAGTGCGATAGAAAGCCTGAGGTCCAAACCCTACGCAAATGCATATACGCTCTAAAATTTCACGCAATACGGGTGAATGTGCTCCTTGTTTGGTTCCTGAACCGGTCTCTTCATTATCAAAAACTGCCATCACGCGGGTTGCTCCGCAAGGATTGTTACACTCCTGAAGCAACGCTTCAAGCGAAGCGAATGCCATGCTCAGATCGTCGATTCGTCCGCTCTGGAAGTATTCTTCGTTGGCGCCTATTAATTGAGGCTTCTCTAATGGATAGAGATTAAGTTCATAGTCAATGATTTCCTCCGGTTGGATACCAAGATGTTCAGCCAATAAGCACTTCACTACTCCCCCACGTTTTTTATAGCTGTCCGTTTGTTCGGGTGTGAAATATCCTATTACGGGCTTCATGTCTTTCTGCACGCTCAATTTATTTCCTTCATTCACTTCCCGATTGAAGTGGATTGCAAGATGAGGAATGGTGCATACGGGTTTTTTAAGATCTACGAGTGTGGTGACCGGATGCAGGAAGTCCGGACCGAGGGTCATCACCCTTCCGGAAATTGATAGCGGACGGTCAAACCATGTGTACATGATACCTCCACCATATTTCTCAACATTGAGGCTTACAACACCCCCTTCTCCATAGATCTCACAATTTGGTTTGAGCTTGAAGCATGGCGAATCACTGTGTGAAGATATGATTCTGAATCCTGAATAGCCCGGGGCATCCACACCCACTATAAAAGCGAAAACTGCGGAATCATTTTTCACGACATAATATTTCCCACCGCATTCAATCTCCCAATCGTCTCTTGGATCAAGCTGAATGAAACCGGCTTTTTCAAGTTCCTTACAGATGGTAGCCACCGCCATAAAATTGCAGGTAGAAGAATCCATCCATTTCAATAATCTTTGTATCATAATAGTTAGGTTTAGGCCCTCCGACCCCCTAAAGGGGGAGAGCTAATTCAAAATTCAAAATTCTCAATTATTCACAATCGCATTGAGGGCCCTCATCACATTGCAAAGCGTCTGCGACCAGTACTCTTTAAAGGCATCTTTGCAAGCCCTGTAAGCTTCCTCGAGATTTTCCCCCTCGCTTTCTCTCACCTCCATCACGAAGTCGTATAATGGTTGATATATGTCTGCAAGGTTTTCAGATATGGTAGAAGCGATAGGAGTATCGGAATATTTCATGTCCTTTTCGAATGTTTCCAGATAGGTGTCATCTTCAGCAAAAAGTGTGGCAAGTTGCAATCTTACTGACTCATACTGTGCCTCATCCATATGCTCGCTCACTCCGAAGCCCCACTCATCGAGAGATGTATTTTCACCTGCATCTATGTCATGAAACTCAAAGTATATTCTTGGTAGATATCCAAGAAGTGAGTTTACAAATTCTTCTTTCTCTATTTCCCTGCAATTTTCAAGTGCACTGCAATATTCTGCGCACAATGCAGTAAGATTAATAAGTCGTGTCCTTATAGCTTCCATAATAAATTTTCAAAATGCAAAATCGTATTACCCTCCTCATTAATATTCCTCTTTAGGGGATAGGGGCTTCATCAAATCAGATAAGGATTACTCTCCCACTCTCTTCCTATAGTGGTGGCATTACCATGTCCTGGAAAGACTGTTGTCTCTTTTGGAAGAATGAGGAGTTTGTTTTTGATTCCATCTATAAGTTGCCGATGACTTCCACCCGGAAGGTCAGTGCGTCCGATGCTTCCTTCGAATAGTACGTCTCCTGCAATAACAAAGCCATCTTCCTTATCATACAGGCATATGCTACCCGGACTATGTCCCGGAACGTGAACCACTTTCAGTTCCCCCTTTCCTATTTTGATGACATCTCCTTCTTTCAATTTGTGTCCTATCTCGATTGCTACATATTCGCCCGGTATGCCAAAACTTTGAGCCTGTTGTGCAATATATTTACCCAGCGGTGAATCGTCCGGGTGAGCCTCTATAGGCACTCCATATTTCTCTTTCACCCAGTTATCGGCAATAGCATGATCTATATGAAGGTGAGTATTTATAAGGTGAGTCACTTTGAGACCCTCGCGTTTTATAAAATTCTCGATAGCTTCAAATTCATCCTTTTGGCTCATGCCGGGATCGATGATTGCTGCTTCTTTTTCATCAGGATCATACACTACATAGGTGTTGATCCCAAACATATAAAATCCAAATTTCGCTATTTTCAACATAATATCATTGGTTTTAGAATAAAGGTTTCTTTGAAATGAAATTTAAGCTGCTTCAATCATACCGGAGTGTAGACGATCTTTTTTGTGTCAAAGAAATCCTCTTCGAAATAATTAGAAATATCTAATGTCTCTGAGGTTTTCAACCCCCTTAGTTCAGCTCCCAAATCTCCACCCTTTAAGGCAATCACTCCATTTGGAAGAGCATTTTTCTGTTCCTTTGAGATATTTTTTCGGCTAAGCTTGACAAGTTCAGGTTGAGGCATCACGGCTCTGCTCACTACAAAATCAAACTTGTCGTGGCATTCGCCAATGTCCCCATGCTGGAAAGTCACATTGGTGAGTCCAATCTTTTCTGCGATATCTGATGCAACCTTTAGTTTCTTCCCAATTCTGTCAATAAGATGAAAACTGACTTCAGGAAAGAGAACGGCTAATGGCAATCCGGGAAGCCCGCCACCGGTGCCAAAGTCAAGCACACGGCTACCGGGAGCGAATTGGATGAATTTCGCTATTGCAAGACTATGCAGAAGATGACTCTCTTCAAGATTCTCTATATCCTTTCGGCTGATGACATTGATTTTCTCATTCCATTCAGGATATAGCTCCATCATCTTCTCCAGCTGTTCTCTCTGGCGCTCTGTGAGAGCGGGGAAATATTTCGTTATTTTTTCTATCATACTGCAAAAATAACAATTTTTCTTCAATTTATCCTCAATCACAGTTCATAATATCAGTGTTTTTTATTAATTTTGCATAATTCAACTCTCGCTCTACGTCAGTTGAGACTTGTTGACCTTAAATTTGAGCTTTTGAAATTTAAATTTTCATAGAATTATGCAGAAATTTTTAGTGCGTGCTGCTTCGGGACTTATTTATGCTGCAGTTATAGTGTTTGCCATTGTTAATGGAGGCTGGGCATTGTGGACTTTAGCTATCGCATTTGCAGTCATAGGTATCTGTGAACTCGATCGCATGGATATGGGGTTTTCTCGCCTCACTCTCCCCCTATTTATAGTAGACATTCTGAGCGTATTGTCGTTGATTTCATTAGCGGTATGTCGCTATGCCATTATCATCTGGATATTTTTGCAGATTATTCGTGAGTTTATTGTGGCTCGTCTTCAGAAGAACCATCCGAAGCAAATATTCTCTAAAGATTATGCCCCATTATATATTGGGCTCCCTTTCTTGTGTATGGTCATTGATCCGATGCATAGACTCCCCTTACTTGTGTTTGCAATGTTATGGCTCAATGATTCAGGAGCATACATTGTAGGATCGCTTACCGGACGTCACAAATTGAGTCCTTCCATATCTCCCAATAAGACTTGGGAAGGTTTTATTGGTGGAGTGGTAATTACAATGATAGGTACGTATTTCCTTCAGAGTTATTGTGCAGAATTCTTCGGTATGGAATCTTATAGCCTTGGCATTTGGTTGCTTTTGGCTGCTACCACATGCATCTTCGGAACGATTGGCGATCTGATTGAATCTAAGATCAAACGCATAGATGGATTTAAGGATTCGGGTAATTGGATTCCGGGTCATGGAGGTCTTCTTGACCGAATCGACTCATTTCTGCTCGCATTTCCGGTCGCTTTTCTTATTTTGCTCTTCATCCATTAAATAATCTGATACGTCCTTCGGCAATATTTATTGATTTTCATGCGAAGACTTCTCATCTCAATATTGATTCATGTGGCCAATTTATCGGTTGGCATTATATTGGCACAGACTCCTGTCTTGACGCATGTCTTCGACATCCGAGCTGAAATTGGGGCTGCAATAAATGGAGGTCAAAATCCTCATGGCGTTCGTGTGACAATTCCAATTACCGGAGGTACTGTCAGTGGAAAAGTAAATGGACGAATTATCCCCGGAGGGGCAGACTATCAGCTTGTCAATCCGGATCAGCAGCGTTCTGAGTTGAAAGCTATCTATACTATAATGACAAGTGATTCCGTCGCCATTCATGTGTGCAATGAGGGTATCAATAGGTATGCTAAAGAAGATTCCTACTTCATGACTGCGCCAAAATTTCAATGTGATATTAATTCTTCCTATAACTGGCTAAATAATAGGATTTTCGTATGTCGTCCCGTCGGGTTTGAACAGGACGCTATAACTCTGCGTGTCTGGATGGTAGAATAGTGATAAAACAAAAAATCGCACAATATTAATGTTTTATCATAAATTTTGATTAAATTTGCATAATATTTTATAAATTAACCTTAAAGTAACCTAAATGAAACAATCGATTATTACTCTCTTTGCAGCTCTTTGCGCATTGGGATCATATGCTCAATCGATCACTGCGACATGGTCTATGAGCGATCCTGACAATCTTGGAGCAGTCAGTGTCACGGGAGATGCCTCGGCTGCATCACTCGTAAAAGTTGGTCAAGCCACAGGCAATAAGATTGCCAAAGTAAGAATTTTGGAAAAATCCGGGGCCGAATCAGGATTTGATGCAGTAGATTATTCTCCTGCTTTCACAGCCTTTACTCCCACTACAAAAGTCAGTGCTAAAACCGACGGTCATTGCATAAGCGTAAGTGTCACTCCTCAGACAGGTCATAAATTTAAACCTACTTCTGTATCTTTCGATGCTGTCAAAGTTGGCACAGACGGAGGTGCTGTCGAGGCATATTATAAAATCGGTGCCTCTGGTTCAGAAAAGGCAATTGCAACAGGCCTAAGTCCGTTGCGCAATAAAATTTCTGCTTCAAATTCCATAGGATTTAGTCATTATGAATCTCCTCTTGGAGATGTCATCACAGATGGTCAGCCGTTCACTATGACTATCTACATTATGAATATCAATGGTGCTGATACCGAATCGCCCAAAGAAATTGGTCTGAGAAATCTTACCATTACAGGAGCTGTTGACGAAGAGGTGAAAAACGTCAGTTCATACGTCAAATCCCTTACTTGCAAAGGGATTCAAACCTTAGGTGCTGATCCTACGGACATAGATTTGACCAAACTTGTCAAGGATCTTAAGAATGGTGAGACAGTAGCTTACGACAAGAAGATTTACGGTGAGCCTGCTGATTTTTCATTCTCTATTGTAGAGGGTTTTGAGGCAGAGACCAGCTACGAAAACAATATTCTTAAAGTCAACATCCTAAAAGATAAGGCTGTGGTCTTCACTTTCGGAATTCGTTTCAAAGTGACATATGTAAGCGATCGTCCGGCTGCCAAACCTCTTGGACGCGGTCTGATGGCTATCAGCCTGAGCGGCGCTAAGATGGGTGACGGCAACCTCGTCTCATGGCGTCATCGTGAAGCTGACGGTTATGGTGTGAAGTATAAACTTTTCCGTGGCGATGCTACTGCTCAAAATGTTGCGCTCAGCCGTGGTCTCTTCATAATTGACCGCACTAACTATGCTGATACAGGAGGTACACCCGAGAGCTACTATCGTCTTGACGTATACGATGAGTTCGGAAATCTCATTGAAAGTGAAGTCAGCAAAAAGACTTGGGACAATCAGACCCTCATAATTCCAACCGAAACACCCGCTGGACGCAACGGTGCGACTTACACACCCAACGATGCATCATATTGCGATATGGATGGTGACGGAGAATACGAGATTATCCTTAAATGGTCACCTTCCAACGAGAAAGATGCTGCCAGCTCGGGCACTACATCTCCTGTCTACTTCGATTGCATCAAGCTTGATGGCACACGTCTATGGCGCATCGACGCAGGTCCTAACTTCTTCACAAGTGCTCACACAATGCAATTTATCGCTTGGGACTTTGATGGCGATGGCTATGGAGAGTTTATGATGAAGACAGCACCAGGCACTATCGATGGCGAAGGCAACTATGTGCTTCTCGGTGATGATGATCCTACTGAAAATCTCCTCAGTGGACGCGGCAAACAGGATCATGGCTCTGAATATATCACTGTGTTCGATGGCCTGACAGGTGCTGAACTTGCTACTATACCTTATCACACTGATTACAATGCCGGACTCAAATATTGGGGCGACGACAAACAGAACCGTTCAGAACGTTATCTTGCAGCCCTTGCTTATCTTGACGGACCGGATGCAAATCCGAGCCCAATTTTCGCTCGCGGATACTATTCCGGAGCTTTCGTGGGTGCTTATGACTGGGATGGCCAGACACTTAAGGAGCGCTGGGTAAGCCGCAATACTGAGAGTGGCAAAGGTCTTTGGGGCGAAGGTGCTCACTGGATTTCAGTTGGTGATTGCGACGGCGACGGTAAGCAGGAGATAGTATACGGATCTGCCGCCCTTGACCACGACGGTTCACTCCTCTATCGTACAGGCCTCGGACATGGTGATGCCCTTCATTTAGGTGATTTCCTCCCTGATCGACCCGGTCTTGAGGTGTTCATGGTGCATGAAGAAAAACCTTATGGTTATGATCTTCGTGATGCAGCAACCGGAGAGTTTATCCTTCACACTACAGCTTCCGGTGACACTGGACGTGGACTTGCAGCACACTTCGATTCTTTCTACACACACTCACAGTTCCTATACAGCGCCTCAGCAGGTGTGCATGACTGTGCAACTGGAAAGATGTATGCTGATACATGGGCAATCGGTCAGAGTGGCGCCGGCATCAACAACCGTATCTATTGGGACGGTGACCTCTATGATGAATTCTTCGACAAGAGTATCGTTGCTCATTGGAATCATGATAATGCATGGTTTGACCGCTATAAAGTCAATGGTGGCAACTATGTGATCGGCAAGCTTAACAACGGCTCTAAATTCAATCCTTGTGTGCTTGGCGACCTTCTTGGCGACTGGCGTGAGGAAATCGTGACTTGGGATGGTGAGACCAACAATCTTATCATTAATGCCACAAGCTTCCCGTCGGAATATCGTCTGCCACACCTCATGGACGACCTTAACTATCGCGTGCAGGTTGTCAACCAGAACTGCTGCTACAATCAGCCTCCTCACCTCTCGTTTGA
>CAYNPB010000002.1:36083-45091 GCA_964399005.1 uncultured Sangeribacter sp.
TTTGGACCTCCTCTTTCGTTTTAACATTGCAAAAGAAACTTTGCTATAGTCTCTAAGCAATAATTATGAACCCTAAAAGTCTCTCAAATTATGGTAGCACTCAACATCCCTTTGATTACATGGTGCATCATCGTTGTGGCGATGACAGTCCTTATTTCGGTCAGGCTTTTCCATAAAAGCTGCAACCCGGCCCATAATCATAAATTGATAAGTAAAAGAGACAAGACAATGAAACATGTCGAATACTGATCTACAGACTACACAGATAGTTGCTCTTCCTGAAAGTGAAGTTGGCAACGATGCATCACTGAAAGAAATCTGTCTTTTTCTCTCTGAATATTCGGCGTGGCTCCTCGGAAGTGGAGCCACGTCTATACGTCTTGAAAGGAATGTACGTCGCATGGCATCATCAATGGGTTGCCGGGCAGAAATGACAATTCTTCCTCGGCATATTCATATGACGGTGTTTCTGCCTGACAATTCAGATAGTTATACTTATATCATAGCAACTCATCCGATGCCGATAAGTTTCGACATCAACACGCTCCTGAGCCGTTTAAGCTGGAGTATGGCAGACGATAATATTGGTCTGGAAGAGGCGAGAAGACAATTTAACGAGATTATCAGCACGCCACCTGAAAATAAGTATCGAGTATTAGTACTCGCGGCATTGGCCAATGCTGCCTTTTGTCGTCTTTTCACTGGCGATTGGGCTGCTGTCGGAATTGTATTCATGTCTACACTTGCAGGGTTTTATCTGAAGCAAGTCCTTACCGAAAAGAAGCTGGATGTGAGATTGATATTTGTGATCTGTGCATTCGTTTCATCAGTCCTTGCAAGCACCGCTACCCTTTTTAGTTTCGGACATACTCCTGACATTGCCGTTGGCACAAGCGTTCTGTATCTTGTGCCTGGAATTCCATTCTTAAATTCCTTCAGCGATATGCTCAATGGTCATTATATATGTGCATTTGGGCGCTTTGTGCACGCAGTGGTGTTGACATGTTGCCTTTCTTTGGGCTTATGTTGCGGTATGATAATGATGAACCTTAGCATGTTTTAGCCTATGTTGCTCCAAGTATTACAAGATGCATTGTTTGCCGCTATCGCTGCTGTCGGATTTGCAGCGATAAGTAATCCTCCGAAGAAGGCTTACTTGTTTTGTGCCATCATAGCCGCAATAGGGCACTCGGCGCGTTATTTACTTATGAATGCTTCAATATTCGATATGCATATAGTGGCGGCAAGCACAATTGCTGCATTTATTGTAGGTACACTTGCAGTGGTCTTGTCTCCATACGGAAAAATGCCGGCTGAGACTTGTCTTTTCCCTTCCTTGCTGCCGATGATTCCGGGAATTTATGCGTATAAGGCATTTGGAAGCCTGATGCTTTGTCTATCGCATGGAGGGGAAGCGGAATTTGATCATTATTTCTATCTCTGTGCCAGCAATGGCCTTACTTGTATCTTCATTCTTCTCGGAATGGTGATCGGAGGCACTCTCCCCATCTTCTTCTTTAAGAACATATCATTCCAAGCTACTCGTTAGCTTATAGGCCCATCTCAAATTTTTTGTGATGGACTCTTAGCCTTTCTCCTATAGCATAGAAAGAATTTGATACAAAAGCCTGTCATGGCTATAGTTGTCACCAGATGCCACCATTCTTTTTCTCCCATTGCGATATGATAAGCTCTGCTTATTACACAAATAATCGAGAAAATTGCAAACCCGAGCCAAATATTGCTCCTTGTCTTATCTGTCATCTCCATAATAATTATGTTTTTTTTAATCTTTATTTTATTAGTCGCGCATAAGATGCAAATAGTTACATAATGAATAAATTTTTTTGAGATTAAAATCCAAATTGCCTATTTCGGTGTTTAACGTGTATACCAATCCACTGTAACACCATTAATTGACATTCTATGAAAAACTCATTACTCCTTTCCCTCATTGCAGCAGGAACCATTCTGCCGGCAGGAGCCACGTCTTTGACCCCTGAACAGGCTTTGGCTCGTTATAATTCCAACCGGCCTAAGAAGATGGCGTCAGCAAGTGGCTTTTCTTCAAACAATCTGAAGCTACAGTCTACTATAGGCTCCCTTTACGTATTCTCTTCAGGAAATGGTTTTGTAGTGCTTTCGGGAGAAGATTCAGCCCCTGCTCTTTTGGGGTATGCTGATTCCGGAGAGTTCGATCTTGAAAGCAACCCGTCTCTTAGGGAATGGTTTGATTTCTACAATCGACAACTCACCTACCTTAAGAATCATCCCGAAAACCAAACTTTGTCAAAAATAATTCACAAGTCACGTCCGGAAATAGCTCCTCTTCTGAAGACGGAGTGGAATCAGGAATATCCATACAACTTGCTCTGTCCGAAAGTTGACGGACATGAGACCGTGACTGGTTGTGTGGCAACTGCTATGGCGCAAGTGATGAAATATCACAATTTCCCGGAGCATGGCAAGGGCACTCACTCCTATTTATGGCGCCCCGGTGAAGAAGAATTGAGTTTCAATTATGATTCCATTCCATTTCAATGGAGCATGATGGATAACATCTACGATAAGGAGAGTTCAAATGAAGCCAGACACGCCGTGGCGGAATTGATGCTTGGTTGCGGAATAAGTGTCGATATGCACTACGAACCCGGAGGGAGCGGAGCAGCAACTGTAATGATGGGAGCATCTCTCATAGATATTTTCGGATACTCCAAATCCCTGTGGATGCCCAACCGCGCCTACTATGGCTATGATGAATGGGAAGATATGATTTATGCCGACCTTGCTGAGGGGCTACCGGTGCTTTATAGTGGGGCCGGTACCGATGGCGGACATCAATTCGTTTGCGATGGCTATAGTTCCGACGGTTTTTTCCACTTCAACTGGGGATGGGGTGGTCTGAGCAATGGATATTTCCTATTGACAGCTTTGAATCCTGACGACCTTGGAGTGGGCGGAGGAGCCGGAGGTTTCAACACTACTCAGATTGCAACGCTTGGAGTGCGACCTGCAAAAGAAGGTGATTCTCCTGTCTATCTATTCTACAACACTGATTCTTTCTATTCTGATGTGAAGCAAGTGAAGGTGGGAGAAGATTTCCGATGCGGTGGTCAGTATTTCAATTTCAGTCTCGCCACTATGCCCGACGGAAGCAGACTCGGTCTCAAATTTGAGTCTGAATCCACGGAAGAAGCTATATTTGCCGAAGGCCCCGGTGTCGGAGGTTTCCATCCTGACGATGGCAGAAATGATCTGCAGGTGAAATTTCCGGATCTCCCTGACGGCACTTATGAGATAAAACCGGTCTTGAAGGTAGACGGAAAATGGAGTCCTGTTAGAATCCCAGTAGGGCAAGCACAAATGATAGTAGCTGTAGTGAAAGACGGCATTGCAACTATTGAAAATCAAAAACCGGCTTCAATATTCGTGACAGACATTGATATTCCTTCAAAGATATATAGAAATCACGAATTCCCCATGACCTTTACAGTTGAAAATATTGGAGATGAGGAGTTTTATAGCACCATCACTCCTACCCTTCTTGACAGTAAGGATGATGTGGTCTCTAAGTCTACATTCCGACCGGTGGATATTCTCATAGGGGAGAAAGAAAACATTACTGATTATGTAGGCAAATTTACAGCGCTTAAAGACCATTCGTTTGCGCCGGGCACTTATACTTTGGTGTTCCGCGACGAAGCAGGAAATAATGTGAGTGGCCCTATTGAAGTAAATATCGAGGTCAACGACGATAAGACAGAGATAAAAGTTTCTGACGTAGAAGTTGAGAATAAAGATAATATCTCTGATCCGTCGAAAGTCAAGATCAGTTTCAATGTCGAATGCACATCCGGCGTCTATTTTGGGTCGTTAAGATTCGATGTATTCCCCGACGACGGTGGTTATGAATTGTGTGGTTCCACTTCTACCGATATTTATCTCGGTACTGACGAAAGCAAGGAAATCGCGATGATCGCAGATTTCAGCAGTCTGAAGGATGGATGGTATATTGGTGCGGTCTATGAGGGTGGAAAATCAATGACCGGATTAGTAAGATTCCATATCCAAAAGGAAGATACGGCAGTGGAAGAAATTGAATCAGGAATTAATACCACTACAATTTTCGACCTGAATGGCCTACCCCGGTCAAATAATCCACAAAAAGGAATCTATATCATTGATGGGAAAAAGGTGATTTTATAATCTTGAAAGATAACATTTCTGAATTAGGGTGAACTTTATGGTTCATCCTTTTTTGATATATGAATTTTTATTTATAAATTTGCAAAAATAATCCCCTGAATCGCTTAGTCTCTCGGTTATAGACTTATCAACACCATCAAACAATATTCAATACCATCAAACAACACAATTATGAAAAAAACTATTCTTTCTATCATCTCTATGATGCTTTCAGCGCTTGCGCTTGCTCAACCTCCGGGTTTTGAGATGCCTCCAATGCCGGATCCGGATTTCGCTGATGTAAATTATGCCGGCGACGACCTTGAAGGTCATAAACTGGATATTTACATTCCAAAAGACGGCAAGGAGAAGCATCCACTTATCGTGGTGATCTATGGCAGTGCATGGTTTAGCAATAATTTCAAGAAAGCTGCCTATATGTCGCTCGGAAAACCCCTTACAGATGCCGGCTACGCAGTGGCTACCATCAATCATCGTGCAAGTGGGGAAGCCAAGTATCCGGCTCAAATCAACGATGTGAAAGGAGCTATACGTCATCTTCGTGCAAATGCGGATAAATATGGGCTCGACACTTCATTTGTAGGTATAACAGGATTCTCTTCAGGTGGCCATCTTTCAGCTATGGCAGGAGTCACCAACGATATGAAGACACGCAAATCGGGAGATATCACAATTGATATAGAAGGAAACATTGGAGGCAACCTTGATCAAAGCAGCTCAGTTGATGCTGTTGTCGACTGGTTCGGACCGGTAGATATGGCAAGGATGGAAAACTGTGAGACTGTAAAATGTGCTGATTCTCCGGAAGCCGTACTTATGGGTGTTGCTCCGGCCGACAGTCCTGATATGGTGGCATTGATTAGCCCTATCACTTACATTTCCGAAAACAGTGTGCCTATGCTCGTGATCCATGGTAATGCCGACAGTGTAGTGCCCTATTGTCAGGGTGTAAATTTCTCGGAAGAACTAAAGAAAGCCGGAAAACTTCATAAGTTCATCACTGTAGAAGGTGGTGAACATGGCCCTGTCACTTTCAATGAAGACACTTTTAAGGAAATGGTAGACTACTTCAACTCCAGACGCTAACCTCTCTTCCCCATACCCAGTATCATGACTCAACTTTCACAAAAAGTGAAAGTTGAGTTAATTTTAAACCCTTACCTATCCCGAATCGTTATATTTTCAAACATACATGATGACGATTCGCCATCACGATTCCATCTTAATCCCACACCTATGAAAACACATTTAATGGCATTCATTTGTATCATCATTGCCGGAACGATACCTGCTTTCGCTGAGTCAGAAAAAGATTCGGTAAAAGTGCATTTTAGGGTGTCTGATACTCATCTTGATCCCTCTTTTGGAGGGAATAAGGCTGTTCTTGACAGTATTTTCTCAAAACTCACGGGAGATTCTTTGTCCGGACCTTCCTGCAGACTTGTAGGTGTGAAAGTGACAGGGGCAGCCTCACCGGAGGGATCTGTGAAATTTAACCGCTATTTGTCTGAAAAGAGAGCTGATGCAATTTTCGATGCCTTCAGGAGGCATGGTCTTCTTGATGATTCTATAGCAATGTTTACATATATAGGTCGCGACTGGAAAGGTCTGCGAGCTGAGGTTGATTCAGATGTTAACGTGCCATATAGAAACGACGTTCTTCTCCTTCTTGATCAGATCACAAGTCAGAATCCACCGCTTCATCCGCTTGCCAAGCTCAAGGCGTTGCATGGTGGAATCCCATACCTATATCTTCATTCCAACCTTTTCCCAGAGCTTAGGGCATCAAGTCTTATAGTTGAATATGAACGTCTTTTCCCGGCGATAGAGATTCCGGAAATGCCACTCGAGGCTCCCACTTTGGCAACCGACATTGCAGAGACTATTCAGCCCCTCCCCTATAATTGTCTTGGTGAAGCAAAGGTATGCAAGCCATTTTATATGGGACTTAAGACAAATATGCTCTATGATGCTCTCTTGATTCCTAATATAGGTGCAGAGTTTTATGTTGGCAAGAACGTTTCCCTTACGGCCGACTGGATGTATGGATGGTGGGATCGCGACCGAACTCATTATTATTGGCGCGCCTATGGTGGCAGTCTTGGTGCCCGCTGGTGGTTTGGCAAGAAAGCCCACGAAAAACCCCTTACCGGTCATCATCTCGGTGTTTTTGCCGGGGTAGTCACCTATGACTTTGAACTTGGCAAAGGTGGCATCATGGGAGGTCTTCCTCATAAGACCCTTTGGGATAGATGCAATTTCATTTCCGGAATCGAATATGGCTATTCCCTCCCTGTTGCAAAGCGCTTGAATATCGATTTCTCTTTTGCCGTAGGATACATGGGAGGGAAATACCTTAAATACGAACCTAAATACGGTTTTTATATCTGGCAATCCACTCATCGCCTCCGTTGGTTTGGACCCACTAAAGCAGAGATCTCTCTGGTTTGGCTAATCGGTTGCGACAACTATAACCGTAAGAAATAAGAAAGGAGGAATAAGATGAAACAGTCAATATTAATCATGTTGCTCGCCTTGGCAACTCAGTTCTTCACTTCCTGCCGCCACAAAGACCTATATATGGAAGAGGATATGACATCTCAGCTCCAGGTGGTATTTGACTGGAGAAACGCTCCGGATGCAAATCCTGAATCTATGGCTATGTATCTTTATGAAGAAGATGGACATTCACCAATGAGATTTATATTTTCGAATAAAACAGGTGGACTTATTAAGGCTCCTTTCGGGACGCACCACGCAATTTGTCTGAACGCTGATAACACTGATTGGGCCTGTATGCGAGGTCAGGAATCAGTGGAATCGTTGGAGATTTATACCCTTGATGCTGAGGAAATCGATACAAGAGCTGATAACGCCACTACTATTCCTCGCCCGGAAGGAACAGAGAATGAGCGTATTGCTGCTACTCCCGGAATGCTTTGGGGAAGCCGGTCCAACGATATTGCAATCACTCCCCATGAAGGGATGCAGACCATCACAATGTATCCGCACGAAGCTGTTTGCCATTATATGGTCGACATTTACGATGTCAGTAATCTTGACGAGGTGGAATCATCTGCTGTAGATGCAACTCTCTCGGGTATGGCAGAGGGCTATAGTCATGGTCAGCAATCCGCCACCGACAACACTGTTTCTTTCAAATTTAATCTGACAGGCAATGCTGCTGAAAAAAATCTTCATGGGGAATTCCTTACGTTTGGAGAATGCCCCAACACGTCAGCAAAGCATTATCTTACCCTGTATATGGTACTGACGGACGGGAGTAAATGGTATCACTCGTTTGATGTCACTGATCAGGTGACTTCAGCCCCCGACCCTACTCATGTGCATATCATTATAAGGGGGCTTGATCTTCCGGAACCTCCTAAAGAAGGAGATGAGGAATTAAAGACAGATGTAAATGAATGGCAACCTATCAATATAGACTTAAAAATGTAATATTTTTTTCTTAAAATATATATATTTTTAACAAACCATGAATTTATTACATATGTTTTAATAGTAAAGAAATAAATATAAGACAATAAGAAACTGGATTTTCTCTTTCCTTTGTCCTTAAAAAGAATTAATCGAAAAACACACAATATTATGAAAAAGACACCACTATTTTTGATGGCATTGAGCGCATTAGCTCTTGCATCATGTTCGGAAGACGAACCGGTAAGTGTTCGTCAAGCGACAAACGAAGCCATATCTTTCCGTTCCGGTATGGGCACACGTGCCACAGAGACCACCAACGCCAACCTCGATAAGATCTATGTGACAGCAGTATATGGAGACTCCACCTATAATTCTTCTCGCCAGAGGACAGGATTTGATTATTCCTTATATTTCGATAATGAAGAATTTGACAAAGGTGCAGATTCTTACTTTACTGCAGCAAATGGCAAGAAATACGCATGGCTTGGAGACACTCAACAGATCAACTTTTTTGCATATTCTCCATCTCAGGATGAATTAGGAGCAGACATTATAACGAAGGATGACAATTCGGGTATGACACTTGAGTCATTTGCAGTGCCCGAAAATATTGCTGACCAAGTTGACTTTATCACTGCAAATGCTTCAGGCAATAAGAAATCAAATGAAACAAGTGGCGTTGAACTTACATTCGACCACCGTCTGTCTCAGATTGAGATCAGAGCAAAATCTGAAAACCAGAACTATACCGTTAAGGTGGCAGGTGCAAGAATTGGGCGTGCACAATATATGGGAACATTCGATTTCAATACAAATGAATGGACACTTGATGATTGGCATGATACTGCAATATATGACACTACATGTGATACCACTACTCTTGCAGCAACTCCGGTTTCACTGATGGGCACAGCCGGCAACGCAATGCTGATGCCTCAGACTCTTACTCCATGGAGCCCTGAAGGTGATCCTGATAATGTCGCCCGAGAAGCATACCTAAGTGTGTTGGTAAATATCACAAGAACCGATAATGGAGTGCAGATCTATCCCTTCGCTGAAGAAGTCCAATACACTCATGCTCCACTTAGGGAATTTGGTTGGGCATCTATCCCATTGGCAGGTACTTGGGAACAAGGCAAGAAATATATCTATACTCTTGACTTCACTAATGGAGCCGGACATACGGATCCTGACGATCCTATTCCTGGAAAACCCGTTATTGGAGAGGATATAAAATTCACTGTCAATGTCACAGACTGGGTGAATGCAAATGCAGATAAAGTCTATGACATAAATGGTACAGAAGTGAAATAATATAAAGACTAAACATTAGAAAAGGCGCACGCAAGTGGGCCTTTTTT
>CAYNPB010000002.1:45191-57157 GCA_964399005.1 uncultured Sangeribacter sp.
TTTGAGCTATAGCTGCACCCTGAATGAAGCTTAATATTTTCAGGCTTCACACCCCTGCGGATGAATCGCTCCATATTGACTCCCTGGAGGTCGATATGGGGCTTTTCTTGTAATCCTGAAGGTGATGATACATATTGATCAAAACCGGCTGAAATAAAGCTTTTTGCAAGCTCTGCGCTAACTTCATATACGTCTTTGCTTATTGATGGGCCAAACGCAACTTTAAGCTTGTACGGATCAACACCCCTATCTTCGAGTATATCCATCACATTGTCTACGATTCCTCCAAGAGTTCCCTTCCATCCGGCATGGATAGCAGCTATAGCCTGCTTGTCAGGAGAATAAAGGAGTATTGGAACACAATCGGCTGTCCTCACACCTATAGCGACATTCCGATGAAACGTAATAAGAGCATCCGTGTCAGGGAAATAAGACCTATATCCATCCGTGACATCGACATTGCATGAATGAGTTTGCTCAGGCATCTCTGCCCAGAACTGGTAAATGCCATTAACGTCGCTATTCACCATTTGGAGATCACGCATATCAGGATACATACAGAACCCCGACACGCCCTTCTCTACGAGCAAAAATTCACGCATAAAATTCAATGTAGTATCATCTGATTCCATAGCCTGCTATTCTATATTTATGATGTAATCCTTATTCCTACTCTTTCGCTTTGTACGCGGGAGTATCCTAACCCATTACAGGAGTATTACTCTCCTTCAAGCGACAGTCTATAACGTCTGCAAAGGTAATGCTATTTTTTCATTACGCAAAGAATTGGATACAAAAAAAAGCTGACATCCTATGCGGATGCCAGCCTTGTAAGCTTGTTTATAAATTTCGGATGTTTGGAGAATTAGATGTAGTTGCTCCAAGTGCCGAGGATCTGATGCAATTGCGGACAAGCAACTGTACGGAAGTCTGTCAACATCATGTCGCCTGAAACGTTTACGAAACGAAGGAGTGAATCGAAGGAAACGTCGAGAGTGACGAGCTGCGGGTTCTGAGCCACATTAACTCTCTGAAGCTGGTTGAAGTTGGTCAGAGATACAGTAGAGAGGTTGTTGTACTGAAGGTCAACGAATGCAAGATTCTGGCAGTTTTCAACTGAGAACTGAGTCAGTGAGTTGTAAGGGAGCCAGAGGTCGCTCAGCATAGGACATCCGCTTACTCCGAAGCTTGTCATGTGGTTGTCGCTTGCAAGAAGAGTGAAGAGAGCGGGAAGATTCTGAATATACAGCTTAGAAATCTTGTTGTCGCTGATATTAATGTTCTGCAAGGAAGTAAGTCCTGAGAGCGAAACCTGCTGCAATTCATTGTAGCTTGCATAGAGATGCTTAAGAGCAGTACAGTTAGTGACAGCGAGCTGTTCGAGACGATTGCTCATCACATTAAGAGTCTCAAGATTTGCCGAAGTAGAAACGTCGAGCGAAACGAGGAAGTTGCTTGAGATATTGAAAGTCTTCAGCAAAGGAACACCGCTAAGGTCGATTTCTGAGAGGCGGTTGCGATAGAGCTTCAAAGTCTGGAGCTGAGGGCAATTCTTAGCTGAGAAGTTCTTCAGTTGGTTGCGGCCTGCGTTAAGTTCTACAAGTGAGGGGCAGTTGTCTACGATCAAGCTTGTAAGCTGGTTGTCAGAAACGTCTACCTTTGTAAGAGCGGGGAAGTTGCTGAGGTCGAGTGTGCCTACGAGTTTCTTTCCTTTAAGGTCGATCTCTGTGACATTGCCATTTTCGAATTTTACGCCTGCCATTGAGTTTAGTTTAGCACCATTCAGGCTGAGTGTCTGAGCATTCTGTGAGATGAATGACTCAAGTGCTTTCTTTTCAGTCTTCGACTGAGCGAATGCGCTGCCGCTTAGAGTCAGAGCAGCGGCAAGAATCAAAAGGGTTCTTTTCATAACTTTAGGATTTTTTTGTGTTGTGTTCATTTTCATTGGTTTTAGACCCATCCCATTGTTGGATGGTGTGGAAATCGTTCAGACTAACTAACGGTGAAGTCATTACACCGGGCTTCCCTCGCGGTTTCATACTTAAAACGTTTGGGAGTTTCAATGGTTTAATAAATTGCTATTTTTTTTAAATTTTTCTAAAAATGAACCTATAGGGGGCTGTCAGCGTTGTATTTGTAGCAAGAAAGATGCTGAAACTTAGCTTCGTCGAGCTTTTACAAATACTTATTTCTGAAATCCTTACAGGCTACAGCGAGTTTCTGGTAGATTTAAGATTTTAAAGTTTGACAATAAGGTTATCGATCTCTTGCTATTAATTAATGTATTGACGTTCTTAATTGAAAATTTGATAAACACAATCTTCAGAACATACTATGATTACCGTATTAAAAATATTGCTCGTCGTTATCCTGCTCGTCTCAATGGTGCTTGTTTTGCTGATGATCGGCTACATGGCTCATCCACAGGAATCCTCCACTAAAGAAGATCGTGACCGACTGCTTCATGATGTTGAGACTCGAGATAGAGTGATAACATCCGATAGCATTTTTCATCAGTTTTTCGCACGTCCCCAACGTCGTAATGGAAAATAGGCGACCTTAGCATCATTTTCCCTAAATCTTTACATTAGACACATCTTCGTATTCTTCCTCCAAATCTGTATCTGCTATATTGATATTAGAAAATGTGATATTTCCCGATTTGGTATCATTTATATCTCCATCAATTGAAATTTTAAGCACTTTCTTCTTTTTGGCTTCCACTGTGAATTTATGTTCGAAGGTTTCCACTTCCCCTGATCCCTTATTCCAAGTAAACCTAAGATTAAATTCATGTGTGTCTTTAGTAAGGTCATTCAGCGAATAAATCCCTTCCCAGGTTTTTGAGGCTTCAGAGCTTGAATTGAGAGTCAATCCATTTGGAAATCTAAGATAGTATTCCGGATGAGAAGTGACATTTTGTGAATTGCCGGTATCTGATACATCTGCCACACTGACACTTGTGTTCCCGGGGATGCTCTCTAAAAGAAATTTCAATCCGAAACTCTTGAAATCCATCCTGAAGTCAATATTTGTCATGAGAGAAGGATTAAAATCTTCGATTTCTCCATAATATCTTTTAGCTCTTGGAAAATTGACAGGCCCATATCTTGACGGAAGTGCATTTCCTGCATCTACTTTTGCAGTCCCGTTTTTAAGAGAGATGAAATAGAATTGTTCATTAGAATTCTTATTGTAGGTATAGATGAAGTCGCCTACCGTTGCAAGGTTTATTCCGGAGCCTCCGTTGCCATTATTTATCATAAACGGGTATCCTAAAAAAGTTGATGAAGAATCCCATAATTTGTCTTCACGTTCAGTAAAGATGGTGGCTTCAAAATCATAGGTCCTTCCTGTAAGGAGGTCGATTGAAATATTCGATGTGGATTCAAAAAGTCCGTAGGCATAAGGGTATTTTATTCCATCCTTGTCATCTTTCTTGGTGTAGAATACATTTATCCCTATATAAGTCTTTCCATCTTCAGCCCTCATTAGCGGCTCTTCTGACTCTGATACGTAGTCTCCTCCAAAGTTAAGGTGCATTCTCTTGATGACATTATCATCCTTCACTGTATGGCCTCTTCTCATCCCCTCTTCCAAAGGGTCGAGATTGTTCTTGCACGATGTCAGCTCGCACAATGCCAAAATCAGAAGCAGACAAGTAAATAAGTTTTTCATTAGATGGAATCAGATAAATGTTGAGTTTTCAGGTTTCGAAGTTTAAGCCACTTCTTTTTGCGTTCTCTTGCTAAAGAGCTTTCAGCTTTCTAATGGCATCTTCCATATTATCGTTGCAGAATACGAAACTTCCGGCCACAAGGACATCTGCTCCAGCCTCAGCAAGCATCGCCCCGGTTTGGAGGTTAACGCCTCCGTCTATCTCTATCATGGCTTTTGAGCCGCTTCTGTCTCGCAGTTCCTTGAGTTGTCTGACCTTTTCAAGCGTATGCTTGATAAAAGGTTGCCCTCCGAATCCGGGTTCTACTGACATTAACAGCACCAGATCAAGCTCGGCGATTATGTCCTGAAGGGTTGACACAGGAGTAGCAGGATTCAATGTCACTCCGGCTCTCATGCCTGCATCATGTATGTGCTGCACAGTGCTGTAAAGATGAAGACAGGCCTCTTGATGCACATTCATGATATCCGCCCCCAAATCCCTCACATGAGAGATCCATTTTTCAGGAGTCACTGTCATCATGTGCACATCAAGCGGTTTTTTACATTCCTTTGCTACCCCCTGAAGGACCGGAAACCCAAACGAAATGTTGGGCACGAACACCCCATCCATCACGTCAAGATGAAGGAAATCTGCTTCAGAAGCATTGATTTTGTCTATTTCCTTTCCCAAATTGAGAAAATCGGCTGCAAGCAGCGACGGAGATATCTTCATTTCGTAGTATCGTAGTTTTTCTTTTTAAATGCGTTGTAGAGTATGTATAAAATGCATACGGCAAGCAATGCATATCCTGCATATGTCAGATAGCTATTGTATTGCTCCACTTTTTCAAAAAGTTGGTCGGGAGAGACATGAAGCGAGAGCCAGTAGCCAAGCCCTGCCAGAATCGCATTCCATACCAAAGCTCCAAGAGCTGTGAAAAGAGCGAATACACCAATGTTCATTCTCGACAGACCGGCAGGAATTGAAATAAGCTGCCTGATGGCCGGTATCAGTCGACCGATGAATGTAGATATGGCTCCATGCTTGTCGAAGTATGCTTCTGCTTTGTCTACTTTTGCTCTGTCGATGAGGCAAGCGTGACCAAATTTGCTATCGGCAAATGCATATACTATCGGCCGTCCAACCCATAATGCCAATAGATAGTTGATGAAAGCCCCGCACAGAGCTCCGAGAGTGGCTACCAGCACCACTACAAATATGTTCATGTCGCCACCAACTCCGGTGTTAGTGCATGCAAGATATGCTGCCGGTGGCACCACTACCTCACTTGGAAATGGAATAAATGAACTTTCAATGGTCATAAAAAGAAACACAAACAAATAGTTGGCATTCTCTACAAACCACTGAAAAAACTGTGATGCGTCAAAAAGGCTCGCAAGTATCATTTTTATATTGGGTCATTAATTTCAAAAAGCAATACATCCGGATCTCCGAATTCTTAATGAAGACGAGGTGTCTTCATCTGCAAAATTAGCAAATTAATTCTATTCTTACAATAGATGCTGAGTAAAATTCAATAGTTGCAAATAATTTTTCAGAAATACATCTCCTATTTTATGTTTTGCTCTCAAATATCAATTGCTTCCCGTCCAATCCTCCATCCAGCTCTTCACTGTTTCTATAAATTCGATGTCCGGCATGTCGTAAGGAAGCCATCTTATAGGAAGCCCTCTGCGCTCCATCCCTCGAAACCATGTCATCTGTCGCTTTGCAAACTGATGGATTGCAATTTCAAGTTGTCTCCTCATTTCCGTGAGACTTAGCTCTCCTACGACGTGAAGTGTTACAAATTTGTATTCCAGTCCATAATAAATGAGGTCTTCAGGTTTTACTCCGTTTTCTATAAGCCCTCTGATCTCATCTATCATTCCTTCCTCAATTCGGGCATTGAGCCTGCGGCTGATTCTGTCTCTTCTCGCCTCCCGAGGAATGTCAATGCCAATTATAAGGCTATCGAGAGGCTTTGAGGAAGCCCTATCTGAAGCCTGCGCTTCTTCCGGATGATTCTTATAGTATTCCTGAATTTCTATGGCTCTGAGCGCTCGGTCGCGAGTGTCGACATCGGTAGTGTTGTGTAGGGTCTTGTATGCCTTTAGTATTTCTGTAAGTTCTTCCAGATTCTTTCCTGATAAGGAAGTGCGAAGTTGCTCATTTCTTTCCACTTCAGGCATAACAAGTCCGGACAATGCCGCTTCAACATACATTCCTGTGCCTCCACATAGCACAGGAAGTTTTCTCCGGGATAGGATATCCTCTTTGGCAATGTGGAAATCTGTCAGGAATCGATGTAGATTGTATTTTTCCCCGGCTTCAGCGATGTCAATGAGATGATATCTGACATCGCCATATTCACACAAGTCTTTGCCGGTGCCGATGTCCATCCCACGATATATCTGACGGCTGTCTCCACTGATTATTTCTCCGTCAAACTCCGACGCTATGCTCACTGCACGTCGGGTCTTCCCACAAGCAGTGGGTCCTACTACCGCAATTATTTCCGGCTTGGGATTCATGTATCAATGCTTTTGATAGGCGCCGTTCTTTTTCCCTACAGCATCACGCAGAAGCTTCTTAAGCTTGAAGAATTTTGTGTCGCTGTTGAAATCTGCAATTCGTAGCCATTTGTCGTCTTGCAGGTCTAATCTGCATTTTCTTACGTCGGCCAATGTCAGTGTGCCCCCTTTGTAAGATTTTATCTTATTCTTCCTATTGCCTTCTTCATCATAGATGCGTTCTGTCAGGATGATGGTAGATAGGCGCGAGAGGTCATTAAGCGCATTTGTCGACATCGTCAGTGGGGCGGTATTGTAAATCTTCTTGATTTCATCGAAATGCACCCATTCTCCTTCTTCTCCCATATCGGTGTAGTCAGAAATATTCCCATCGAGGAAGTAGAAATACCTGAGCAGAGAATGCTTTTCCACTCCGGCAAGATGGCGCCCGAAGAAAAATCTGAGTTCTCCATCTTTCTTCCCCGTCATCCGCTCTACAATATTCTTCACGTCAGACGTTGGGATACCATTGACATTGCGTTTCGTCATGAACGGTGTGTCTATTACATTCTCCTTGTGGTTAAGACGATCATAAGACTTTCTGGTGATATATACATATTCTCCACACGTGACATATATGCGCAGGTAGGTGTGTGCGGTGATGTCTCGCAGCTCCTCCGGAGTGATGATTTCGTTGTGTTCCTGAAGATCAAGATATAGATTGTAATATCTCATCATGAAGAATATCTCATCAAGCACTACAGCTATCACCACTATCCATAGGAATACATACCAGTCACGAGGATTCTGATTTATGCTTACATACTCGTTCAAGTAGTAATACCAGATTATGCCGGTAAGCAAAGCAAATACTACGACCATGTTCCGGAGTTGGATGTCTGTCTCATGGTTCGACATCAATCCGAAATATCCGCGCTCTCTTGCTCCTCCATATTGCGACTTAAAGAGCTTATAGGTAGGCATGTGTTTCTTAAATACCAGTGCTATCAATGACATTATGAATACCATTGGCAGCAATATCAAGGAAGGAAGGAATGGATCATTGAAGAATATAATTTCTTTTGGGAAATTATATAGCCCTAAGACTTGAATCACTACAAGCAGGATGCTTACAAAGGTGTATCCGAGGAGGCTATAGAGCATCGTCTCCACTACCACCATGCAGCTGCTATTGCTCGAAACTTTCTCGTTCCAAATCATAGTATATAGCATACCACATAAAAATAGCGACAATGCCGGTGCCATATAGTATGGCAATATGTGGACACCTCCCATGGTCACTCCTACGCAGAGCAAAGAGATGGCAAGGTTGCGCCACAAATAATAGAATTGCATACTATTTATTTTCCTCAGATCTTCCATTGTGATGTCAGTCAGTTTTCAATTTCTTATTTCAGATTAGTATCAAGGAAATCCACTACTCTGCGATACAGTTGTGTGCGGGCATTGCAAGTGCGCAGAGAGTGATCCATACCGGTGAAGACCATCATGTCGAAAAGATGTCCTTCATAGCTGAGTTTCGAGGTGTATTTCAGCGTATTGTAGAAATGCACATTGTCATCGCTCGAGCCGCTCATGATAAGCAGACGCCCTTTAAGCTTGTGGCTTCTTCCGATGGCAGAAGATTCGGCATATCCGCTTTCATTCTGTCCCGGGGTGCGCATGAAGCGTTCGGTGTAGATTGAATCATACCAGCGCCAGTCGGTCACGGCTGCCATTGCTACTCCACATTTGAAGGGTGTGTTGTCGGCACTCATCTCCATAAGTGTCATGTAGCCGCCATAGCTCCATCCGAAAAGCGACATTCTGGATGCATCCACGTAGGGCAATTTAGCTATCTCGTTGGCTCCGGCTATCTGGTCTTCTGTCTCATACTTGCCCAGACGCATGTAGACGCTATGTGTCCATGCTGCACTGCGTCCGCCGGTGCCACGACCATCCACTACGGCTACTACATATCCTGACTGAGCTATATAGTTGAGGCCATCAAGATGCCATCTGTTGGTCACTTCCTGAGATCCCGGCCCGTTATACTGATACATCATCAGCGGATATTGCTTTGATTCGTTGAATTGTGTCGGCTTCATTATCATGCCATCCATATTCTCGCCTATCGCATTTTTGACTGTGATAAGTTCAAATTTGGGAGCTCCGGCATATTTTGCGGCATAAGCCGCATTCATCTCGAGTTCCTTAACTTTCTTTCCGGATGTGCTCCACACTGTATATTGTGGAGGGGTGTTCAGGTCACTCCAGCTCCTGACATAATAACTGAAATCCTTGCTGAATGAACATGACTCCCAGCCGGCTCCGTCGTGGAGAAGCTTCATGACTCCTTTTGCATCTACAGAAGCTACATTTCGGTTGACAGCACCAAGTTTCGTGGTCTGTATATAATGAATGCCGGCTGCAGACTTGCCATAGTAATCGGTGACATTGAATTCGCCGTTGGTGATTTGGCGCAGAAGGCGTCCGTTGTAACTGTATTCATACAGATGGGTCCAGCCGCTCCTGTCGGAAGCAATGACGAATGAGTCATTGCCGTAGTTGATCATGCTATATACATCCCTGTCTACCCATGCTTTGCTTTGTTCTGTATACACCTGGGTGGCTACTGTAGATGCGGGATTGACACTGTAGATTCTCAGATCATTCTGATCTCGGTTGACCTTCATCACCATAAGCCTCTCCCCTTTCCCGTCAAACCTGATATCGGGCACATAGTCATCCTTGCCGAGCTTAAGATCCATCTCCTTCGTCACTCTGGAGTTCAGGTCGTAGGCATGTACGGAGACTTGTGAATTAGGATACCCCGGGAGCGGATATTTATATGTGAAGGAACTTGGGTAGGGATCGCCGAGAGGATCCTTATCGCAATACGACCGGTAGTCATCAAAGCTATAGGCGGGGACATCTGTTTCGTTCCATTTCACGAAAGCCAATGTCTGGTCGTCGCTACTCCAGCACAATGTAGATTGCACTCCAAATTCTTCCTCATATACCCAATCAGGCGCTCCATTTGTGATTTTGTTGACTTCTCCATCTTTGGTGACCGCAATGTCAGTCTTATAGTCAAGATTGGATATAAATATGTTGTTATCCCTGACGTATGCTACGCGCAAGCCATCGTGCGACATCGTGGCACCCCTCTGGGCTCCTTGTGAAGATACCTGTTGCAATGTGCCTCGCATTGTGTCATATACGTAATACTCAGCAGAGAAGCTATAGCGCCAGATTCCCTTTACATCATTCCATAGAAGTATCTTCCTGCCATTGTCTGAGACTTTATATCCATTGAAAGATTCAATCTTCAGATCTCCCTTGACGGCATCAAGATCAAACAGAGTTCCGGTCTGTTTACCGGTCTCATAACTGAATATCTCAATTTTTCTGTGATCCTTGCTGACCATGCTGTAGGTTTTCCCATCGGCCAATGGACGCATCTCGCCTATACCTGCAGGAAGGCGATATTTCGAATCGCAATATTCTTCTGCCGTTAGAGGCGCAGCTGCTGAAGCACAGCCGGCGATGCATCCCATAGTCCCCAAAATCAGAGCTTTTTTCATATCCTGAAGTAATTTATGAGAATTTTAAGAGACAAGCATCAATATGAACGTGCAAATATCACGCGGCGCTCTGAGGGTTTTCCTGTCACCATGCATACTCCGGGAGTCGTATCTCCTTCAAAAGGAATGCATCTGATCGTGGCCTTAGTCTCTTCCTTTATCTTCTCCTCTGTCTCGGGAGTTCCATCCCAATGAGCCAGGATGAAGCCACCCTTTTCGATCTTTTCCTTAAACTCTTCATAAGTATCGGCAGTGGTGGTCATTTCATCACGATATTTTCTTGCTTTCTCAAGAAGATTTTTCTGGATATCCTCAAGCAGTTTGGCTACTGTCTCTTCGATTCCTTCGAGAGGAAGTGTCTCTTTCTCAAGAGTATCTCTGCGCATCACTTCCACTGTGCCGTTTTCAAGATCGCGTGCTCCGATAGCAAGACGCACGGGAACACCCTTCACTTCATAGTCGGCAAACTTGAAGCCCGGACGTTTGTTGTCAGCGTCATCATATTTTACGCTGATACCTTTGGCTCTGAGGTTCTTTACGATAGAGTCAACTCTTTCTGAAATTTTGGCAAGACCTTCTGCGTCCTTGTAGATCGGCACAATGACAACCTGGATAGGTGCAAGATGTGGCGGCAAAACAAGACCGTTGTCGTCGGAATGTGTCATGATAAGCGCTCCCATGAGACGTGTCGACACACCCCAAGAGGTAGCCCATACATATTCAGGCTTATTTTCCTTATTGATATATGTCACGTCGAATGCCTTTGCAAAGTTTTGTCCGAGGAAATGGCTTGTGCCTGACTGCAAAGCCTTTCCATCCTGCATCATGGCCTCGATTGTGAAAGTATCTACAGCCCCGGCAAATCTCTCATTAGGAGATTTTACACCCTTGATGACCGGCACCGCCATATAGTTTTCAGCAAAGTCAGCATAGACTTCAAGCATCTTCCTTGCCTCTGCCTCTGCTTCCTCTTTTGTGGCATGTGCTGTGTGCCCCTCCTGCCATAGGAATTCTGCGGTGCGGAGAAACATTCTTGTTCTCATCTCCCAACGCATCACATTGGCCCACTGGTTGATAAGAATAGGAAGATCACGATAGGAATGAATCCAGTTCTTATAAGTATTCCATATGATGGTCTCAGAAGTAGGACGAATGATCAGTTCCTCTTCCAGACGGGCCTCCGGGTCAACTACGACTCCGTTGCCATCAGGATCATTCTTCAGGCGATAGTGTGTGACTACTGCACACTCCTTCGCGAAACCTTCTACATGCTCAGCCTCGCGGCAGAGAAAAGACTTAGGGATAAGAAGGGGGAAATATGCATTCTGATGACCGGTTGCCTTAAACATGTCGTCGAGTGTACGCTGCATCTTTTCCCATATAGCATATCCATATGGCTTGATGACCATGCAGCCTCTCACTGCTGACTGCTCAGCGAGATCGGCTTTTACTACGAGTTCGTTATACCACTGTGAATAGTTGTCTGATCTTTTTGTGAAGTTCTTTAGTTCTTTTGCCATGATTGCGCAAATATATTGTTACCGTAAAGGTTTAATATTCAATTGATAGTAAAATTAAAAAACACTTTAATCTTTCTCAATTATCTTAGCCTGTCGGCCGCACGAAGTTTCTTCTGGTCGCTTGAAATAAGACGGAATGCCAGAATGTCGGCGAGAAGAGCCACAAGGGGCGCGCATATAAATACACTCCAACTTACCGTGGCTTGAAATTCGGTAGCGAAGCCGGGAGCTGTGAATGCTACGATCACTCCTGCAGCTATGCTGAAAAGTGCTGATATCATAGCCACTTTCTTCTGCAGTCCAAGATTCTTAAAGCAGAAGATGTCGATCAGTGGAAGCAGACACGCCAAGAGCGACACTATGAAAAGGATAATTGTGCTGATTCCTGTCGCTTCATCCGGCGCAGTAGGGATTCCCTCTCTAAAGATGCCGAGTGCTGTCACATTGAAAGTGTATGCTTCCGCCTGTATCTGTCCAAGCGAACAAAACGAGAATATCCCCATCATCACCCCCGCTATCAGCAGCATTACTGACTGCCATCTCTGTATCACCATATCTTATAATTTATATTAGTGTTGCTACCTTTATGTATAACCAGCTACTCGAAGTTTGCCTACTTCGAGATTTAAAATGCAAAATTAATAAAAAATATGGAGTCGGCAACGATTTTTGGCATTTAATTTGT
>CAYNPB010000003.1:0-47145 GCA_964399005.1 uncultured Sangeribacter sp.
TCCATACCGGCCATTTCGTCGATTATTTCGTCTTGTACTTCGTTGATGGTCATATTGCTATTTTCTAAAAGTTTTCCATCTTGCCCCTATAAAATGCAAAATTAGCAATAAAAATCCTAATCGGCAAATGAAAAATGACCAAACTTATTGAATCCACCCTAAATCTTTCAAAATTCCACACTATATGCATTATGACTTTCTTTAGCTTGAACACTGCTATTCTACATTATTACTGATACTGACTGTGCATAGCTAATTATGAATTATGCATTGTGAATTGTGCATTATATAGGGATCAGAAGGGGTATCCGATGGAGAAGTGGAATGAAGAGTCACGATGCCAATTGGGTGAGATCAAGGGCCATGCCTTCTCACCCATTGCCGGATTATGCGCCTTCATGCCAAGGTCAAAACGCAGAAGGAAGTAGTTGAAATCCATGCGTAAGCCAAGACCATAAGCTGCAGCAAATTGCTTGTAGAACTCATCAAATTTAAATACCCCTCCCGGTTGGAATGGATAATCCCTGATAGTCCATATATTTCCTATGTCGATAAAGGCACCTAATTCAAGCACCCAGAAAAGTTTTGCCCGATACTCCGCACTTGTGATAAGGCGAATGTCGCCACATTGATTAATGAAGTCGCTCACCGAATTACGGCCCGGATAGGCTCCCGGCCCAAGAGTACGGACGGCCCAACCTCTTACTCCATTGGCCCCGCCTCCGTAGAATCGCTTCTCAAACGGAAGCATCTCTGAATTTCCATATGGCACACCTATGCCACCACCCACTCGGAATGCAACGGAATTTCTTTCGTCAAACCTATGAAGAAGCGCATAATCTGCCTCCAGCTTAAAATACTGAGAATAATGTATGCCAAATATCTTATAGGGATCCTCATGAAAATTACTTCGATGAGCAAAAATACTTGATATGGCAAAAAGCAGATTTCCAGCTATCTCAGCATTGACACGCACATTATAAATGTCACGCTGCATATATTTCTGCCAAGGTGTAGCCTCCTTCTTATTCGAATGATACCATCGCCATCCCATTCTCATAATAAAGTGATCTTCATAGCTGTAGCGCAGCAGAGGATTGTCAGGAGCGATCTGATTGATAAAATCATTGGTAGAAGCAGGAAGATAAACGTAGTTGATATCAATAGGAGTGAAAGTGTGGCGATTGTTTTTCCTTGCGTCAGTCCATTTATAGCTCCATCCGGCGGTGGAGATGACGCGTGTATATTCCGGTCGCTCTTGATAATTCATGGAGAAGTTCATCTCTGTTGAAGCCTGAATCCTACGTCGTATGCGTCGGGAAATCGGTGCTTTAAATTCGGGCATCGAAAGTCCAAGGTCGACCGAATACTCCATATATCTATTATTAAGCAAGCCCTCAAGATTTCCGGAAAGTGACTCATAGCTACCACGAAGCTTGCCTGTGAATGTCTCTGATCCTTTTCCTATATTTCTATGGGAATATGTCAGTCCCACTGCCACTCCAAGGTCTCCTTCCGAGTTTGTACCCTCTAATTCCACACTTGCTGTCTGTGATTTGCCGGGGGTAAGAAGCACATACGCATCAAGTACTCCTTCATCTCCAATGTGACCCACAGGAACGAATGAGACATTTATGAATTTCAAGATTCCAAGACGTGAAAACGCTCTATAGGTGCGATCTACATTTTTTTGCGAAAAGACTTCACCCGGAGCGAGATAACAATTGTTGGCGATCACAGAAGGACGCAAATATCGTGAATCAGCATATAGAATCTCAATACCATTATAATTGACTGAATCATTTCCTACGGCCAATGCAGGATTTTCAGAATCTATTGCATCTGCATCTGTAATGACGACTACTTTACGGATGACAAACTTTGAATATAAGTCAAGCTGTTCTTTTCTTGATCCGGATGGATAATTGACCTTCATCAATAGCTCTGCTTCAGAAGAGCCCTCTGTGGTATCGGCTACAAAAGTGATACATTCCTTTCCGAAATTATAGTAGCCATTATTGCGCAAGGTCTCAGCCACTAAAGTACGCTGATTCTCAAGAACATCCCTTGCCAAGGGCTGCCCGGCATAAGTCAGAAACTTTGAAGAATCCGCCATTACAATGTCTCTGACAGCAGAGTCCGGAAACTCATATTCCACTTTAGATATCACCTTCTGCGGACCGGGAGAAAGATTGTAGGTCAGAGCCATCTTTTTCTTTTTCTCATTTTTCACAGAATCAATCGATACTCCGGCATTAAAATATCCTTTATTTGCAAGAAATTGCAAAAGTTGCTCCGCACTGGCCTCCGACAATGCCGGATCATAAATCACGGGAGGCTCACCAAGCTTACGCATCCAACGATTCCACCAATTGGTGGAGTCATTGCCTGACAAATTATAGAATCCGAGCCTGAACTTGATGCTCCATAGCATCCTATGATTAGGGGTCTGCCTAAGATATGACTGCATTTCAGCGACATCGAGTTGCTCGCCGCGACCGGCCGAATCAAGACGTATATTTACCTTATCCAGGAGATAACTCCCATCAGGGACATGCCGACTTGAAGAGCACCCCGCCAATAGGGTGCAGACAAAAGCCAGAGTCACAAACGACACTGCCACCATGCTTCTCTGTATGCGCTGTCCAAGTGGAAACATAATGCAAAATTAGGTAAAATTTCCGAAATTCGAATCTTATAATAATTATAATTCGCATAAATCTTGTAAATAGCATCATGATTTTATCCAATTATCATGATTTTTCATTAAATTTGCATTATGGAAGCATTTTCCGGCAAAGAAGGGCCTAAAGCCTACTCACTTTCAGAGTTCTCACGCCTTGTGGCCACCGCCATGAGTCGCGAGCCTGCACTTATGGGTGCATGGGTAGTGGCAGAGATAAGCGACATGGCTGTCAGAGGCGGTCATTGCTACATGACCTTACTCGAGAAAGACCCATCCGGCACCACAATAGCCCGAATGAGAGCCAACATTTGGGCCAACAGATTCAGCTACATCCGCAATAAGTTTCTAAGAGAAGCTAAGAATGAGCTTACGAATGGGATGAAGGTGATGTTTTATGGAGGAGCAACATATCATTCCAACTACGGATTATCGTTCAATATAGGCGAGATTGAGCCATCTTTCACCATGGGAGATCTCGAACGCATTCGCCGTGAAATTCTTGAAGCTCTCCAAAGAGAAGGGATACTGACAAAAAATAGAGAACTTACTTTCTCTGATCCTCCACGAAAGATTGCAATAATCTCATCGGAGACAGCTGCCGGCTATGGCGATTTTCTCAATCAATTGCAGCATAACTCCGCCGGAGTTGAGTTCAATACCTTCCTTTTCCCAGCTATAATGCAAGGAGACCGCACTGCAAAAAGTGTCATATCAG
Source organism: uncultured Sangeribacter sp. (assembly GCA_964399005.1). Classification (GTDB taxonomy): domain Bacteria; phylum Bacteroidota; class Bacteroidia; order Bacteroidales; family Muribaculaceae; genus Lepagella. The sequence continues at coordinate 3,402 of CAYNPB010000003.1, forward strand.
CCCTCGACCTTGTGGAGCAAACTTCCAATATCATTCCATGGGATTGCGTCGTGATAATCCGTGGAGGCGGAGCCACCACCGACATGAATGGGTTTGACGACCTGCAACTTGCCCGACGAGTTGCCACATATCCTATCCCCGTCATTGTAGGGATCGGGCATGAACGAGATCGCTGCGTGCTTGATGAAATAGCATGCATTCGTTGCAAGACTCCTACGGCCGTAGCAGCCTGGCTTTCTGACACTGCCGGTATGGCATGGCAGCGTGCTTCAGATCTGGCTTCACGCATTGCATCCTTTGCAGCAGAACGCCTGAAAGGAGAGCATATCCGCCTCCAGAGCATCGAGACAATGGTGCCTGCCATAGCAGAGTCTCAGCTTAAGAATGCCCGGCTAAAGCTGCATGGCATTTCAGCTCTCATTCCCTCTGCAGCAAACGATGCTCTGTCAAAAGCTCGTATACGTGTAGAAGGAATCACCACAACTCTCCGCATGGCAGCCCAAGCACGAATACGGCTCGAGATGTCTCGCCTCGACAATCTTCAGAAGCTCACTGAAGTCTTAAGCCCCACATCCACCCTAAAACGAGGATATTCCATAACTAAGATTGGTGGTAAGACGGTAGGTGACATCTCTGAAGTCAAACCGGGCGACACAATAGAGACTGTCACTTATCACGGCAACATAATCTCCTCTGCCACCTATACCATACCACAACACTCAACCCCTGACAATAAATGAAAAAACTCATAATATTCGACCTTGACGGCACTCTTCTTGACACCATTGCCGACCTTGGCACTGCATGCAACCATGCTCTGGAAGCAAAAGGATATCATAAGCATCCTTTAGCAGCATATCCTTATATGGTAGGCAACGGTGTCAGAAAATTGATGGAGCGAGCCCAGCCTGATGCAAGCCCCGAAGAAATCGACGAATTGCTGACGCTTTTCAGAGAATATTACGATGCTCACTGCACTGATCTCACAAAGCCATATCCCGGTGTCCCTGAACTACTGCAACAACTCACCGACAATAAAATTGCAATTGCGGTGGCCACCAACAAATATGAGTCGGCAGCCAAGAAAATTATCGACCATTTCTTCCCCGACATTCCATTTGTAGCCGTAATGGGGCAGACTGAAGACCGACCTGTAAAACCGGATCCCAGCATAGATTTTGCAGTTCTGCTTGCCCACCCGACACCTAAGAGCGAGACAATGCATGTAGGAGATTCAGCCGTTGATATCGAGACGGCAAGGAGAGCGTGCATTGATTCTGTGGGGGTGACATGGGGATTTCGTCCTATCACAGAGCTTCGCAAGGCATATGCCGACCACATAGTTTGCTCTCCTTCCGACATACTTAAACTCGCTTTCAAAGATGACTGAGCCACTTGATATCGCATCTCCCAAGCCTGAAAGGATGACGCTCAGGAAAAGCGCCAAGCTTCGTCACCGCACCCTTGTCCAGGAACTATTCCGCACGGGAAAGTCAGTCTATTCAGGTCCATTGAGAGTCACGTTCCGCACGTTGTCGCAAGCAGAACTTGAGGGTTCTTTCCGCGTGAGAGTCCCCGATATGATGGGGCCGGTGCAGATGATGATCACCGTCCCAAAGAAGAAACGTCGTCATGCAGTAGACAGAGTCCTGATGCGCCGACGTATACGGGAAGCATTCCGGTTGCTTTGGCATCCTCTTAAAAAGATAATAGAGGAAAACCCAGATATCCGCACGCTTTCGCTCGCCATAGTCTATATGCACAACGAAAATTCAGATATGCATACTATATCGGCTGCAGTAGAGTCAGCCTTATCGAAAATAAGAAAAAAGATAAATTATCAACCCAAAGGGGAAGAGAATTGTTAAAAAAGTGAGAATATGAATATCGCCCAGATTTTGCTTACGTCTGCGATTCGTTTCTATCAATATGCTATCTCCCCGCATACCCCGCCCAGTTGTCGCTTTACTCCGACTTGCAGCCAATACGGCATTGAAGCAATAAGGAAGCATGGAGCACTGAAAGGTGGATGGCTGACAATCAAGCGAATTTGCCGTTGTCATCCGTGGGGAGGGTCAGGATATGATCCGGTGCCCTAAAATGCTTCGGCGTCATTTTTGATTTCACTTAAATTATCTTTTTCACCATGGATTTCACTCCTATCGCCAGACATATTTTCGCTTCCAGAGCCCAACGTACAGAAAAATGGGAAGGTCATGTGGAAGAAATACAACGCCGGCAACTGCTATGGCTTCTAAAACGCGCAGCCAACACTGAAATTGGAAGAAAATACGAATTTCACAACATATTAAATGCCTCAGACCCTGTTGCAGCATATCAGAAGGCTGTGCCTACGGTCTCTTACGATGACATCAGGCCTTATGCCATGCGTATGGTAGATGGGGAAAAAGATGTGCTTTGGCCCGGCGTATGCAAGAGATTTGCACAAAGCAGCGGAACAAGCGGTGGGAAATCAAAATTCGTCCCCATCACCGACGACTGCCTGCGACGCAATCATTATCCCGGCACATCCGATGTCGTGGCCCACTATCTGAAAATGAATCCTAAAAGCCGACTGTTTTCAGGGAAAAGTCTAATCTTGGGAGGAAGTTTTGCAAATGAGCTAAATCTGAAGACAGGCGTAAAGGTTGGCGACCTTAGCGCTACGCTTATCGACAGGATGCCCAAACTCGCAGACATGGTGAGAGTGCCTCAAAAACGCATCGCTTTGATGGAAGATTGGAGTGAAAAACTTCCGGCGCTTGCTTTGGCAGCCTCCAATGCGAATATTACCAACATATCCGGCGTCCCTTCATGGTTTCTGACTGTCATCAAGGAGGTATGCAAAATAAAGGGGGTGGAAAAAGTATCGGATGTCTGGCCCAACTTGGAAGTTTTCTTCCATGGAGGCATCGATTTCAGGCCTTACCGCAAGGAATATGAAGCTCTGACCAATCCTGAAAGGATGCATTTCATGGAGACATACAACGCAAGTGAAGGATTTTTCGCGTTCCAGAATGATTTCTCCGATCATTCGATGCTCCTTATCCTCGACGGAAGCGTATTCTATGAGTTTGAGCCTCTTGGAGGAGGAACTCCGATTCCTGCCTGGGAGGTGAAGCCGGGCATGACCTATGAATTGCTCATAAGCAGCAGCAACGGACTATGGCGTTATCATTTAGGCGACACTGTCACCGTCACTGCCAATGACCCCGTGAAGATAAGGATAGCCGGACGAACCCGGAGTTTCATAAATGCCTTCGGGGAAGAAGTAATGGAAGACAATGCCAACCGTGCCATAGAGACTGCCTGTGAAGCCACAGGCGCCAGCATTGCCAATTATACAGCAGGACCATTCTATGCGCACAATAATCGACGCGGGCATCACCAGTGGCTTATAGAATGGAATAAAGCTCCTGAATCAATGGAAGAATTCCGGGAAGTGCTCGACAAGACGCTGCAGGAAGTAAACTCCGACTATCAGGCTAAGCGTGCGCATACCATTTTTCTCGATCCTCCGGAGATCATTACTGCAAGACCCGGTCTATTCGACGACTGGCTTGCCCATGCCGGCAATCATAAGCTCGGAGGGCAACGCAAAGTGCCACGCCTCAACAACAACCGCTCCCTACTCGACAATCTACTTGAAATCAATTCATAATACAAAATGCATAATTCATAATCAAATACGACTATGAATTATGCATTCAATTTTTTGATAAGTCAACTTCAATTATGCATTATGCCTTGCTTTAGCTTGAACGTAGGCAATAGTGCATTATGAATTTTGCCTTATGAATTATGCATTAGAGTCAGTGGCTGCAAATTCCATAAGATAAGCCTTGATGAACTCATCGATCTCTCCATCCATCACTGAGTTGACATCTGAGGTCTGATAGTTGGTGCGATGATCTTTTACTCGACGATCGTCGAAGACATAGCTTCGGATCTGAGAACCCCATTCGATCTTCTTCTTCCCGGCTTCGACTTTTGCCTGCTCCTCCAGACGATGATTCATCTCTTTTTCGTAGAGTATGGAACGAAGATGACGCAGGGCATTTTCCTTATTCTTAGGCTGGTCTCGCGTCTCGGTGTTCTCAATGAGGATTTCCTCTTCCTCACCGGTATAGGGATCTTTATATTGATAACGAAGGCGCACACCTGACTCTACCTTATTGACGTTCTGTCCTCCTGCTCCTCCCGAACGGAAAGTATCCCACGAGATTCTTGCTTGCTCTACATTGATTTCTATCGTATCGTCGACAAGAGGAGTGACAAAGACGGAAGCAAACGAAGTCATTCGCTTTCCCTGAGCATTATAAGGGCTTACGCGCACGAGGCGATGAACGCCATTCTCGCTTTTCAGATACCCGTAGGCATAGTCGCCTTCAATATTGATGGTCACCGACTTGATTCCTGCATCGTCTCCTTCCAGAAGCTGTGCGATTGATGTCTTATAGCCATGACGCTCTGCATAACGAAGATATAGACGCATAAGCATCTGTGCCCAGTCCTGGCTCTCTGTGCCTCCGGCTCCTGAGTTGATCTTCAGCACTACACCGAGTTTGTCTTCTTCCCTACGCAACATGTTGCGCAACTCAAGATTCTCAATATCCTTTGCCACTACTTCATATTGCTGATCTACTTCTTCCTCAGTCACAAGGCCTTCCTTGACAAAGTCGAAGGCAAGACGCAACTCTTCCACTTGCTTTGCAAGGGCTTCATAAGAATCTATCCAAAAATGGAGGTCCTTTATTTTCTTCATCTGGGCCTCTGCCTTTGTACGGTCTTCCCAAAAGTCGGCGACATGAGTACGAAGTTCCTCTTCCTCAACTTCTATTTTCTTTGAGTCGATATCGAGGTATCTTTTAAGTGCGGCGGTTCGCTCTTCCGCCTCTTTAAGTTGTTCTTGAGTTATCATTATTCTTTATTACATATATTCATATAGAATCTCGCAAAACGCACCACGCAAACGCACCAAGCATCACTTCTTCCCTTTCGCAGAGGCACGCTTTTTAGGAGCAGCATCCTGCTGTTCTATCAATTTCAGCACATCGTCAAGAGTAAGCGCAAGAGGATCTGTACCTTTTGGTATCTTATAATTGATTTTCTTTTTTGCCCCCTCAGGAAGATATGTAAAATATGGGCCATAGCGTCCGTTAAGAATCTCAATCTCGGGACGCTCGGGGAATGACTTTATAAACTTATTTGCTTCTTCAGCTCTCTTTTTCTCAATAAGCTCAATTGCCTCCACCTCAGTGATGGAGAGCGGCGACATATCTTTCGGAATCGATACAAACATCGAGTCATGACGAATGTAGGGGCCAAAACGACCTACGGCTGCCACAATCTTCTTTCCTTCAAACGAACCTACGTCGCGTGGCAACTCAAAAAGCTTAAGAGCCTCATCCAAAGTTATGGTCTGAACGCTTTGGTCGGGCTGCAATGATGCGAAAAGAGGCTTCTCTTCATCGGTTGCTTCTCCGATCTGAGCTATCGGGCCAAATCTGCCTATCTTCACATAGACCGGTCTGCCCGTCTTCGGATCTGTACCCAACTGGCGCTCCCCTACCTTATGCTCCATCTTAAGAGTATTGATCTTCTCTATCTCAGGATGAAAGTCGCCATAGAACTCAGCCATTTCATTCTGCCAAGGAAGTTTTCCCTCAGCAATATCATCGAATTTTTCTTCGATCTTTGCCGTAAAATTATAATCAAGTATATCAGGGAAATATTCAGTCAGAAAGTCGTTGACTACCATTCCCGTATCAGTCGGGACGAGCTTTCCTTTTTCCGATCCTACCGACATCGACTTAGTCTTCGTTGAGATCTTTCCTTTCTTTAGAGTGATTTCCTTGAAATCTTGAGGCGTACCCTCTTTCTCACCGCGTTTTACGTATTCTCGCTGCTGAATAGTGGAGATGGTAGGCGCATACGTAGATGGGCGCCCAATACCAAGTTCTTCCATTTTCTTCACCAATGAAGCCTCAGTATATCTTGGAGGAGCCTGCGTAAAGTCTTCAGTGGCTACAATATCCTTGGGCAGGAGATCCATGCCTACAGAAAGGGGAGGAAGAGATGTGTCTTTGCCGGCACCTTGCTGATAGACTTTCAAGAATCCCGGGAAAACTACCACTTCACCCTCGGCTTTGAATATTCCGTGAGAAGTATCTTCCGATTTCTTTCCGGCTGTAGGAATGATGGCGATGTCTACAGTCGTCTTCTCTATCTCTGCATCAGCCATCTGAGAAGCCACAGCACGGCGCCATATAAGGTCGTAAAGTTTCTGCTCTTTAATATCCCCTTCGATGGTACGGTTGCTGACATAAGTGGGTCGGATAGCCTCATGAGCTTCCTGGGCACCTTTAGAATGCGTATGATAATGGCGCACCTTCAGATATTGATCCCCCATATCCTTTCGGATAGCATCAGATATATCGCGAAGTGCCAATTCCGACAGATTTGTGGAATCGGTACGCATGTAGGTTATCTTTCCATCCTCATATAGTTTTTGAGCTATCACCATTGTCTGATTGACAGAAAATCCGAGTCTTCGTGATGCCTCTTGCTGGAGTGTCGATGTGGTGAATGGGGGATATGGCTGGCGTCTGCCGGGCCTCACATTGACCTCTGATATTCTAAAATTGGCATCAATGCATTCTTTCAAGACATCCATTGCCTCCTGCTCGTTGCCGCAACGATGTGAAAGATCAGCTTTAAGTCCGGCCTCAGCACCGGGAATCTCGAACTGGCCGGATATTCGGAAATAAGACTCCGGAGTAAATGCGCCGATCTCTTTTTCTCGTTCGCAAATCAAGCGCACTGCCACGCTCTGAACTCTACCGGCTGAAAGAGAAGGCTTGATTTTTTTCCAAAGCACCGGACTCAATTCAAATCCTACAATGCGGTCGAGCACTCTTCGTGCTTGCTGGGCATTGACCCTATCAATGTCAATGTCGCGTGGATTTGCGATGGCATTTAAGATTGCCGGCTTAGTGATCTCATGGAATACTATTCTTTTGGTGTTGGTTGGCTTGAGGCCCAACACTTCATAGAGGTGCCACGCGATGGCTTCCCCCTCGCGGTCCTCATCGGAAGCAAGCCATACCATATCGGCTTTCTTTGCGGCATCTTTTAGCTTTTTAACTGTGTCTTTCTTATCAGCCGGAATCTCATATTCAGGCTGAAAATTATTATCGAAGTCTATAGCTATTCCTTTTTTCTTTAGGTCGCGAATATGTCCGTAGGAAGAGAGCACAGTGTATCCCTTACCAAGGAATTTCTCAATGGTTTTAGCTTTCGCAGGCGACTCTACTATTACGAGATTGTTCATATTATCCTTATAATCAGGCTTTCATGTCAACTAATCCGCATCCAAGGCGAATTAAAGGTCATAATTTTGCCACAAAATTAACTCTTTTATTTCACAAACACAATATTAAGGTGTATTGTTTTGGAAAAAATTTATTCTTAATCGTTATATATGTATAACCCAATACTGCATTATGAATTTTGCAATATGATTTATCATTAGATTTTGCATTATGAATCTTGCATTATGAATTAAACTGAAATGGCAAATAAACTTGTAGAAATGATTCGCCGTCAGGCGGAAAAATATGGCGACCGCGAAGCATACCGCTATTGCTGGCGAAAGGCCGGAGAATGGCTCCCGACAAGCTGGGAAGAATTCCGGGTGCAGATTGATGTCGCTGCCCGTGCGCTTGTGCGCCTCGGTCTTAAGGAAAAAGATACAATTGCAGTATGCTCAAACAACACTCCGCAAATCCTTATCACAGAATATGCGGGTTTTCGCAATAGAGCTGCCACTATCCCTTTGTATTCCAGCAGCAGCCAGGCCCAATACGACTTTATTGTCAACGACGGACAGCCACGTATCCTATTTGTAGGAGAACGACATCAGTATCCGCTCGCCTACAATTATTGGAAAAAACATCCGGAGCAGATAGATAAGATCATTGTCTTTAAGAAAGATGGAGTTGAACTTAATTCCGACGACAACGTCTCGATCTTTTGGGAAGATTTCATGAAACTCGGAGTAGAGGCTGATGAAGACACCCGAATTCTCGTAGAGCAAAGATCGGAGCGTGGCCTTCCGGAGGATATCGCGACACTCATCTATACTTCCGGCACCACAGGCGAACCCAAGGGTGTATGTCTAAGCCACTCCAACTATGACGCTGCGATGGAAGCGCACCTGAAGTTTCTGATCAATGTTACGGATAAGGATCTCTCAATGGCATTTCTCCCAATGAGCCACATTCTTGAGAAAGCATGGTGCTTCTTCTGCCTGACGAAAGGGATACGCATTGCCATAAATGAAGATCCAAGGATAATTCAGGACACCCTTCCACAGGTGAAGCCAAATATTATGACTTGTGTCCCCCGATTCTGGGAGAAAGTCTATGCCGGTGTGAAGGAGAAGATCTCAAAGATGAGTAAGGTGCAGCAGATGATGGTAGGACGAGCCATCCGCGTCGGCTATCGCCGCAATCTCGGATTCCGCAGAGAAGGGAAGCCAGTCCCTTCTTGGCTGGAGAAAGAATATAAATTCTGGGATAAGCGAGTATTCTCAAAGGTGAAGCAGACGATAGGGATTCCTAACCCAAAGATGTTCCCTACTGCCGGAGCTCCTCTTAGCCCGCGCATCACAGAGTTCATGCAGTCGATCGGCATTAATGTGATTATAGGTTATGGACTCAGTGAAACTACGGCCACAGTTTCTGCATTTCCATTCAAAGACTTCGAAATTGGCACTGTTGGCAAACCGCTGCCCATGGTGAAGGTGAAGATCGACAAGGAGGGTGAGATTCTTGTGAAAGGCCCTACAGTGACGGCAGGATACTACAACAATCCTGATGCCAATGCCAAGGCGTTTACAGACGATGGCTGGTTTCGTACCGGCGACGCAGGATATTTCACAGAGTCAGGCGCCCTGGTGCTTACTGAGCGCGTGAAAGATCTCTTCAAGACATCCAACGGCAAGTATATTGCTCCGCAGCTGCTCGAAAGCCGACTTGCAGAAAATAAGTTTATCGACGAAGTGGCAGTGATAGGCGACGAGCGGAAATATGTCACAGCTCTCGTGGTGCCTAATCTTTCCCAACTTTTGGCTTGGGCAAACACCAAGAAACTTGACACGGAAAATATTGAGTCTCTACTGAAGAATCCGGAAGTAATAGATATGCTGATGGGTGAGATCAATGAGCTTCAGAAAGACCTCGCATCTTACGAACAGATCAAGAAGATCACTCTTCTGCCCAATCATTTCTCCATCACACACGGAGAGGTGACAAACACAATGAAGGTGCGTCGTCCGGTGGTCGCAAAACGCTATGCCAAGGAAATCGAAGCAATGTATGATGGTCCGAAAGATGATGAGACCCCTCTCATCCCGGAAGAAAACGATAAGGAATGAATCATTTCATAGCCAGACATATCATCAAGGGATCTTCGACAATCAGGGAGACTCTGCAGGCTCTGAATGAGCTTAGCGGTGACTCCATGACCCTTTTTGCTATTGACGACCAAGGAAAACTTATCGGCAGCGTCACCGATGGAGATATCAGAAGGGCTCTGATAGCGGGTCACACTACAGAAGACACTGTGCGCGACATTGCATTCAGAAACTTCATATCGCTTGATGCAGACTGTTCCCCAAAAGACCGATATGCTATCGTGGCAAGAGCCGGGGCGAGACGCATCAATCTTCTTCCTGTATTATCAGATGGGATATTGACAGATATCCTTGACCTTCGGAAGATCAAGTCTGCCATCCCGGCCGATGCCGTGCTGATGGCTGGGGGAAGGGGCGAAAGGCTTCGCCCGTTGACACTTGACACTCCAAAACCTCTCCTCAAAGTGGGAGGTAAGCCCATCATTGACTACAATGTAGAATCTCTCCAGCGCTTTGGAGTAAAAGATATCTACGTGACGGTCAATTATCTCAAAGAGCAAATAATCGAACATTTCGAAGACCCAAAATGGCAGGGAAGAGTACACTGCATTGAAGAGCCACGTCGCTTAGGCACGATGGGAAGTGTGGCTTTGATTGACACCCTTAGTCAAGACCACGTGATAGTGATGAACTCCGACCTTCTCACCAACATAGATTTCGAGAAACTATGGAGGCATCATGTCGACTCCGGAGCGGTGCTGACGATGGCTACTATTCCATACATAGTCTCAGTGCCATTTGCTATAATCCGCACTGATGGCGACCGGGTCACCGGGCTCGAAGAGAAACCTACATTCAACCATTTTGCCAATGCAGGCGTATATATAATAGACCGCAATGTTTTGGAGGGCATACGCAAAGGTGAATACCTTGATGCACCCGACTTTGTGGAGTCATTGATTGCAAAAGGACTGAAAGTGTCGCACTTCGTCATAGAAGGCACATGGATCGACATCGGCTCTCCCGACGACTTCCGCTATGCCAACGAAGTCACCTCAGGCATCAATGATAAATTATAAGTGATTAATGATGAATTAAGAATATCGGGATGCAATTATTCCAAATTCAAGATTCAAGGTTCAAAATTAAGAGAAATGGCTGAATCAAATTTCATAGATTATGTAAAGATCCTTTGCCGTTCAGGCAAAGGTGGGGCAGGCAGCCGCCACTATCATCGCGCAAAATACATTCCGAAAGGTGGTCCTGACGGTGGCGATGGCGGACGCGGAGGCCATATCATACTACGTGGCAACCGCCATAAATGGACTCTTCTTGATCTGCGCTACCAGCGGCATATCTTCGCAACTGACGGTCAAAGTGGCGGAGAAAACCGCTCTACCGGCAAGGATGGTGAAGACCGAATAATCGAAGTGCCGGTTGGCACCACCGTTTTTGATGCTGACACCGGCGAATATCTATGTGAGATCACCCGCGACGGAGAGGAAATCAAATTGCTCCGTGGTGGTAAGGGGGGACGCGGCAATGTGCATTTTGCCACCTCCACCAACCGTGCGCCGAGATATGCGCAACCAGGTCAACCCGCCATTGAAAAGGCAGTCGTGCTTGAGCTGAAACTCCTTGGAGACGTCGGACTTGTAGGATTTCCAAATGCCGGAAAGTCGACTTTGCTTTCTGCTATCTCAGCAGCAAAACCAAAGATTGCCGACTATCCTTTCACCACTATGGAGCCAAGTCTCGGCATCGTGAGCTACCGTAACGGCCAAAGCTTCGTGATGGCTGATATCCCGGGTATCATAGAAGGGGCAAGCGAAGGAAAGGGTCTTGGTCTCCGCTTCCTACGCCATATCGAGCGGAATGCAGTGCTTCTCTTCATGATTCCTGCCGACTCCTCCGACATAAAGAAAGATTATGAGATACTGCTCAATGAGCTTCGCCAATTCAACCCTGAACTGATGGACAAGAGCCGTGTGCTGGCCATCTCCAAAAGCGATATGCTTGATGAGGAGATGATGGAGGAGATGAAGAAGGAGCTTCCGGAAGGGATACCGACTGTATTTATTTCCGCAGTGACCGGTTATGGACTTACGGAGCTCAAAGATATTCTTTGGCGTGAGATCAACTCTGAAGATAATCTCGCCAAGTCAACCATCACGCATAGGGATCTTGATCGCCATCATAGAGTAGAAGAGGAAGATGAATTCATCTTCCATCAGGACGACACCGAAGATGAAGACTGGATGCCGGAGACCGACGAAGAATGGGCCGACGAATTCTGGGACGAAGAGCAATCCGTCAACGACGAAGACGCCACCTGGCGAGGCACCAAAAAAGGCAACTAATGGAATTATTACAATTAGACATAGAAGGGATTCTCAAGCAGAGGATCCCTTCGTCAAAAGAGCGCTACATCCCCAACTTCCTCTACCGCGGGCTTGCCCGCCTAATCCACCAAGACGACCTAAACGAGATCCTCCGCGTGACCTTCCCCTCCCAAGGCAGCGAATTCTCCGAAAAGGTCCTCAAGCATCTCAACATCACTCTCGAAGTGGAAGGAGCCGAAAACCTCCCTCCACTCTCCCATCGCGTCGTCTTCGCCTCCAACCATCCCCTCGGTGGCCTCGACGGCATAGCCCTCATTGCGCTGCTCGGCAAGCACTACGGCGACGAGAACATCCGTTTCTTGGTCAATGATTTATTGATGAACGTAGAGCCATTGAGTAATGTTTTTTTGGGCATAAACAAGTATGGCTCGCAAGCCCGTGCAGCCGCCGATGCCATCAACAAGGAATATGCCTCAGATCATCAGTTGATCATCTTCCCTGCCGGGCTCGTATCTCGTATTCAAGAAGGTGGAAAGGTTCATGACTTGAAATGGCAAAAAGCCTTCGTACAGAAATCCATGGAATATGGACGCGACATCGTCCCCATCCGATTCGTAGCCCTCAACCGCAAACGCTTCTACCGCCTCGCCAAATGGCGCAAGAAACTTGGCATCAACGTCAACATTGAGCAAGCCACCCTCCCGGCTGAACTATGCGCCTCCAGAGGGAAAAGCTTCCGCATCATAATCGGCAAACCCATTAGCATCGCCGATCTCAAAGCATCCGGCAAATCAGCCCCATACATCGCCACTGAAATCCGCGACCATATTTACACACTCCACTCTCCCGAAAAAATCTAACCCGTCTTGCACAAAGCATAATGATAGAGGTCGCAAAGTCAAAAAATCTTTGCGACCTCTATTATAATTAGAATAATATGCTTGACTTACAATTATTAGTATATCTTACTTGACTACGAATTTCTTTCCGTTGCGGATGTAGATGCCGGGAGTCGGGTTGTCTACACGGCGACCCATCAGGTCGTAGATTACGTTGTCGTCTATAGTCAGACCTTCGATGGCGATTTGATCTACAGCTGCTGTTGCACCGGAAGCTGCCCATATTTCTTCATCGCTCGCATAGTCAGATCCGAGGTAATAACCGGTATGGGTCGGCTGATTGTATCCGATGTTCTGATTCAAGGCGCTCATCTCATACACATGGTCGGTCATGAGCCAAGGTATACGGTGTTCGGTGGGCACCCATGTGGAGAATATCTTCAGATCTTTTGTCTTTGTGGCATCCGGGAAGATGAGCTCCTCGCGCCAGTCGCCGAGGATGTCTCCATAGAAAGATGCATTCTCCTTTGTGCCGTTGATAAACGCCATGTCGTAGCGATAAATTGTAAACAGTCTGCCACGCTGCCTGCTATTGATAGTGTTGCCTGAGAATAGCTGACGATTGAGTGAGCCGTCAAACCATATGGCGAAGTTACAAGAACCGGGATATTCTGCTTTTGTCCCGGGGAGTTCATTGCCCGTTACATCATGGACCGTACTCTTATACCACCATAATTCACATCCGGGGGTCGAGGGGTCGATGTCAGCGATCAGGGCGCGTCCCATGTCGCCATCTGTGGCACTCTTGTGGTCCCAGATAATCGAGCCGTCGGCAGCATCTCTTAGTGCAACTTCTGTCTTGCCTGTCTCGAAGCAGGAGAATATCTGAAGACCCGGGCGTGAAGGGTCAAACTTGCCAAGATGCAGGGCATCTCCATGTCCGAGGCATGACGAATAGAGGCCGACGCCGTCATGGTCTACTGTCATTGCACCATATACAATCTCGTCAAAGCCATCGCCATCCACATCGCCCACACTCAGCGAGTGATTGCCCTGGGCTGCATATTTGCTGTAAGAGAGACCATCCTTGCCGGTCAGTTTGGCATCCGTATCGAAATTCCAGCGGCGAGTCAGTTTGCCGTCGCGATAGTCCCAAGCCTCAATGACTGACTTTGCATAGACACCTCTACCAAGAATCACGGAAGGAAGTTTGCCGTCGAAGCACCCCACACCTACTCTGAGGCTATGGGCACGCTTGAAATAGTTGTCGCCCCAGTCCTCACTTTTTCCACGCTTGATGAAATTATCTCTGGCGAGTTCCTTGCCGGTGACACCGTCAATTATAGAGAAGAACTCAGGACCGCTGCCTATGTAGTTTGCGCCCTCAGTGCGATAGTCTGTCTTCCCATCACCGTCAGTGTCGCCGATTTCTTCACCGTCGCCGAAAATAGTTCCCTCTCCAGTCTTGATTGCCATTTCGGCCTTTCCGTCGCCGTCAAAGTCAGCGATAGCGAAAGAGCTGCTATTGCCGAGGATGATATTTGGCCCTGAGCATACGCGCCAGAGCATGGTGCCATCGAGTTTGTATGCCTCGTAAAGTACGGTGTGTCTTACGAAGAGAGGAGAAGCACCGGAACCTGTGCCGTCACTATCACCATATGCAAGGAGACGCTTTACTACGATTTCCATTTCTCCATCACCGTCAAGGTCGCCGACGCTGACATCGTTGGCTTGATATGAGACGCCTTCAGTATCGCAGACATCGGCTGTCTCTGTCAAAGGAATGGAAATGTAAGGAAGTTTGCTGATTCTTTGCTTATTTGGAAGCACATACAAGCCTATTGTCTCATCGCTGCCGGCATATGTCAGTCGATAGGTGGCATCTCCACCTCCTCTGCCACTAAAAGACAATGTAAGGTCTTGAAAATTTGTGCCATATATAGGCTCTTTATTGAGTTTTTCTTCCTTTCCATTAGCAACTTTCCTATAAAGGTCGAAAGCTGTTTCGGCGTTGTCACCGGGCAGCATACGCCAGGAAACGAGCATCTGGTCGAGAGTCTCATTGTAATATGTGGCATTCGAAGTGCCGCAAACTGAACCCCATAGGGCTCTGTCGGCAGGGTTGACATCCTGAGCCGACATGAAAGACACCGCCAAAGCAGCGGCAAAGAAGCTAAGCGTTCTCTTTTTCATAAGATATAATGATTGCATATAGGTTAACTAATTGAAATTCGCAAGCTCATCTAAAAATCAGAAACTTTTTGCAAGCGAGATTAAACAAACTGTTAGGCGAATGCAAATTTAACTAAAATATTTGTAATTTGCAAATTGTTTTAGGTGTCAGATATCAGAGATCAGGTTTCGAGGGGTAGTGCTCGGAGGAAGGAATCCCTATTATAGGGATGTTTTTGATGATTTTTATCCCTATAATAGGGATTTTTGATATTTTATTATTAATTTTGCAAAAAAGATAATAAGTTATGATAGACAATTCCCTACATGCAACAATGCTCAAGCAATTGCGAGATACCGATTTAAGCTTCAAACGATATCTGTATGATGACATTCCGGAAGCTCGTCTGGTTGGCATCACCGGTCCGCGTGGAGTTGGGAAATCAACTCTATTGCTGCAGAAAATTAAAGAATCAAACAAGAAATGCCTATACGTAGATGCTGACAACTTATATTTTGCCACACATACTTTGGTGAGTCTTGCAGATGATTTTGTTAGAGAAGGAGGTGAATTTCTTGCCATCGATGAGATCCATAAATATGAAGGATGGTCACGAGAGCTCAAGCAGATTTACGACACTAACAAAGAACTTCATGTCATTTTTACGGGCTCATCGGTTCTTGATATAAAAAAGGGAACTGCAGACCTCAGTCGTCGAGCATTGATGTTCCATATGCAGGGTTTATCATTTCGAGAATATCTCGAACTTTTTCATGATAGAAAGGTACGGCCCTATTCCCTTGAAGAAATTCTTAACCATGAAGTAGAAATGCTTTCGAAAGACAGCGTCTTGCCCGAACATCCTCTGCCCTATTTCAGAGAATACCTTTCCAAAGGGTATTTTCCTTTTTCGGACGAGCCACAATTTGAACTACGATTAAATCAAATAATATCACAGACGGTAGAGTCAGACATACCTCTTTATGCCAACATGACCTCTGCCACGGCAAGGAAACTGAAGCAACTTATGGGGGTACTATCGAGATTGGCACCCTATAAGCCAAGCATCGAGAAGCTTTCACAGGAAATAGGAGTGAGTAAAAACACTCTTCCGGATTATCTCTCAATGCTTGAAAAAGCCGGGATGATCTCCTTGCTTCGCGATGATACTTCCGGGATGCGAGTATTGGGAAAAATCGAAAAACTCTATATTGACAATTCCAATTTCATGTATGCCCTTGCAGGAGTAAAGACCGACATAGGGAATGTCAGGGAAACATTCTTTCAAAATCAGATGCGAGTAGAATATGATCTTTCTGTCTCCAGAGTTTCAGATTTCAGGATTGGGGATTACACCTTTGAAGTAGGAGGCAAGAATAAAGGTCAAAAACAGATTGAAAGTGTCCCAAATGGAATCGTGGTCAAAGACGACATCGAATTCGGGAATGGCAATATCGTCCCGCTCTGGAATTTCGGCCTGACATATTGACTGAATAAGCCCCGTCGCCCTAAAGGGATGGGGTGTGCAGCTATTTGGGCAAGAACATCTTATGGATGATTTTGATGGATTTTATCCCTTTTATAGGGAATATTTCGAATTTTATTATTAACTTTGCAAAACAGAACACTATGGTTTGAATTAAGATTCAAGAGCCCATACTAAAAATAAATCACGACATGAAACGATTTTATATCACCATAAGTCTGATAAGCATTTTTCTCATTTTCCCCTCCTTATTAGATGCTTCCGAGAAGAGTTCCACCAACACAAAATGCATACCCATTGATCCGGAAAATGCACTTAAACTTGAATGTTTATTGTCTTTTGACACGTCAGAGGATACCCTTTGCAATATACGGCTAAGTCTTTCGGACGATATCAAAGGGAAATTGCAAATTGACAAGTTAGCCATCAAAATGAATGGTCTTAAAGCAACCGCCATCAACGAGGAAAGAGAGGTCGAATTAACTCCAGCTGTTGAAATGGGAGGTCGATCATGCGTTTTTGTTGCAGACTGTCCCCTATTCATTAATGATAACTATCGAATTCACATTCCCGAAGGTCTACTCACCATCAAGCCGGATATGGAGGAAGTGGATGAAATTGACATTGACGAAGAATTGCTCAGCACTCTTTCAGTGGCCGGTGCATGGCATAAGGCCGGCAAGCCATGGGATGGCTATCCAATGTTTTCTATAGTAGATGACGATTCTCTTGATGGTCAGATACCATCATCCAGTGGACCTCAGTACACCTACGGATACTATAGCATACTTTATCCTTTATTGGAAAGTTTAGGACTAAGAGGCAATCTTTCAGTTGAAGGGAGAAAAATAGGTATCACCGAAACTCCACCATATCTGAATGACAATGGTAAAACTGTACTGAGTCTTCAAGAAGAAAAAGGATGGGATCTCCTATGCCACTCCATGGATTGTCTCGGAGACGGCATGAGCAATTGGCTTGTAGACAGTCTCAATACTCCTCTTGCCAAAGATTTATTGATAAATGGCCCTTACTATGGAACATCCATAAAAACCGTATCGGTTTATGACTTATCCACAAAAAAACAATACTGGCCGAATGGAGACAGAAGCGAGTGGATAGAGACTCCAACACGATATATTAAGCCATACATCGCAGATTATGAACTTCAACGAGAAATCATATACAATCCTGAATACGATACAGACTGGCATTGGGGAGAATGGAAAAGACGCGCTGAGACATTTGGCATCAAGCCAGCAGGATTTGTAACTCATAATTCGACATCTTCCCATGCATTGGTGCCGAGAATCAGAGAATATTTCCCAAATGGACTTTCAGATGCCCTCATCAACATCAACGTTCCCCCAATGTTATCATCAGGAGTCCGTTTTGGTTTTGATGGACAATCTATGCCAGGCTATAGTTGGGATAACAAAGACAATACTTTCAACGATACTCATTTTAAAAAATACTGTTCTAAAATTGATGAGACAATCAAACTCGGAGGGTGGCTCATTTTTTATCTTCACTCATACCGTGAAATATGGCAAAATAGCTTGCCCGGAAGCCTCGTCTCCGAAGGAGGCACTTATCCTGATGAATGGGTCATTCCGATGAAAGGAATGGACTCAGCCAACGATCCGCTGTCACCCCCGGAGCGTTTGGGGATAAAAAATTGGAGCGAATGGTATCCATGCCCCGGCACCCGACTTGAAATGATGTGGAAGGTCCTTAAATATGCAAAAGAGAAAGGTCTACGCAATGTCAGTTGCAGTGAAGGCTTCAATATTATGGGAAATAAAATATCTGTAGGGTACTTCAATCAAGGCAACAAAATTGGTGCAGACCTTGTAGGACTATTAGATAGTGATGACATATATCCGCATTACGTAGTATCTGCTACGGGAGAACAATCATACTATAACACATTGAAATCTAAAGAATACACTCTTAATCTTAACGAAATCACAGATTCCACCCACTTTGTAACGACCGAAGATATAGGACAATTTGTGTTTATAGATGACGCCATATTCTGGAATAGCTCAAACCCTTCAAAGATAACTCTTAAGGTGTTAGATTTCAGCGGAAAAGAAGTTGCATCATCTTCTTCCAATAAAATTACATTTGATCCATCAATGAGAGGGACATATATCATATGCGCAATCAAATCCGGATATGTGATTGGTTCTGTAAAAATAGCAAGATAGGCCTTATATTCATTTTCAATCCAATCACTCCCATGGCAATAATTCAGGCCTAATCATATAACTCATGTCATAAAATAAAAAATTAAATACGGCGTTTTCAAAATGAAAGCGCCCCTTTATTTGAGTCATTACTTAAGTAATTTATTAGTTTAAAAAAGCCTATAATGGCTCAATTTTAAATGCAAAATTTCATAATGTCAGTATTTTTTACTAATTTTGCATCTGTATTTAGAAAAGGTTGTCCCCATCTCTTGTTTTTGAAAGATGGGAAGAAAGAATATGATTGTAAAAGAATAAGATTTTCACCAGTAATAAAACTTTAACCAATTAAGCAACACCAACTTATCATCATTCAAGACACTCAATATGTCGTATATCTCTCAATATTCGACGAGTAGAAATTATGCGCTTTCGCATCCTAAAAAATGAAGGCATCCAATTCCTTATTAATCAAAAATACCGGACTACTGTATTTCAGACTGATTTTTCTGACTATCATAAACTTATATGCTGTCAGAATCACCCTTGAGGCTCTTGGAAAGATTGATTATGGTGTATTCAGCGTCATCGCAAGTGTAGTAATGTCGTTGTCAATACTGACGGGAGCTCTGACATCTGCAAGCCAGCGGTATTTATCATACTACCTTGGCAAGGAAGATTATAAAAAGTATAGCCACACTTTCACTCTTTTAACACTGACTTTCATCATTTTGTCGGTTGGTCTGATATTAATAGGAGAAATTCTTGGTTATTTCTTCATTGACAAATGGCTTGACATCCCTTCTGACCGAATTCATGCTGCCTATTGGGTATTTCAAACATCCCTCGCCACATTCGCGGTTAGTCTGATTACTATCCCCTACACCTCATCAATTGTGGCCAACGAGCGAATGGATGCATTCGCCGTCTTCAGCATTGTTGAGGGTATTCTTAAATTAAGCATTGCCTTTATCCTTATGAATTTTGTAGGAGACCGATTGATACTCTATGGCATTCTTACAGCCGGAATTAGCATTGTTGTATTACTGATGTCAATGCAATTCTGCCATTCCAAATTCCAACATTGCAGATACGTTTGGAAATGGCAAGGCAATATTTTCAGAGATCTTTTGGGATATACTGGTTGGAACCTTTTCGGATCCCTATCAGGAATGCTTGACAATCAGGGTCAGAATATATTGCTGAATATGTATTTCGGACCTATACTGAATACAGCAAAAGCAATAGCAGACAGAATCCAGAATGTAATAAGCGGATTTTCTACCAATCTATATATGGCAGTTAGTCCTCAGATAATAAAATCATATGCTGCAGAGGACTACACACGAGCAATAAGTCTCGTGACCAAAACTTCAAAAATGTCATTTCTTCTGCTATTTGTTCTATCATTTCCTTTGGTTTGCAACATGGATGGACTTTTAGGCATATGGCTCGGGGCTGATGCTAAGACTCCAGACATGACAGCATTCTCACAACTAATACTCGTATATTGCCTTGTAATATCGTTAGAGCCACCAATAAGCAGACTGATACAAGCCACAGGCAAAATTAGGAGATATCAATTATCGGTAGGCGCTGTAACATTGACATATATACCGATTGCTGCAGCTGCTTTTTCACTTGGAGGAAGTGCCATTCTTTCAATAGTTATACTGATTGCAGTAATGGCAACCGCTCAGATTGTAAGATTATATGTGGCCCACAAGCAAGTCAATCTTAATACCAGGAAATATTTGAAAGAGGTTGTGATCCCTGTTTTAACAGTATCTTGCATTGGAGTTGCAGCTTATATGCTTCCATTCATAACCTCCACCTCCACTGACAATATTTCTCTAATTCTTATACGCACGTTAACAGCTGGAATATGCGGACTTTTTATTGCCGGAATAATCGGACTTAATAAAGATGACAGGCAATTATTATCCGGTCTGATAAAAGACAAACTCCATAAGACAAAAAGCAAATAATGTGGACGATTTTTAAAATAATAAATCTTTGGTGGCTATTGACCTCAACTTTCGCATGGCCAATGTTGTCACTCCCACCGTTGCTACAGCTTATAATTGCAAATGCCGGTATGATAATATCACTTAGCTTTCAGCCAATCAAATTCAACATTGATGCAAAGACCGGATGGATACTTCTCGCCATACTTGGATTGACTCTATGGTCAACATGGTTGGATGGATGGTTAAGTGGAATGTTGACAGCACTCCAATACCTACCGGTATTGTATCTGCTTCAGCTTCCCTATGAATACTTGAAAGATCTGCTCAAATTCACAACCAAATGGTATGCCATTCTACTAATTCCGGCACTTATTATTTATTGGTTGAGTCTGTTTATACCACTACCTTCATTAGGAACATTTGAGCACGAAGGATATGTACCCTACACAAATTATGGATTCTTTATCAAAACCACCTATGATGGATTCCGAACATTCAGGTTCAATGCATTTTTCCTTGAACCGGGGCATCAGGCAATAGTGAGCACATTCCTTATGATTGCCAACCGTTTCGATTTCAAGAAATGTAAGTGGCTGATAGTTTTGTTAATAGCAGTTGTATTTTCACTCTCTCTCGCCGGATATCTATTAGCGGTGATTGGATTTTTATTGCTAAAGATCAATAGTATTCGCAAAGGGCTCCTTGCCTTAGGAATTCTTGGAGGTGTAGTGGCTGGAGGTTTGTTATGGAGCGGGGGCGACAATACGCTTAATGAAATGATAATAAGTAGATTACAATATGACGAAAGCTCAGGCATCAAAGGTAATAACCGATTCTACAACAACACAGACTTTGAATATGGGAGGGTAATCGGGACCCAATACTTCTGGACAAGCGTCAAAGGACATTCTAACATGGCATTGATTAGTGGAGCCGGCTATAAAATTTATATCCTTCATTATGGTATGATCGGCACTATACTCGCTTTAATTTTATATTTGTGTCTAATTCCATCTCGGCCAGATTATCGCTACACAATAAGTTTCTTTATAGTTATAGCGTTATGCTTCATGCAAAGGGCTTATCCATTTTGGTATTGTTGGCTATTTCCATACGTTGCAGGGATATATATTGCAAAAGATGAGAAAGTCCGGAGGGAAGATACGGGATTTGGATCAAATCAAAAGAACATTCTCACGTAATGAAACAGCAGATAATAGCCCTATACCTTCCCCAGTTCCACACATTCAAGGAGAACGATGAATGGTGGGGCAAAGGATTCACAGAATGGACGAATGTCGGGAAAGCTAAATCCTACTTTAAAGGGCACGACCAACCAAGAGTTCCAACCGAATTAGGTTATTATAATCTTAAAGATCCCGAAGTCAGGGAAGCCCAAGCTCAACTTGCTAAAGAAGCTGGAGTGACAGGATTTATGTACTGGCATTATTGGTTTGGTAACGGACGAAGACTAATGGGGGACATTTTTGATTCCGTACTTGAAAGCGGAAGTCCTGATTTTCCGTTCTGCCTTGGATGGGCAAACCACAGCTGGTATTCCAAAACATGGAATAGTGATGGTACATCCACCAACAATCTGCTCATAGAACAGACCTATCCGGGAGAAGAAGATATCAGAAAACATTTTCAATATCTTTTAAAAGCTTTTTCTGACAAACGCTATATCAAGGTTGAGAATAAACCTCTTCTGATTGTATATGACCCTTTGTCACTTCCGGAAAATTACCTTAAGAGATTTCAGGAAATGGCAAAAGAATCAGGATTTGATGGAATATTTACCGTTTGTTATCTCGGTCGCCCTGAAATGAACAAAGATGAGTTTATCTCGAAAGGATACGATATGGTGATGTACCAAAGGCTTGATAAGGAGCTTAGTCCCATGCTAAAGAGAATGGGGATCGTAGGAAAGATCATCAAACATACCAAGAAATATCTCCATGGTATCACCCATAGAGTGACACCCTATGCAATGGACTACGAAAAAGCTTTCCCACATTTCATTACCCAAAAGGAATATTCTAACGATGTAGCACCAATGATCATACCTCAATGGGATCATTCACCCCGATCAGGCCGAAATGGAATTATACTCTACAACTCAAAGCCCGAATATTTCTATCGACACGCTTTGGAGGCTCTTGAAGCAGTAAAAGGCAAACCTTCAGAACGTCGTATTATTTTTCTGAAATCATGGAATGAATGGGGAGAAGGCAATTATATGGAGCCTGACTTGACAAATGGAAGAGGATATATCGATGCATTGAGAAAGGCTGTTAAAGAATCTGATGCACAACCCCCTATACTCAAAAATTCATAGCTTCTTTTAATTCCATCCATTCTGGATAGCTCCAAATATTATGACAAATATAAAATAAACGAGTATATAAAAACGTTAATTATCTATTCGTAATGAATACAACATTGAAAGCTAAACATGGAACGCTACTTTAACATCCGTTATGAATTCGACAAGTCAGAGATTCATAAGGCGATTTCGTCACGTCTGGCACAGCCGGGAAGTGATTATATTTGCGTATCCGACGGAAATATACTTAATAACGTCTATCGAAACAAAGACTACGAAGAAGTCATCAACGGAGGAATGTTTTCCATTTGTGATAGTAGCTACGTGCCAGTCTACTTGAAATGGATCTATAATATCCATCGCGACCAATATGCCGGAAGCGATATCTTCTACGATATTATCAAAGACAATAAATATCGTATGATTTTTTTAGGCACAAAACAGAGCACGCTCGACAGCCTGAAAAAAGAACTGACCAAACTTAATCCAGCCGTTTCGACAATGACATTTAGGGAACTCCCTTTTCTCGACGTGGAAGACTTCGATTATGAAGGGATTGCAAAGATGGTAGAAGATGACAAAGCGGAAATTATATGGATTTCACTTGGTGCTCCTAAACAAGAACGATTTATGGCAAAACTGAAGCCGTTTCTTCACCACGGGATAATGATTGCTATCGGAGCTACATTTAATTTCTACAGTGGCTTAAAAATCAAAAGGGCACCGTCATGGATGGTCAGAAATCATATGGAATTCATATATCGCATTTATTCCGAACCCCAGAAGCAAATAAAGCGGTGTTGGGGCATTTTATCGACTCTTCCATACTTGCTTTTTGGAGAAATGAAGAATAAAAGGCAAAATCAAATAAAGCCTGCCAAACGACTCTGATCAAAATCAAACCTTATTCAGGAAATCTCTATGCAAGCTATTATCCTCGCAGCCGGATTAGGAAGGAGACTTGGAGAACTTACATCTCAAAACACTAAATGTATGGTTGAAGTCAACGGTATTCGATTAATCGATCGCATGCTCAACCAACTTGCCTCCCTTGATCTGAATCGGATCATTATTGTTACCGGATATGAGGGAAAGAATCTTCGAAATTATGTAACATCTCATCATCCTGATCTAAACATAATCTTTGTCAACAATCCAATTTTTGACCGTACCAATAACATATACTCTCTATGGCTTACGAGAAAGTATATGGAAGAGGATGATACTCTTCTTATGGAAAGCGACTTGATTCTTGATGACACTATCCTCAAGAGCGCGATGACGTCAGAATTTCCCAATATTGCTCTTGTTGCCAAATACCAGACATGGATGGACGGTACGATGGTACGAATTGATGATGATCACAATATAGTCAATTTCATCCCCAAGAAATCATTCCTATACGAAGAAGCACCACATTATTATAAGACTGTCAATGTCTATCGACTGAAAAAGGAATTCTGCTGCGACCATTATCTGCCATTTCTTGAAGCATACATCAAGGTGCTTGGCGAAAATGAATACTATGAACAAGTATTGCGTGTAATCACATTGATTGACACTGCCAATATCAAGGCGGTTCCCGTAGATGGGTTATGGTATGAAATTGACGACATACAGGATCTGAAGATAGCGGAGACCTTATTTGCATCACCTGAGGAAAAGCTGAAAAAACTTCAACAAAGTTTCGGAGGCTATTGGAGATATCCGGGACTTCTTGATTTCTGCTACCTTGTAAATCCCTATTTCCCTAAAAAGAGGATGATCGATGAGATGAAGGCTAATTTTGAGTCCCTGCTAAGGGATTATCCATCTGGAATGGGTGTCAATTCACTTCTTGCTGGGAAATATTTCGGCATTAAACAAAAATATGTAGTTGTGGGGAATGGAGCAGCCGAGCTGATCAAGAGCCTTATGGAACACCACAATGGAAAACTCGGTGTCATTTATCCGACATTCGAAGAGTATCCCAATAGGCATAATCCTGAGACACTTGAGATATATACCCCTCAGAATGAAGATTTTTCCTATACTGCAGACGATTTAATGGGATTCTACAAAGACAAAGATATTAAGTCGCTTCTCATAGTCAATCCTGACAATCCGTCGGGAAATTTCATTCCCTTCAAAGATATTTTGAGACTTGCAGAATGGGCAGAGTCAAAGGAGGTAAGTCTAATAATAGATGAGTCATTTGTAGATTTCTCCGACAGAGGTGTTGATAATACCCTTTTAAAGAATGAGATTCTTGAGAAATATCCTACTCTTTGTGTCATGAAGAGCATCTCAAAATCGTATGGAGTCCCGGGGTTGCGTTTAGGAGTATTAGCTTCAGCAGATGAAGGAAAGATTGCACAAATAAAGAAGGATGTGGCTATTTGGAACATCAATTCATTCGCAGAATTCTATATGCAAATATATGGAAAGTATGAGAAAGACTATGCAGAAGCATGCGACAAATTTCGCAAAGAACGAGAAATCTTCTTTAATGAATTGAAAGAAATCAACAATCTAAGGGTGATTCCATCGCAAGCTAATTACTTCCTATGCGAACTAAAAGGTGAGAACTCTGCTCATACACTTGCCCTCAGACTGCTTACTGAAAACAATATACTTATAAAAGATTGTAGTGGAAAAAAGGGATTTAAAGATGGGAAACAGTATATACGCATAGCAATAAGGGATCGAAGAGATAACCAAGTTTTATTTGAAGCTTTAAAAAAGATACTCCAATAAGGTAATCTGCAAAACAAATTAATCAAGGTGAAAAAAACAAGAAGAATTTGTATCGTTGGAGGTGGTTCTTTAGGTCATGTTATTGCCGGTTGGCTCGCAAATAAGGGATTGATGGTTTCTGTACTAACGCGAAGGCCTGAAAATTGGGGAAAAAATATAGAAATTAATTATCCTGGAGGAATCATTCATTCTCAATTATTCAATGTAAGTTGCAACCCGGAAGATGTAATCCCAGCTTCGGACGTGATCCTGTTAACAGTTCCAGGATATGCCAACAAAACTGAGTTGGAATCCATAACACCTTATCTCAAGGCTGGAAGCTATTTAGGAGCAGTTTTCGCTTCATCCGGATTCTTCTTTGAGGCATTAAGAATCATACCAAACTATGTAAAGTTATGGGGATTCCAAAGGGTACCTTTTATTGCAAGAGTCGCAAATTATGGCAGGAGTGCAAATTTACTTAGCACTCGTGCAGAACTAAATATAGCAGTCGAAAGAGCAACCTCAGAAGAAAAGGAAGAATTCAGAGAATGGATTGAGAATGTGTTCGATACTCCTACAAGGCTGAGAAAAAATTATCTGGAGGTCAGTATCACTAATAGCAACCCAATACTTCATACAGCTCGTTTGTATACAATGTTCCGAAATTGGACAAAAGAGGAAAGATTCGACCACAACATTCTCTTCTACGAGGAATGGACAGAAGAAGCAGCCGAACTTTTGATCCAGATGGATGCCGAACTATTTGAAATTCTTAAGCACCTTCCTGTAGACAGCAGTTATCTTGTTCCATTAGTTGATTACTACGAAAGCCATGATGCTGTTTCTTTAAAAGAGAAGCTTGCATCTATAAAAGGCTTTAAGGGTCTTCTGGCTCCAATGAAGTCAGACGAACGAGGTTGGTATCCGGATTTCAAAAGCAGATACTTCACTGAGGATTTTGGATATAGCCTCAGATATATTTGGGAATTAGGGAAAAAGCATAACGTCCCCACCCCAAAAATAGATCAAGTATACGCCTGGGGCAAAGCAAAAATTGAATAATTAGATAATGGCCAACTTGTTTTTTCGGACAAATATAACCCCTTATCGAGTTGATACGTATAACGCGCTTCATGAAAAACTGGATTGCAAAATGTTTTTCATGTCGAGAACAGACACCTCCCAAGCTTACGATACAGCAAAAATCGAGCGACGTTGCAATTTCACTCCACAAATTCTTGAAAAAGGGAATTTATTAGGAATTCCATATCATAAGAATATTTGGAAGATAATTAGGGAGAATGCTCCAGATGTGGTAATTGTTCCGGAATTCAAGCTTATTACACTACAAGCGTTGGCTTATAAATATCTATTCCGGAGGAAAATGAAGGTAATCTCAATGTGCGATGACAGTTATGACATGGTCGCCAACGGAAAAGACTTCACACGTAAACATACATTTGCAAGGAAGTTAGTAACACCTTTATTAGACGATCTTTTGATTGCTGACGATAAAGCGCGCAACTGGTTTAATGCAAAATATGGCAAAGGCAAATGGCTTCCAATCATGAGAGACGAGAAGATAGAAATCCCACTCTATCGCGAAGCCGAGAAACTGTCTGAAGAATTCAAGACAAAATATAATCTGAACAATAAGAAAATATTGTTATATGTTGGTAGACTCGCCGAAGTTAAGAATCTTTCCACACTGATAAGCGCAGTAAAGAAGACACAAGCAGACTTCACCACTATCATAATAGGAGATGGTCCATTAAGGGAGCAATTGGAAAAAGAAGCTGCTGAAACAAACAAAGAGATCCTCTTCCCTGGAAGATTTGAGGATGCTGAAATCAGGGCATGGTTCAACTTGGCAGATGTATTTGTTCTCCCAAGTATCGTAGAACCTTTTGGAGCAGTCACCAATGAAGCTTTGCTTGGAGGATGTTTCACCTTGTTGTCAGAAGCTTGTGGATCTACTTGCCTAATCGATCAGAGCAACGGGATGATTTTTGACCCATACTCTCCGGAAGAGCTTGCTATACATATTGATGAAGCGTTCTCAATAATATCAAATTCTGGTATCAAGAATGAGAACCGAATGAAATTATCTTTTGAAGAATCAGTGGTGAAGATTATTAATAATCTCAAAAAAACTTAGTTTTGGCAAAAAAAAGAACATCCGCAGGAGACTTCCATTATAAGAGAAAATTCCTCTATGTAGGAATAAAGAAGATCGACAAAGAAATATCTTTAGTTAATCTTCGCGATTTTCTTAATATTTTAAAAGAAGGAGGAGTACAGACAGGACCTGCCTTTGGTTCGCTATTGGGAATTGTAAGAGACAATGACTTTATCAACTGGGATGAAGACATTGACCTATATATATTGAAGGAACAAGAAGATATTTTCGACAGTCTTTTACCGATATTACAAAAAAAAGGGTTCGAACTTGTAAGATATGAACGTCGGGGACTATATTCTTTTATGAGAAATGGAGAATACATGGATGTCTATGTCATAGAAAATGTCGGAGGAGGACTCCGGCATACCGGCTCTACCTTTTTCTTAGATACGGATTTCAAAAATATAGTCTCCATTAATTTCAAAGGTATTCAAGTAACTATCCCGAAAGATTACGAGCGACACCTTGAGTTGCTATATGGTGATTGGAAAACACCGGTACAATATGCGGATTTTAATATTGGTAAGATCCCGAAACTAATTTTGAGATTGAAAGTGGCAATAAAAAATGCACTTCCTGATTTCTTATATTATCCTATGCTTCGACACCACCATCGTAAGGATTTGGAGAAATTCCTTAAAAGGTGTGATGAGAAGGGGATTAAAGTTGACAAGACCATAATAAAGTATTAACATGCCATGAAAGGAATCGTACTCGCCGGGGGCTCCGGAACCAGACTCTACCCTATCACAAAAGGAGTCAGCAAACAACTGTTGCCAATTTTTGACAAGCCAATGGTGTATTATCCTATTTCTACACTGATGCTTGCCGGAATCCGCGATATCCTGATTATCTCTACGCCTCAGGACTTGCCGGGATTCCAACGCCTGCTTGGAGATGGATCAGACTATGGAGTCAAGTTCACTTATGCAGAGCAGCCGTCGCCTGACGGACTTGCACAAGCCTTTATCATAGGAAAAGATTTCATTGGCGATGATTCGGCATGTCTGGTATTGGGCGACAATATCTTCCATGGCCCGGGATTTTCAGAAGTGCTTAAAGAGGCTGTAAAGACTGCAGAAGAGGAAAAGAAAGCTACTGTCTTTGGCTATTGGGTGAATGATCCTGAGAGATATGGAGTGGCTGAGTTTGATTCTGAGGGCAACTGTCTTTCAATAGAAGAGAAACCGGTTCATCCGAAATCGAATTATGCTGTAGTAGGTCTCTACTTCTATCCCAACAAGGTAGTAGATGTGGCTCAGCAGATCAAGCCATCCGCACGTGGGGAGTTGGAGATCACGACAGTCAATCAAGAATTCCTGAAGGATGGAGAGCTTAAAGTGCTCACTCTTCCGAGAGGATTTGCATGGCTTGATACCGGGACACATGATTCGCTCGCAGAGGCGTCAATATATGTGGAGGTGCTTGAAAAGAGACAAGGGTTGAAGATTGCTTGCCTGGAGGGGATAGCCTATCGACAAGGATGGATATCGAAAGAAAAGATGATAGAACTTGCCAAGCCGATGCTCAAAAACCAATATGGTCAGTATCTTTTAAAAGTGGTGAATGAAATTGAGCGAACGGGCGATACAAATCTTGATTGAATATGAATGTTATAAAGACGGATATTGAGGGGCCGGTGATTATTGAGCCTAAGGTCTTCAAGGATGCGAGAGGGTATTTTTTTGAGTCTTATTCAAAACGAGTGTTTGATGCGGAGGTTGCCCCGGTGGATTTTGTGCAGGATAATGAGTCTTGCTCCACATACGGAGTGATCCGTGGATTGCACTTTCAGCGTCCCCCCTTCTGCCAGGCCAAACTCGTAAGATGCGTAAAGGGTCGGGTGCTTGATGTAGCTGTCGACATCCGCAAGGGCTCTCCTACTTATGGAAAGCATGTGGCAGTGGAATTGACGGAAGACAATCACCGTCAGTTTTTTATCCCTCATGGATTTGCACATGGGTTTTCAGTACTCAGCGACATTGCCATATTCCAATATAAATGTGACAATTATTATCATCCGGAAGCGGATGGAGGCATTTCGATCTTGGATTCATCTCTCGGCATTGATTGGCAGATTGATCCGACTCAAGCAAATCTCTCAGAAAAAGATAAGAATCATCCCTTGCTGAAAGATTTTGATTCTCCATTTCTATTTTGAATCCCCCCGACCCCCAAAGGGGGATGAATGAGAGAGACGCTTAATGGCGCACGCGGAGCGTGCTTGCTACTCAATTTGCTATTGGAAACTTACATCTACTAATTTTTATTAGTTACTTATGAATATATTAGTGACCGGAGCTAACGGACAGCTCGGCAATTGCATACGGAATGCGGTCAGCAATGCATCGCAGGATTCTCATCTCGAATCGCAGGACAATTACATTTTCACGGATGTTGCAGAACTCGACATCACGAATGCAGATGCGGTCATGAAGGCCGTAAAAGATAATGATATAAATGTCGTTGTCAATTGTGCAGCCTACACCAATGTAGACAAAGCGGAGAGTGATGCTGAATTTGCTGAAGTCCTAAATGCTAAGGCAGTTAAAAATTTGGCTGACGCTATGAAGGCAAATGATGGCACTCTGATTCATATATCCACAGACTATGTATTCGGAGGATCCCTCGGCAATACCCCTCGCACTGAGGAGGAGCCGACGAATCCGACGGGGGTATATGGAGTGACAAAACTTCATGGAGAGCAAGCGATTCAGGAATCCGGAGTCAAGGCACTGATATTCCGCACTGCATGGCTCTACTCAGAATATGGGAAAAATTTTGTGAAGACTATGCTAAATCTCACCGCGACAAAGCCGGAACTCAAAGTAGTATTTGATCAGGTCGGGACCCCAACTTATGCCCAAGATTTGGCAGACGCGATATACCACATAATTGAGAATAGAAAGATGAGAGGAAATGAAGGAATCTATCACTATTCCAATGAAGGAGTTTGCTCATGGTACGACTTCACAAAAACGATAGCTGAAATTGCCGGTAACCGCGACTGCAATATACAGCCATGCCATAGCGACGAATTCCCCTCTCCTGTCACTCGCCCATCTTACTCTGTGCTTGACAAGACTAAATTCAAGGATACTTTCGGATTAGAAGTACCTTATTGGACAAATTCTGTCAAGAAATGTATTTCTAAGTTAGCCCTTGGGTAAGCCGAGCCCTAAAGGTGGAGATTTAATGATTGAGGAAGGGAAAACATTAGTAAATAAAATAGATATTATTGCCATGAAAATGCAAGATTCGGGAAATCAGGCATTTGATATAAACAACCTTAAAATCGGAGTCATTGGATTAGGATATGTAGGTCTTCCTTTAGCCCGACTCTTTTCTACCAAATATCCTACAATCGGATTTGACACAAACAAAGAAAGAGTTGAAGAGTTGAACGCCGGACATGATTCTCATCTTGAAGTTTCGGATGAGTTGCTCGAAGAAGCTCTGAGCAATAATAAATTGCGCTGCACTTCATCTATCGAAGATCTCAGAGACTGCAACTTCTATGTCGTGGCAGTGCCAACTCCAATTGATGATGAGATGCGTCCTGATTTAAAACCGCTCATCAGTGCGTCTGAGACTATCGGGAAGGTAATAAGCAAGGGGGATGTAGTGGTGTATGAATCCACTGTCTATCCCGGAGTAACAGAAGAGGAATGTATGCCGGCGATAGAAAAAGAAAGCGGACTTGAATATAACAAAGACTTTTTCGGCGGATACTCACCCGAGAGGATTAATCCTGGTGATAAGAATCATACGGTAGAGAAGATTCTTAAAGTCACTTCCGGTTCTACTCCCGAGACTGCTGATTTTGTCGACGCTGTGTATAATTCCGTTCTTACAAACGGCACTTTTAAAGCCTCTTCAATCAAGGTGGCAGAGGCGTCAAAAGTGATTGAAAATGCCCAGCGCGACGTCAACATAGCCTTCTTTAATCAGATAGCACGCATCTTCAACGCCATCGGCATCGACACTCAGGAAGTGATTGAGGCAGCCTCCTCAAAATGGAACTTTATAAAGCTGCAACCGGGGCTCGTAGGTGGACATTGCATATCGGTAGACCCATATTATCTCATAAAAAAAGCTCAAGATTATTATTATGGACCGGATCTTCTGATCACAGCCAGAAGAATTAATGAAAGTATGGGTGCATATGTGGCTGAGAAAACTCTTGAGATCATGAATCGCAAGGGGCTTCCGGTAAAAGATGCGGATGTTCTTATTCTTGGTCTGACATTTAAAGAAAACTGTCCGGATGTGCGCAATACGAAAGTGATCAATATCTACGATACGCTTAAAGAATATACTGACAATATCACGGTGCTCGACCCCTGGGCGGAACCTGAAATTGTAGATAAAGCATTCGGGATTAAACTTTCGGATAAACCTCTTGAAGATCTCAAAGGGAAATTCGATACAGTAATTCTCGCTGTGGCACATTCGGAGTTTACCGATTTTGATGTCAGGGAGCTATTGAAGGATCCTGATCAAGGGGTGATATTTGACGTGAAGAATGTCTTGCCAAAGGATATGGCAGACGGAAGATTGTAATGTAAAATAATGGGAAATATGAAGAATATACTTATTACCGGAGGTGCCGGATTTATTGGGAGCCATGTGGTGCGCCTTTTTGTCAACAAATATCCGGATTATCATATCGTCAATCTTGATAAACTTACATATGCAGGCAATCTCGCCAACTTGAAGGATATAGAGGATAAGCCTAATTATACTTTCGTGCGTGCTGATATCGCAGATCTTGATGAGATGCGCCGCATCATGAAGGAATATGAAATCGACGCTATCATTCATCTTGCAGCCGAAAGCCATGTAGACCGTTCTATAAAGGATCCCTTCACGTTCGCTCGTACCAATGTAATGGGAACTCTCGCCCTGCTTCAGGCTGCAAAAGAATATTGGGAAGAAGCCCCGATACAAGCCCCCACCAACGATTTCCGGAGGCTATTCTATCATATATCTACTGATGAGGTATATGGAGCACTGGAATTGACTCATCCGGGAGGGGTTCCGGCTCCGTTCACAACAAAAGCCTCCAGTGAGGATGATATGGCTTATGGCACTGAGTTCTTCTTGGAGACCACTAAGTATAATCCCCACTCCCCCTATTCAGCATCGAAGGCCAGCAGCGATCATTTTGTGAGAGCCTATCATGACACTTACGGTATGCCTACAATCGTCACCAATTGCTCCAACAATTATGGGCCATATCAATTCCCGGAGAAGCTGATTCCTCTCTTCATCAATAATATTCGCCACGGAAAACCACTGCCGGTATACGGTAAAGGAGAAAACGTACGCGATTGGCTCTTTGTTGAAGATCATGCCCGCGCCATCGACCTTATTTTCCACAAAGGAAAGATTGCAGAAACTTATAATATAGGAGGATTCAACGAGTGGAAGAACATTGATCTTATCAAGGTAATCATTAAGACCGTAGATCGTCTTCTTGGCAATCCGGAAGGACACTCTGAGAAACTCATTACATTCGTAACCGATCGTCTTGGCCACGATATGCGCTATGCTATTGATAGCCGCAAACTTCAGTCTGAACTTGGTTGGGAACCGAGCCTGCAGTTTGAAGAGGGTATTGAAAAGACTGTCCGTTGGTATCTTGATCATCAGGATTGGATGGAAAATATCACCTCCGGAGACTATGAACGGTATTATGAGGAGATGTATAAGAATCGGTAGGTGGCAGGCTTCAGGTGTCAGGTGTCGGGTATCAGGCATCGGGGGTCGGGTGTCAGGTGTCAGGTGTATTGATGAATTAGGAGGTGAATAATGAAGAATAGATTTTGGAGATTGTTTATTTTGCTTTTGACTTGCATCTACATGTCAGCCGAAGCCAGAAGTCAATCTGTAGATAAAACAGATAGGCCTGACACGATCAGCACCCAAACTGAATTTGACTCCTTATTGAAAAGGGTTGCCGACAGACAAGAGGTTAACGCATATTTAAAAGGAGGTATATATACAATTCAAAATTATCAACCTGTCTACACAAAATTCAAATTGAGGGGAGAAGGGGCAAAAATCAAGCAAAAAAATAAGATTCTTTCAAAAAAAGATGCGATAAGAGAAACAACAACGCATTATGTATGTCCAGCCGGAAATATCCCGGCGTTTAGTCTATTTGTAGACAGCACAGGGAAGATAATACAGGTGTCTGAAGAGGTCGAACCTGAAAGTAAAATTAACTTTTCACCGTCAGATATAATCGCCGTTAAGACTCAAGACGCAACAAATTTATCTCAAATTAAGATTAAGATTCCTAAGAATCTCGAATATTTGAAGAATAAGACGTTCGACGGAGCATTTGGATACATAGACAGCTGGTGGACATCCCCATCATTCATGTTAACACATTCTGATGCTGAATATTTCTATTGTGATTTATTAATGCCCCGAAAAGAGGAGCAATTCAATTCTTTGGTTAATGGGGAAATGCACGCTTACAAGCAGCTCCCCTCATTCGTGATATACAATGTAGTTCCACAGGCAGGCAGAGTATTTTACGATAGTCAATATGTGTATATTCCAAAGGAATACGAGGAAGTAGAGATCATTGATTCAAGTCGCAGTCAGCTTTTCTCCTTACAGGAAAATGCCGAACTGGATTTTGAAAACATATCGATGATCAATACTAATTCCATTGCACATACTTATAAAAATTTCAACGGAAGCATTAAATTTGAAAATTGCAAGTTCAAAAATATCTTGAAACAAGTTCTTGATACATACGAGGGCAATGACCTTCAGGCTTTCTCAGTGAACGGCTGTGAATTTGTAGATTGTGCTTTTATAGAGTACGTGCCATTGATTAGGATAAAATCTCCGAATTGTATAGGGAAAATCTCAGACAGTTATTTCAATCAATATGCAGATGGATTTTGTGTCTATAAAAATGTGATGCAATATATCTATATCGGAAGATGCAAAAAATTTGACATAACAGATAATTTATTTGTCAATAATCCAAGAGGTGCGATTTTCATGATGTATGGTAAATTTAATGTCACATCAAATGAATTTTTCAATGATTCAGTTTTCAACTCATATAATTATAGAAATTTTTCGAGAGACGCCGGAGCAATATATTGCAACAGATTGTATGAAGACTATATAAAGACTAAAGACAATCCTAATAAAATTAGTTTGAAGCTTAACAAGATACACGATTTTTATGGAAAGGGCGACGTCAATGGAATATTTATCGATGATGGTCGCGGAGACGTCACATGTTATGGTAATCTTATCTTCAATGGACAAGCATATAGCATTGATTCCAGAGTCGTCACTTCAGATCCATATTCTTCCATAAGAAATAACTTTGAATACAACATAGTGGCCTATCCATATAGATTGACTTATGGCGAGAAGATACCCAAAAGCGATAGGCCGAAATTGAATCATAATATACTTCTATTTACCGGTATAGAAAATAAGACAACCCAGCCAAGCAAAAACGACATTAATGTGTCAAAATTCGAAATAGACGGGAGCAATGTAAAACTTGATCGAAAGATTTTGAAAAAATTGCCCAAAGACATTCGTAAGATATTGGTACCATTGGATTAAACTAATTGCCCAAAGATCAAAAAAAATTCTAACCATCCCATAGCAAAGATGAAAACCAAGTTATTGTATGTAATTGTCAGTAACGAAAAAGACATATACTTGGAACAAGGTTTCGTGTCAATGTACTCTGCTAAAATGCAAATGCCGGACTGCCACATTACTATCTTGACCGATAAAATGACATATGATTCCTTTCAAAACATAAGAAAGGAAGAAACAAAATATGCCGATGAGATAATCACGATTGGTCTGGATCCAAATTTGCCGGCACAAAAAAGATCAAGACTTTTGAAGACCAATGCAAGGAATTATGTTGACGGTGACTTTTTATTTATAGATTGCGATACGATTGTAGTAAAAAATCTTTCAATCATAGATAAAAATGATTCAAATTTGAGTGCCTGCTGGGATTCCCACGCTGACTTTGCAAATAATCCTTATAGGAATTTATGTATAAGGGATGTCCAAAAATTTGGGATTGATATCTCCAATGAATCTGTCTATTATAATAGCGGCGTAATTTTTGTCAAGGATAATGAAATCACCAGAAATTTCTATCATCATTGGAATGAGAATTACCTAAAGGGTTATGAAAAAGGGATATCAATGGACCAACCCTCTCTGGAGATAACCAATATAGAATTGGGATATCCCATTCAAAAGCTTGCACCGGAATGGAATTGTGAATTGAAGCATGGTATCAGATATCTGAAAGATGCTTACATTGTGCATTATTTATGCACAAATCCAAGCAGAAGCAATGATAAACAACTTTTCATTCTTAACGAAAAGGACGTCTTCTTAGAAATTAAAAAATCGGGTAAAATTCCTGAAGAAATTCTTGAAGTTATAAAAGATCCATTTAAGGGACTTGCTGAAACTACGTATTGTTTTGCAGGAAAAGAAATAAATTTCTTCTTTACGCCAACATATTCATACTTTATTAAGCAATATTTAAAAAAGGGGAGTGAAATGACTATGGAACGCTTGTTTTCTCTCTATGCATCAATAAGGAAGAAATTAAAATTTGATAGAAAGTAAACTTTGGATGTGATTATGCATTATGACTATCTGATAGTAGGAGCTGGACTCTATGGAGCGACATTTGCTTATATGGCACATAAGTTAGGCAAACGATGCCTCGTCATAGACAAACGCCCACATACCGGGGGTAATCTATATTGTGAAAAAATCGAAGGAATCAATGTGCATAAATTTGGTGCTCATATCTTCCACACATCAGATAAAGAAGTGTGGGATTTTGTCAACTCAATAGTTGAATTCAACCGATATACCAACTGTCCGGTAGCTCAAGCTCCAAACGGAAAACTTTATAATCTTCCGTTTAATATGAACACTTTCTATCAGATGTGGGGCGTTAAGACTCCTGAAGAGGCTCAGAGAAAACTGGATGAACAACGTAAAGATGCGCTCGAAAAAATGCATTCGGAAGGAGTGTCAGAGCCTCGAAATCTGGAAGAACAAGCTCTTTCTCTAATAGGGAAGGATATTTATGAGCAACTTATCAAAGGATACACGGAAAAGCAATGGGGACGTAAATGCACGGAACTTCCCGCATTTATTATTCGACGGCTTCCAGTCCGCCTGACATTTGATAACAACTATTTCAACGACAATTATCAAGGTATTCCAATCGGAGGATACAACAAACTTATAGATGGACTGTTGGAACGTGTTGAGGTAAAACTAAATACCGACTTTTTTAATGACAGAGAGCATTGGATGAATATCGCCGATACAATTGTCTTCACAGGCAAGATTGATGAGTT
This sequence comes from uncultured Sangeribacter sp., assembly GCA_964399005.1. Taxonomy (GTDB): domain Bacteria; phylum Bacteroidota; class Bacteroidia; order Bacteroidales; family Muribaculaceae; genus Lepagella. The sequence goes on from CAYNPB010000003.1 coordinate 40,449, forward strand.
TTATGATTATCGATTTGGAAAACTCGAGTATAGGACGGTCAATTTCAATACAAAAATCTTAGATGAATCCAATTATCAAGGAAACGCTGTAGTCAATTATACTTCGGCAGATGTCCCCTTTACAAGAGTCATCGAGCACAAACATTTCGAGAAGTTTGGGGATGCTGTTTATGAGAATCCGAAGACTGTAATATCTGAAGAATTCTCTACAGAATGGAAAGATGGCATGGAGCCATTCTATCCTGTCAACGACAATCGCAATCAGAAGATATATGATCAATATAAAGAGTTGGCAGATAAAGAGCGACATGTGATATTTGGAGGACGCCTTGCTGAATATAAATATTATGATATGGCTCCAATAATAGCAAAAGTTCTAACTATTTTCAAGACTAATGGAAAATAACAATAATCATAATAACGATGTGTCAATAATAGTATGTTGTCATAAACAAGACTATTACCATCAGGGACCCGGCTTCCTACCTTTGCAGGTAGGGAAAGCAATTGCAAAAGAAGATCTCGGTATTCAAGGAGACGATACCGGAGACTCCATATCGGAAAAGAACCCCAACTATTGCGAACTTACAGGTCACTATTGGTTGTGGAAGAACGGACCTCAAACAAAATATGTAGGGCTAAATCATTATAGACGATATTTCGATTTTACACGTCTGCTTCCTTATGGTACACATACATTGGATACTACGCCAGAGGCTTTGGAGAAAGACTTTCCTGAATTGCCGGATTTAGACACAATCTTTTCCAATTATGATATTATTGTAGCAAAAACGCGCATTAATCCGTTTTGTGGGGCAATGCACTATAAACAATATTGCATTTCCAACGATTTGGATATACTTGAGGGGGTGATAAAAGAGAAGTATCCGGAATATTGGGGAAGCTATTATCATGTAATGTATCGTAACAATAAGTTTTCTCATTGCAACATGTTTATAATGAAACATGAATTGTTTGATGATTATTCCTCATGGCTTTTCGATATTCTTTTTGAAGTAGAACGACGGGTGCATATATCCAAATATGCAAATCAGGCAAGATTGTTTGGATATATGTCCGAATACTTATTAAATGTCTATATTTATCATCACGGCCTTAAAGCCAAGAGAGTACCGATGGTAATGGTGAAGGACACCTTAGTCAGAGAGCCGTCATTTAAGAAATATTTGAGAAACTTCTTTCTCTCTATACGATATAATATGACTCATTTACTATTAAGACCGGTTAAAAAAGCTTAAACTAAAGACTTTGACTTATAAATACAAATGCCACAACCATTGAAGGCTGTGGCATTTGTATTTATAGCCGTTTTATAATTTTTGCAGGATTGCCTCCGACAATACAATAGTCAGGCACATCATGTGTCACTACAGAATTTGCAGCGATGATACTTCCCTTGCCAACTGTGACACCCGGAAGGATGGAAGCTTTATCTCCTATCCATACATTATCCATAATTCTAACTTCCCCTTTTGAAACAAGTGGACGAAGAATAGGAGAATATTCCAATTCTTTCCTGTCAGAAGATCCATGGGCATTGTCAGTAATCAAAATTGATTTCCCTGTCAATACATTATTTCCGATATATATTCCGGCAATAGCGGTAATATGGCTTCCGGATCCTATACTGCAATTATCCCCAATCACTATCTCAGGACTATAATTAATCCCGTATCTGAAATCAGTAGCAAATAGCTGGCACCCTGAAGCAATATGACAATTGTGTCCGATACTGATATATTTCAGACCTCTCATTGCAACTTGTCTCGGCTCAATAATGCTATCTTTTCCAAAAGATTTGAAGCTGCAAGAGAGATAGCCGGTATAGAGAACTCTTATTATTTTTTTATAGTTTTCCACTAATGGATAGAGCCCATGAAAACATCGCCCTATTTTGAATATAATTTGTCGCATATATATACTAATCTAATAATTGGGCTTAGTGAGCGTTTGGTTATCCCATTTCGATGGAAAACTCAAGGCCTCGTGCGTCCTTCAAAATATGCTTTAAGTGTAGATAGCAGCAAACTTTTCCCGAATCGTCTTGGACGACTCAAGAAAATGAATTTACCCTGATTGATGAGCTCGGGAATAAAGTTTGTCTTATCCACATATACAAAGCCTTCCTCTATAATTTGAGAGAAGGTCTGCATTCCTATAGGGTATTTCTGCTTACACATAGCTTAATATATTAGCTTAGGGCTTTGGTGAGTAGGATGAATTGGTCGACAGAGAGGCGCTCGGGGCGCTCTTTCAGGATGGGATCCTCGAGTAGCGGACTCCCTTGCGGGATCATTCCGGCAAGGGAATTGCGAAGTGTCTTTCTACGCTGTCCGAATGCGGTCTTCACTACAGTCTTGAATTTCTTTTCGTCTACGCCAAGATCTGTACGCGAATTTCGCGTCAGTCTCAACACTCCGCTTCTCACCTTTGGAGGGGGTGAAAACACTCCCGGTTCGACCGTGAAAAGATATTCGCAGTCATACCATGCCTGAAGCAAGACAGAAAGTATTCCATACACTTTTGATCCCGGGCCGGAGCAAATGCGCTCTGCAACCTCCTTCTGCAGCATACCGGCAATGACAGGAATCTTATCCTTGTATTCCAGTGCACGGAAGAAGATCTGAGAAGAGATATTGTAGGGATAGTTACCAATAAGAGCCAACTCCCCAGCTGTGATCTCATTGAGGTCGAGACGCAGAAAATCTCCCTCTATCACTTTAATTCCTGCCTTGTAGCGACCGAGATATTCTACGCTTTCGTGATCGATTTCAATGGCTGTGACATCGCGTCCTGACTCGACGAGGAAATCAGTCAGCACACCCATACCTGGTCCGATCTCAACTACCGGCAACCTGCCCCATTCGGCACCTTTCTCCGCTCCACAAGCCGCGGATAGCTGACACTCAGAAATAGTGTCAGCTATTCGCTCTGCTGTGGGGAGATCCGTGAGGAAATGTTGCCCTAATGCTTTTTTAGCCTTTACTTGCATTTTATTTCAGGCCGACTTTTTTAGCGATGTCTTTAGGAACGGCAGACTTGTTGACAGTGATGTCGAGAGTCTTTTCAAGGAAGTAAGGCTCTGAGACATAAAGGTAGCCGTCATAGAGCTGATTTGTGTCCCAAGAGTTTTTCACCTTATAGTAGCGGTTGCCTTCCTGATCAGTTGCATAGCCTACGATCACCATTCCATGGTCGTCAGTAGTCTCACGGTTTTCGAAAGTGCGCTGGCGGTCTTCCTGAGTGATGGTGCGTTCCTTTACCGGGCCCTTAATGTCATACTGCATGGCATCGCGGTCGGCATCAGAAAGCTGAGTCCAGCGAGCCACCTCTGCATTGTCCATATTCTCTTTGGCTTTCTTCTCAGGAAGAAGGGCATATCCCTTGCGCCATTTGAAACCTTTCTCGCTGACGTCAGCTGCCCATGCTACGGTGTAGCCATTGTCGATAGCATCATCCACGATTTTCTTCATCTCTTCCATAGGCACGTTGATATACTCTGACCAGAGCCAGTTGTCGGAGATTTCAAGAGCAAACGGCTTATAATAAGGATGATGAGTATAGCTGGTGAACGAAACGAACTCTTCAGGCACAATATTCATAGCCTTTGCAAATGATTGCGGCGTGTAGGTCTTGCCATTGTAAGTGAAGCTTTCTACAGCAGGGCCCATATAAGCATCAATGATGCCGATAAATCCGGGAAGCCAAGCAGTGGAAAGTTTACGGTTCGGATTCTTATTGATAGCATTCAGATAAGCCTCGAGAGCGGCAGCCATCTCATAGTGGGAATGCTTGTCTTCGCCATAGTTAAGACCGGCATACACTTCTTCAGGCACAGCGCCATAATTTTCGATAGCATAAAGCACATCGGCGCAAGAGCCACCTTGTGCAAAGTTGATCTTTCCGCCTGTGCTGATATATTTCTTTGCCTTGTCGATATAGCAATTGCGGACAGTCCACATCTCAGAGAGGTCAAGTTCAGGACCACCTTTGCGCATCACGTCTTCTTCCACCATTGAGGTGCCAGAGAATGCCCAGCATGTGCCCGACTTGTTCTGATCTTTCACCGAACCCGTCTTGTTCACCTTTACGTCAGTGAATTTAAAACCTGTAGAATCGGGATGTTCTACCTTCGGACCGGCCTGACCGGCCTCAAATTTGTCCATGTGGCTTGCGCCGCATGTGAATACAGCTGCTGAAGCGACTGCGAGAGAAAGTAATAACTTCATTTTAAGTATTTTATTGTTTTTGGTTAGTTATTTCGCGAATTGAAGGGCCCGCAATATAGCAAGCAACAAAAGTTGTGAGGCAACAAGCCATCACAAACCAGAAATATGACTCAAAGACATTCCCTCCACTGAAACCATACAAGTTCATTTCCGAGAATCGCTCAAAGATCCATCCTGCAGCCATTCCGGGGAGCATTATGCCGGCCATCGAGAATGCGATGCAAAATGCATAGTGAGAAGTCTCGGATTCCCCCCGTGCATAATATATCATATACATCATAAGGGCAGTCAAGCCGAATCCATAGCCAAATTGTTCAAATCCGACTGCCACGCAGACAATGGAAAAATCTGTGGTGGGGAATATAGCCAGGAGGCAGTATACCACACACGGGAGAGCAAGCGACAAAGCCATCGGCCAAAGCCAACGCTGCAACCCACCTTTCCCGATAGCGATACCTCCTAAGACTCCACCGGCAAGGAGAGCTATCACTCCCACAGTGCCATTTGCGAATCCGATCTGAGTCAATGAAAGACCAAGACCTCCATCCTGGAGTGGGGTCTTCATGAAAATCGCCACCATCTTAGTGCACATGGCCTCCGGCAACCTGAAAAGGAGCATGAAAGCCAAAGCAGCCGCTATATGTTTCTTTTTAAAGAAAGTGACAAATGTCATGCAGAAATCCCTCACTACTTCCGCAGGGGTCGTTGCTCCCAATGGCTTATCATTCGAGAGTTTCGGAAGAGCCTGCGTATGCCAGAGCCAAATAGCAAAGAAAATGGCTGAAAGGCAATAGAAGACGACAGCCCAGGCACCTGCCGGGCGGACACCCCTCGTCTCAAGCCATCCGGCAAGGAGAGTGAGTCCCCCCTGTCCGAGCACAGTAGCCACTTTATAGAATGTGGATCTGATTCCTACAAAATCAGCTTGCTGCTTCTCTGTCAGCGCCAGCATATAGAAGCCATCGGCAGCTATATCGTGGGTTGCTGAGAAAAATGCCATGCAGGCAAATACGCTTAGAGTCGAGGCAAAGAAGAAGGAAGTGGGGAGGCATAGAGCCACTGCAAGCATACAGAGAGTCATCAGCAGCTGCATCCCCAATGTCCAACGTCGTTTTGTGGAGAAAATATCAATGAAAGGACTCCAGAAAGGCCTTATCACCCATGGAAGAGCCAACAGCCCTGTCCATGCTGTGATTTCGGGAATGGATATTCCGAGTTCACAATAGAAGAGCACAGGCAGTGTATTGACCGCACAATATGGGATTCCCTCCGCTATATATAGCGTGGGAATCCATTTCCAAGGTGAATTGTGCAATAAGCCTGACATCTATTTCTTTGCCTTTGTCAAAAATGATAATTTATCATTTATCATTGACAATTTATCATTAATTAAGCAAGCGGGCAGCGGGGCTTGATCTGCTTGAAGAAGTCGTTGCCCTTATTGTCTACGAGGATGAATGCAGGGAAATTCTCAACTTCGATCTTCCAGATAGCCTCCATGCCAAGCTCAGGATATTCAAGAAGCTCTACGTTCTTGATAGAATTTTTTGCGAGAATGGCTGCAGGCCCACCGATAGAACCAAGATAGAAACCGCCATGCTTCTTGCAGGCATCCGTCACTTGCTGAGAACGATTACCCTTAGCAATCATAATCATTGAGCCTCCGGCTTCCTGGAACTGATCTACGTAAGAGTCCATACGTCCGGCAGTGGTGGGACCAAAAGATCCTGAAGGAAGTCCTTCCGGTTTTTTAGCCGGTCCGGCATAATAGATAGGATGCTCCTTAAGATAGTCGGGCATCGGTTCGCCTGCATCAAGACGCTCCTTAATCTTTGCGTGTGCAATATCGCGGCCAACAATGATAGTGCCCTTCAGCGACAGGCGTGTAGAAACCGGATATTTGTTAAGGTCGGCGAGCACCTCTTCCATCGGACGGTTGAGATCGATTTCAATCACCTCTCCTTCTCCTGCCTGGCGAAGTTCTACGGGGATAAGTTCTCCGGGATTCTCATCAAGTTTCTCCACCCAAAGACCATCCTTATTGATCTTAGCCTTCACATTGCGGTCAGCTGAGCAACTTACGCCCATGCCGACAGGGCAGGAAGCACCATGGCGAGGCAGACGGATTACGCGTATGTCGTGAGCGAAATACTTTCCACCAAACTGAGCGCCAAGGCCAATGTTGTGCGCAGCCTCAAGAAGTTCTTTTTCGAGTTCTACGTCGCGGAAAGCACGGCCATATTCATTGCCGGTGGTGGGAAGAGAATCGAAATATTTCACGGAGGCTTTCTTCACCACCTCAAGGTTTTTCTCAGCGCTTGTGCCGCCAATCACGAATGCGATGTGATAGGGAGGACATGCAGCGGTGCCGAGGGTCTTCATCTTTTCAATCAGGAAAGGCACGAGTGTCTTCTTGTTGAGGATAGCCTTTGTCTCCTGATAGAGGT
>CAYNPB010000004.1:0-10487 GCA_964399005.1 uncultured Sangeribacter sp.
CCAGTGGAGCAATCCGTGCCGGTTCGACCCCGGCTCAGGGTACAAGCTTCCTGCATTCTTGCGGGAGGCTTTTTTTATGGTACAAGCAAAAAAGAGAGTCTCGGGTGGGAGACTCTCTTTTTGTTTGGGAAGGGATGTGTTCAGAGTTTTATTTTCTTTACTTTTGAGCCTTGCTTCAGGATGTAGATACCGTGAGGAAGTCCGGTAGGATAGGCTTCAAACGTGCCTACGCATATGCCTGAAAGTGTGTAGACAGTAATCGGACTGTCGCTGTCAGTGTCGATGATCATGTCGGCGCCTGCGGTCACCTGCGCTCCGGCCTCAAGCTTAATGCAGTCGTAAAGCACTCCGCTCTTGTCTTTGCAGTTGCTGGCAGTGAATGTGATTGTATTTTCCCCTATTTTAAGGTCAGAAGCGGGGAATGTAAGAGATTTCACCTGATGGCGACCTGCAAGAGTGGCGCTTCGGCGTATGGATCCGTCGTCTTTCAGACTCCATGTGCTCTTTGCCGAGCCATTTACTGAAATCTTGATTGAGGGAGAGTTTGAAACTCCGGCAATGGAAGCGGTGAGCAAAGCGTCGCCTTCATATGCCTTGTCAAGATTGAATTTGACTGTCCAGGTGCCGTTTTTGGTCTGGGCGTTATACCAATCAGTGGCAGGATCGCTTTCTCTTACGGTGTATTCGAGCGCAGCCGGTTGCCATTGCCATGCTTCGTAGGCGCGTGGGCGATCGCTGCAATTGAAGCCGTCGGCCAGACGATTGTTTTCCCCTATGTTCCAAAGCAGATTTTTAAGAGTCATGGGTGTCCAGTCGATAGTGCCAAGATCGGTATTCTCATCCTTTACATTGATATCGTCAACGCATAGTTCGTCAGTAACGGTTCCGGTTGTGGCATAAGCATAAAGGGAGTAAGATCCCTTTCTTACAGCCGGGATGCTGAAGTTGCCATCTTCATCGCTAAGAGTCCAGAATATGTATTTTCCTCCTTGAGCGAGAAGGCTTGTTCCGGGAGCTGCAAGCACCACCTTCACCTTGTCGGCCTTCTGCCCGGTAGTGATATTGATTTTGCCGGTTACTGTGCTTCGGTCCAAAGGATAATACTTGTTTTCAAACCAGGTAAAAGGCCATTCCTCTTTAAGTTGGGAAGCTTTCTTGCGAGCGTCGGCGATCATTTCTTCGCGGGAAGCGCCATCATTGACGTAAATCATGAATGGTCCGAAGATTTGGTGATCGTCGTCATCATATGTCTGAGAAGATGCCCCGAGATGTTCTCCCTGAAGCATTTGGATGGTGATGGGCGATTTGCTGGTGGCGTGCACGGTGAGTTCCTGTCGCATCGGACCTCCGTTAAGCCATTCATAGCTTACCGGAATATTCCAAACACCCACTTTGCCATTCATCAGGCCATGGAAATCATCATTGTCGATAAACTGTGCCCAGTTATATTTCGTATAGATGCTTCCGTCGCTCATTTTGTAGGTGGCATCCTGGATAGTATTCTCAGTTTTCTCAGCCTCTGTCATCTCAGAGTTAGATGGAATCTTTCCCTGCATCTGATCGTCGACATATCCATCGAGGAAATCTGAGGCGAGACGAGTGCAAACGCGGGTTTCCTTTACCGGTCCTACTCCTCCTTGTGAGGTGTCGCCACTTTTGGAGTTGCCATGCACGATGACGTAAGTGTACACACCGCTTTCCCCTTTTCGGAGGATATAGCCTTGTTCATAAGTAGGAAGGGCGGAATTTGCACCGGAAGTATACACCACTTCGGCATAGTCATCGTCGTTTCTTACTATCTTGGCGCTTCCCGCAGAGAGCGCACGGTTTTTATTAGAGGTATAGTCGAAATAGATTCCGTTGCTTGCCAGGATATTGGCAGATCCATTTGAAGGGTGTTTCATTGTCTTTGCCATACCCTTGGCATCAATGCTAAGGGTAATCAAACCATTCGACATGGTGCAAGTGCGGTCAGACTTAAGCTCCACCGTCACATTGTCGGCAAAGGCTCCAAAACTCATAGCGGCAGCCAATGCACATAAGGTAAAATTTCTCATTACTGATATAGATTAGTTTTCGGGCAATGTTAGTAGTAAAAAATATAACGTTAAAATCCGGGTGTTTATTGCAAGAAAATACATGAAAATCTTCCATCAATACCGGAAAAATTTTATAACTTTGTAAAAAGTTTGGCTTATCATAAGCCACAGTAAATGAATTGACATCATGAATAGGAAAATATTACGCATCATTGGCGTGCTTGGCGCATCATTCGCAATCCTCGTCCCCGTATTGGCGTTAGCTCAAGCCAATGGCGCTACGCCAATAGATAAGCGGACGGCAAAGAAGATGCTTAGAGAAGATGACACGGCATTCTTTAAAACGCCTGAGGCCATCCGCATAGGCGACCAGCTCTTGCTTTGGCAGCGCTCTACGGGTGGATGGCCAAAGAATATTGATATGGTCTCGCCGATGTCCGACGAATTGAAAGCGGAAGTCCTTGCCGACAAGGAGCGTCAGGATGATTCCACCACCGACAATGATGCCACGACGCTCCAGATGGTCTATCTCGCCCGATTGTATAAGGCTACGGGAGAAAGCCGCTATAAAGAAGCCTTTCAAAAGGGAATATCTTATCTTTTGTCGGGGCAATATGAAAATGGTGGCTGGCCTCAGTTTTGGCCTATAATGCGCGATTATCAGATTCACATCACATATAATGATGATGCCATGGTCAACACGATGACTCTGCTTCGCGATATAGCTGAAGGCATCCATCCATATGACAGCGACATCTGTGATGAAGCGCTGAGGGAGAGGATGAAAACATCCTTCAATAAAGGGGTGGAATGCATACTTGCCACTCAAATTGTAGTGGATGGGGAGCCGACAGTTTGGTGTCAGCAACACGACAGGGAGACATTGGTCCCCGCCTCAGCAAGATCTTATGAATTGCCTTCTTATTGTTCGCAGGAAAGTGCGGCTATCGTAAAACTTCTCATGGATATCCCCGAGCCCGACCAGAGAATCATCAAAGCCGTTGAAGGTGCCATGAAATGGTTTGAGGCAAATAGAATTAGATACGTCAACTATCGCCGTGTAAACGTCAACGGAAAGTGGGAAGCCTCACTTGAAGAGAACCCGAAAGATGACACACCTATATGGGCAAGATACTACGATCTGGAGAATTGTGAGCCCTTTGTCTGCGACAGAGACGGAGTTCCTCGTCGAAGTCTTTCGGAGATAGGGGAAGAGCGTAGGAATGGCTACGCATGGTATAATAACCGTCCATCCTATTTGTTTCCAATTTATGAGGAATGGAAATTGAAAATTAAGAATTAGGCTCCATATCGTGTCGATGGGGCCTGAAGTCGTGATGATGATTTCTGATATCTTATTCGGTAAGAGACATGACTTTGATTTCCACCGGTCCAAGCAATCCGGAAGGGAGGAGCGGAGATTCTTTGGTGAAAAACTTGAAGCATCCTACGGTCTTCCTTCCTTTTGACGGACGCTGAGTGCCATTTTGAAGCCATTCCGGATTGGAGTTGAGATAGCGTCCTGCAATAGGGCTTCCCGGTGCATATTCATATGCAAGGGGTTCGCTCCATTCAAGGTCGTCGGGCTCGAATTCGTCGCCAATCATTCGGTTTGGCCAAAGATTGGTCACTTCTATTTCAATCCTGTTTTGTCCACCTTTAATTGCATCTGTAATGTCGCATTCAAAAGGCATCTTCCAGAGCAGGGGCATCTGAATGCCGTTTACTCTTACGGATGCCATATTCTTTAGGTCGCCTAACGAAAGTATAATCCTGTCAGCTTTTGATTTCAGAATCTTCTTGGGAATATTGCATGTGATGGTATAAGTAGCTGTCCCTGAAAAATATTTGATGTCTGGATTGTCAGATTCGGGCCAGGAGAACAGGGAATCGGTCGTGATCGTCTGCGCATCCGGAAAATTGATGGTCCAACTGCCGCTCACGGGTATTGTGGAAGCAAGTGTGTAGTTCTCATTTGCTTTAAGAATTGACGGCTCACTTCTGATAATCAGAAATCTGGAACCAAGAGGCTCGATCTCTACAGCGATGGGCTTCCCTGTCTCAATGGAATAAGATTGCATTGAATAAGGATCCCAAACCTCAAGGCTGCGGCCTTGCGGATCAAAAGGAATATTCTCCTTTGCGGTTGAATCCGATTGGTTACATAGGAAGATGATGTCGGTGTCGCCTGCTGTGCGCCGGTAGGAGAGAAGCGACTCCATCTTTGGAAGTTGCTTGGGAGCCGGAATACCTTGCTGCAGAAGTGACTGGCAACGGGCCATGTAGCCGAAAAGCTCTTTTGCTCCCCCAGCTTTCCACCAGGTCTGTCCCGGAACGAATTGGGTGCCCCATTTCCCGAACGACATTCCCGGCTCCACATTGGGCCAGGGATTGGCAGCGCCAGCATGAAGCATCATGCGGTTGACGCCAGTGCAAAATGCTTTGTCGCACACCTTCTTTATGTCTGCCGGGCTATCACTCCAAGCTCTCAGCGGCCAGCAAGTGAAAGCTTCGGCAATCAGAAGCGGCTTGCCAAATTTTCGCATGGATTTTTCGTGACCTGTCATGTCTTTCCAGCCCCAGCGTGGAGGATCCTGCCAGAATTCAGTGGCTATATCAGCGCCATCGCAGGCAAGCACTATTTTCTCAAAGTCGATGATGCGGAAAGGCTTCTGGCCTCCTGTGCCGTAAGGCTCAATCATCATTTTCAAACCAGCATCGTCGGCGAGGCTGGTCATGTAGCCATAATAGTTTTCAGCAACGCAATCGGTCACTACATTCACCCAGTCCTTTTGAAACCGAGAGGTGTTTTCTTTTCCATCTATCTCCTTAATCCTTCCTATCATGTAAGGCAGATAGGGGATTATGTCATAGCCTTTACGATTTTTAAATTCATCCGGGAGCACCGGACTCCAAGTCTGGCCTCCTGCTTCGTAACTGTCAATTTCAAGATGAGTGAAAGTCTTTCCGATATGGTGTCCTGCAGTTTCGATCACCATGGAGGGGTAGCCGCCCCAGAAAGCTTTGACTGCCTCTTTGCTGATTTTGTCGCATTCGAGGCCTCGTCCTGTTTCCGGTGCCTGAGCTTCATTGGTACTTCCGTTGGTGGTCTGTCCTATTCGCAAGAGGGTGTAATTGTCCGGCAGTTTTACCTTTTTTAGATTCAGTTCCCCTTTGGCAGAATCGAAGTATTCAGTCAGGTTTATTATCTGGCTAAGGGTTGCCGCTGAATCGGAAGGGATGGCGAGCACTGCCACATCTTCATAGTAGTTCCATTGCGGATCTACTTCGGGAGTCGACAGCATAGCCTTTCGTTGCCCTTTAGTATATGGAGTTTCAGTGAACACCAGTTTTTGCATTGAGTACTCCGGTTTTACTGAAGGGTATGCACTCGACGACCACCCCGGGCAGTTGTGGGTGCCGAAAGTGAGTCCGAGCCTTTCGCATTCATCAAGTGTCCAGCGCAGAAGTTTTTTCCAGTTTTCATTGCCGATAGCATTATCGGGATTTCCGATGCGCATTTGCTCCGGGCCGCCAATCTGGAAATTATGCACGCCTGCCAGTCCGGCTTCCTTAAAAGCCTCAAGGTCGCGAGTGATTCCCTCTTTTGTGACGAGGCCATCCATCCACTGCCATATGATAAGCGGCTTGTGTTGTTCATCGGGGGAGGTGAATGCTTCTTCAAGGGTCTTATTTTCGGCAAATGTTGGGAGGAAGGTAGCCAATGCTAATAGGGATGCGATAGGTTTAAATAGGGTCATCTTTTTAGGTTATGTCTGAATATTAGGTTATATTTGAATCTTAGGTTATGTCAAAATGCAAAATTAATAAAAAAACTGGTTCAGATTTGGATTGAAGCAGAAAAAAAAGTAATTTTGTGATATTGATTCTAAATTCCCCCGAAAAATAAATTTTAACATTGAGATAAGTAGCTCATAAGATTTAAACGATAAATCTATACAATGCGCAAGATATTCATTCTCTTTTCATTGTTGCTTTCAGTTGCGGCCATAGCTTCGCGACCTTACAATAATTTGCCTTCTCATTTGGCCGGCTCGATGATGCCATATGATTTCAGTTATACTGAGTCAACTCCTATTTGGCCAGATTCCCTTAAGCCGGTCTATGTAGCGAGAGTCGCACGGCATGGCGCGAGATACATATCATCGCCTAAGAAACTTGAAAAATTGCAGGAAGTCATATCAAAGGCTTCTGCAGCCGGTACCCTTACAAAGGAAGGTAGAAAATTCAGCGCATTGCTGAAAGCCGTGGTGTCCAACACTGCCGACCAATGGGGGCGACTCTCAGAAGTGGGATGCCAGGAAGAGGTCAGTCTGGCAAAAGATTTATATAGTCTGCTTCCAGGGCTTTTGAAAAAGGGTCGTGTGAATGCTATATCCACTTATGTGCCGCGAGTCGTGATGACCATGTATCAGTTTAATCATGAACTTACGGCGCTTTCGGGCGATATCAATATCACGGCTTCGGAAGGGAAGCAATATAGCTATCTCTTGCGATGCTTCACTGCTGATTCTCTTTATGCAGCCTATCGCGAAGGTGGCACATGGAGCAAGGTGTCGGAAAAGTTGATGGATTCCATCGTGTCGCCGCTGCCGGCAAGGAAAATACTTGGTAATTTGCCGGGATATGACAATCATAAACTCAAGAAGCTTACGCTTGAGATGTATGACGTGCTTCAATCACTTACGGCCTTCGGTATGGACGCTCCTACAGACGAATTCATGTCGGCCGCCGATTACCGCGCATGCTGGGAGGTAGATAATCTTGAGCATTACTTGCGCAATACCGACACTCCACTCTCATCATTGGCAGGGAAGGCAAGCAGTCCGCTTCTTGCCCGCATCATAGCAGATGCCGATGCTTCGCTTGGGACTCGGCTGATTGATCAGACCATGAAGAGAGCCGATATGAAAATGGCAGATGCTCCGGTTAGATATGATGCCAACTTCTATTTCGGACACGCCGAGACTTTGATGCCCCTTCTTTCACTCATGCGGGTAGAAGGATGCTACGACGATTCCGCTGACTTTGCCACTCTGTCGAGCAGATGGAAAGACTATGAAATAGTGCCTCTCGGAGCTAACATCGACATTGTCCTGCTTGAATCTCCCACTGGTCGCACCTATACAACCATCCGCCACAACGGACGCTTCGTAGCTCCGATGTCAGGCTCCATGATAGTCCCTTGGGCAGACTATAAAGCCTATCTCACGAGTCAGATGATGAAGATAGCTTCGAATTGGTGATAGCACAGACGCACGAATCTGACCATACATTTTCGGAAGTTTCCACCATGTCTATGATTGTGTAGATGGGAAGGATTATGCCCATAATGCTGATATTCGCACCAATTCCCGACATCAGCGACAGCGTCAGGAAATAGCATCCCATCGGCACTCCCGCATTTCCTACTGCGGAGATCACCGATATGAAGAGCCATAGAATCATGGTGCCCCAACTGAGAGCCATTCCATTGTTTTGCATTACGAAGAGAGAGGTGCAAAGGATGAATGCTGCGCAGCCATTCATATTGATAGTGGTGCAAAGCGGAAGTACGAACCGTGAGATTTTCTTTTTCACTCCGAGCCGCTGCTCAGCATTTTCCATTGTCACCGGCAATGTCGCCGCGCTGCTCTTAGTGAAGAATGCCATTAAGACTGCCGGCATCATTCCGCTGAAAGTCTTGATGGGGTTCAATCCGGCAAGCAACAGGAATATCGGAAGCACAACAAACATCTGGAGCAGATTTCCGGATATGATCACTGCGACATATTTGCCCAGCGAATCGGCCATCACGCCTGCTCCCGCCTCGGCAATCAACTGAGCTGCAAATGCCACAATGCCGATCGGAAGAATTGCAATAAGCCAGCGTATGAGTGTGAAGAGAATCTCCTGAATTCCTGCCAGCCCATTTACGATTATCTCCTTCGCTCGGGACTCCGGCATCTTGGAAATCGCTATTCCTACTGCAAAGCAAATTATCAATAGGGCAAGAACATTTCCATCAAGCAGTGGGCGAACAATATTGTCGGGGACCACCTCCATCACATGGTCGGCATACGAAGCCTCAGCCATCGGCACATCGGCTGCTTTTTCCGCATCTATGGCACTGAGCGGAATATTTCCGGGCTTGATGAGAAGATATAGCCCTAACCCTAAAGCCGCTGCCATGAAAGTGGTCAGCAGAGTGTAAGTCACAGAAGTGCGGAAAATCTTGCCGAGTTCTTTCCCTCCGCCGAGAGAAGCGAGGGTCGTGATGACAGCGAGCACAATAGTGGGCACAGCTAAAAGCCGGAAAAGCCGCGTGTATATCGTGGCGATATAGTTCATTACAGTGTCAATAGCCGGGACATGGAGCAATCCCAGTCCTACACCAACGGCGAGGGCAGCGAGCCAAATGATAATCTGCTTCTTATTCATCAATCCAAGAGTTAATGTCAATTGAGAATCGTGGATAGTTAATCGTGGAGAGTTTCTTATAAAACAATAAAGCAAACGAAATAGGATAAAACTCCATCGGATTTTATGAAATGGAATCTATTTCTCTCCTTCAATTTCATATCCCTTACTTACAGAGTCGCCTTTTTTTTACTATTTCGTCTTTTCCCTATTTCGTCAAATTCCGATAGTCATTAAAATATATCCGTAGTCCCTTAAGTCCGGAAATACCACCAATTATAGCTGCCGTTATAAAAAAATACATATCTATGAAGCCGGAACGACTTAGGGCGTAGAAGAAATATGCGATCCACGGTAATGTTGCAAGGATTCCGAAAAGGTGATAACGTAGATGACATTTTTTATAATATTTAGCTATTGATGAAACTCGAGATATCGGCATAGTAATAGGATCTATTTTCCCGGTACCTTGCCAGAACCAGTATAGCATATATGCGTTGGCCAACATCAAAATCGCGTAAGATACAGCTAATAATAATCTATATTCATCATTTAAGTGAGGCATAAAGTAAATTAAAATCGTAAATACTATTCCTCCGAAAATAGAAATTATAGTGCCTCTCATATAGCGATTACGCAATCTATCAAGAGAAGTGTTCAGATTGTTGAGGTTGTCTGGATCTACCGGTTGCTCCTCCATGCCAAGAGCTTTTCCCATCTCAATCCAGGCCTTACGAATTTGCTCCATATCCAAATTATCTGTATTCATATCGCTGGAATTCTTTTGTGATTTTTTCTTTAATTCTTCTGATTCGGGTGGCTATCGTATTTCGGGGCAGTCCCATTGCCTCTCCGATTTCATCATAACTCAACTCATCAAGCCACATCATTATCACAGCCTTCTCTTGCGGCTCAAGTGTATTGATGACTCTATGCAACTGTTCTATATCCTCCTTGTCTGATTCATCAGAGTCGATCAGTCCGTAAAGACCTTCAAGAGATTCGTGTTGGTGTCGCGATTGTTTGCGTATTGTAGAGAGGCATGAATTGACAGTCACCCGATAAATCCATGTTTTCGTAGAAGCTTCACCTCGAAAACTTTCCATTCCTCTCCATATATTAATCAGGGCATCCTGCCTCAGATCATCAAATTCAGCAGTCGAACCGGCATAAGAAAAGCAAATCCTTGAAATAGTAGCATTCTCCCGGTCTATTAAAGCCTTAAATTCCCGCTCGAGAATATAGCTTGAAGTCCCCACGTTCTCTTCATGAGCTGCTGCAAATTGTAAGCAACGATTCCAGAGAAACCGCAACCTCAGCCTCCAAGGAATCCTTATAGGATAATAGGAAAGAGGAGTATATATAAGCAAAGTTAATATCATTTCTATAGATGTTTTTCAGCATAGACTCCCCAAATTCCCAAATAGTTTCAAAAGCTGCAAAAAATCCTGGTAATTTCTCTTATCAATTAACTTAACTTTCGTAAGCTCTTTAATATCTCACACAGAGAAAGCGCTGATGAGCAGAGGTTCTATTAAAAAAGGCTTTGCGACTCGGATATTGCGAGCTCAAAAAGCATAACGGGTTGCTGCGCATCGCCCGGAGAGCGCAGAGAATTTGCGCAGTTCCTGCGCTATGGGATTCAACTCATAATAATTAAACAAGTAAAACTTAAAATATACTTTTCGCCTCGGACATTCAAAAACTTAACAGAAAAAAAGCGAAATATCAAATATAATTTTCTTTAGGTTCGGGTTGGTTGGTTGACCAGGAAGGTATAGACGCAATCAAACGGATGTTTGAAGAGCAAGAGGTCCCCTTACATCGAATCGTCGTTATCAAAAATACGAATCTACAATCCATGAGGTATTGATTCATCTGAATCTATCGGGCCAAGAGAATAACTTAAGGAATTCTTTCTGTGGGGCAGTGCATATTGGCAGCTTGATTTCTTGAAATCATCCAAAAATTTGGATATGTGGGTTGAAAAGTGTGTTTTTTGACCTTGTTTTGGGATTGAAAAGTGTA
>CAYNPB010000004.1:10587-45492 GCA_964399005.1 uncultured Sangeribacter sp.
TATACTTAAAGAATGCTGACAATGAAAAAAGTTGCTATCCTTGGAGCCGGAAATATGGGCTCCGCCGTCGCCGAATCGCTGAAAGACTCCGAATACGAAATCACTTGCACCGCCGCTACCCAACATACCCTCGATCGAATCAAGGCATCAATGCCCAAAGTAAATACAACTCTTTCCAACAAGGAGGCCGTAAAAGATGCCGATATTGTAATATTGGCAGTGAAGCCCTATCTTGCCGGAGCTGTTTGCGAAGAAATCAGGGAGAGTCTCAAGGATGAAGCATTGATTATTTCTCTTGTTGCAGGATTTACACTTGGCAATTTAAGCTTCATGCTCGACGATGATCCATATTACGACCACCTGCAGTCTTGCAATGAGGATGAAGAAGAAATGCCGGAGGCAGTTTCCGAGGATAAGGAGGATAGAAAAAAATTATATTATGCAAGAGTAATTCCAAATACTGCCATACGCTATGGCAAAAGCGTCACTTTCATTGCCTTCGACAAGGATGCTACTCATGAAGCAAAAGATGAAACCGAAAAGATTTTCTCTCTATCAGGCAAAGTTTTTGTGGTGCCGGAAGACAAAATGACAGCCTGCACTTCATTGGCCTCTTGCGGTATAGCCTATTTCCTACGATTTATCCGTGCAGCAGTGGAAGGCTCGGTGGAAATTGGACTAAAACCGGATTTCGCAACGGAAGTCGCAGCTCTCACTGCCGAAGGGGCGGCAGCCCTGATTGCAAATGGAGGGCATCCCGAAGCCGAGATTGATAAAGTGACCACTCCCGGGGGATTGACAATCCGTGGCCTCAACGCCCTCGAAGCACACGGCTTCAATGCAGCTGTCATAGCCGCCCTTAAAGCGTCAGCAGAGGAATCAGAGCCCCAACACCTTCACAGATCCGGTTGGCTTCCCTTTTAAACGACTCATCCCCGCAACCCAATAACCTTAAAACATAATAACCTTTTTTAGGCTTTTATATTTCATTTTTCCAAATTAAAGTGTTAAATTTGTAAACCCTAAAATTTAATATAATGGAAGTGATAAATTTTGCCGAGACCCCTTCGGTGATGAGCCAATATATGCGTGAATTGCGCGATGTCAATATCCAGGGCGACCGTATGCGTTTTCGTAATAACGTAGACCGCATCGGCCAGCTGATGGCATATGAGATTTCGAAGCGTATTTCCTACGAAAATGTAAAGATCCAGACTCCTCTGGCTGATTGTATATGCCAGCAGCCAGCCGACAGAATCGTGATTGCCACAATCTTGCGAGCCGGGCTCCCTTTCCACCACGGTTTCCTACAGATATTCGATAATGCAGAGAATGCCTTCGTCAGCGCATATCGGAAATATCATGAAAAAGGCGACACTTTCGATGTCCTTGTAGAGTACATGGCGGCTCCGTCGATAGAAGGAAAGACACTTATCCTGGTGGATCCGATGCTTGCTACAGGCACATCAATGGAATTAGGATATCGTGCGCTCTTGCGCAAGGGGCATCCGGCTAAGATTCATGTAGCGTCCGTGATTGCCTCTGAGCGAGCCGTGGAATATGTGAAGGATCGTTTTCCTGACGACAAGACCACCCTTTGGTGTGCTGCTATAGATCCCGAAGTCAACGACCATAGTTACATTGTCCCTGGGCTTGGCGACGCAGGCGACTTGGCCTACGGAGAGAAAGAAGACAACGCATGAGAATCGACACTCTCGACATAGTAAACTTCAAGAATATCGAGGAGGCTTCACTGGAATTTTCAGGTGGAGTCAACTGCCTCTTGGGGATGAACGGCATGGGGAAAAGCAATCTGCTCGAGGCCATTCATTTCCTGTGTCTTGCGCGTCCCATGCAGTCGCTTCCTGAATCGGCACTACCCCGACATGGCACTGACATGATGATGGTGAAAGGCTCCTTCATGATGGATACCGGAGTGATGGAAAATGTCAGCTGTGGCATTGTGAAAGGGAAGGGGAAGACTCTCAAATGCAATGGCAAGGAATATCAGCGCATTTCCGAGCATATCGGTCGCTTCCCGATCGTCACAGTCACTCCGGCTGATCATGCTATCGTAAGCGGTGCAGCAGAAGAGAGGCGTAAGCTTATGGACATGGTAATCTCACAGGCCGACAAGACCTATCTTTCGCATCTGATACGCTACAACAGGAGCATCGACAGCCGCAACCGTATGCTGCGTGCCGGAGTGAAAGACAAGCTTCTCTACGAATCGGTCGAGAACTCGATGGAGGAATCGGCAGCAGTGATCCACTCTACGCGCAAAGCTTGGGTGGAAGAGATTCTCCCGGCTTTCCGGACTCGCTATTCAGAAATCTCCGGAGATGCTGAGAAGGCATCGATAAGATATTCGAGTATCCTCAACGACCATACGCTACGCGAAGTGCTCGATAGCACAAGGGCAAAGGATCAGGTGCTGGGATATACTTCAAAAGGGGTGCACCGCGATGATCTCCTTACGGGGCTCGGCGAATACTCTATGCGCAGATTAGGAAGCCAAGGCCAAGTGAAGACCTTTACAATCTCCCTTCGACTTGCCATCTTTGAATATCTGAGAAAAGTGTCAGGACTTACACCCATACTGCTCCTCGACGATATTTTTGACAAACTGGACTCCAGCCGAGTAGGAAGAATCATGGAGATGGTGAGTGGCGATGAAGGATTTGGGCAGATATTCATCACTGACACAAATCGCGAGCACCTTGATGAAATACTGGGTGCCATAAAGGGTGAAAGCCGTCTATTCGCTGTGCGGGATGGCAACTTCGAAGTATTAATGCATAATTTATGATGCATAATTACCTATTGTATTGAGAATAAGTACATTTTTCGATAATTAAGAGAGTGGAGAGAAAGGAAGTAGTGACAATAGGCGATGTGCTCCGCGAATGCCTGGAGAAAAGCAGTATGCAGGGTCGGCTTGATGAAGTGCGTGCCTGCGACGCTTTCCCTTTGGTTGTCGGCGACCATATAGCCTCTCTGTGCCGGCGTCCTGTCATGAAGTCCGGGACAATGACCATAGGCACGGTCAACGCCTCGCTGCGTTCGGAACTTAACATGAGCCGCGGGAGAATTGCAAAGGGAATAAACGAAATATTGGGGAAGGAAGTGGTGAAAGAAATACTATTTAGAAATTGAAGAAGAACATGAGTCAGAAAAACGACATACTTGAACATCTTGATCCTATGGCATTTCGTCATGTCGTGCCACTTCAACTGCGTTTTAACGACATTGATGTATTGGGCCACGTCAATAATAATGCTCAGTTAGCTCTATTCGACGTTGGCAAAACGGAATTTTATAATGCCCTTCGCGGTCAGCTCTCCGACTGGAGCAAGGTAGAGGCAGTGATTGTCAACATCAATTGCACCTTTATGGAGCAGATTCATTTCACCGACCCTATGGAGGTGCGCACCCGCGTCAAGAAAATAGGTGAGAGGAGCTTCGTACTTCAGCAAATCCTCAGAAATACAGCTACGGGTCAGATCTGCTCTATGAGTGAATCGGTGATGGTCAGCATAGACTTCGAGACGAAAGAGTCGAAACCCATTCCCGAGAATATCGCCGTAGGACTTAAGAAATGGATATGATCGGCAGTTTTTAATACGTTTCTCCCGTTGAAGTGTTATAATATAATATGCACAAATAAATATTGAAATTATAATATGAATCAGATTGATGTCCATATCCGAATGGAGGCTTTCGGAAAAGAAAGCCCGGAAGCAGAAGTGCTTGCCAATGTAGTGGCAACCAGATTGGAGATAAGCCGTCTGCTTGAGGAAGAAAAATATATGGAGGCTCTGGAGCGCACTATCGGAGCGCTGCAGCGTCTTAAAGACTTCGGCGACCATGAAAATGAAGAATTCAAGGCTATATTGGTGGCATTGATATTCGATCTTGCAGAAATACATTTTGAACTTAAGGACTTCAAGCGCAGCGAGAAGGAACTTGATGCTCTTTTTAAAGTCCTTGATCCTCTTTTGGCAAGGAACCCCGAGCGATTCGGACGCCTCCATATCCTTGCGATGGAGCTTTCCACACGCATCCTGCGCTCAAAGAAGAAGACGATAGATATGCTTGCGCGTCAGCAGCTTCATGCAGATGCCCTCACTGAGAAAGTGAATGCCGGCATCAGCAGTGCTACAGACCGCTTGGTAGACTCACTCTGCAATGTTGGCCGGCTTTTGGCATCTTCGGGAGATTACCGGGAGGCTATGAAATTCTTCTCGGAAGCAATCCGGATATCGAAGAAACGCACCGGAAAGATCAACCGCAAGGAGATAAAGATGACGGTGGAGATGGCTGAGATTATGATCCGTGTCAAATCAATGCGTCCGCGTGCCGAGCGTCTGCTCGATGCTGTGCTGCCTCATGCAATTTCTCTTGGTGAGGCAGAACTTGAACAGGAGATCCACACTCTTAAGGAGATGATAAAGCTTCAGGAAAACATGAAAGTTTCCTGGCTAAGCGCATTTAGAAATAAAAAATCTTGAATCCTGATATGTCGACAATATTGAATACCGAAGGTTCTCTTCTGGAGATACCGGAAATCTACGATAAAGATAATTTCAGGGTGGCAATCGTGACTGCAGATTGGAATAGTCAGGTCAACGACCGTCTTTTGGCCGGAGCGCTTGATGTGTTTGAAAAAGCGGGATTGCATCCGTCGATGGTGGAGCAATATCGTGTGCCGGGAGCAGTAGAACTCGTCTATGCTGCTTCCAGAATCATCAAGAGCCCCAAGAAATACAATGCCGTCATTGCAATCGGCACAGTAATACGTGGAGATACACCCCATTTCGATTATGTATGCTCGCAGGCTGCCGACGGCATCTGCCGGTTGAATTGCCAGGGGGATGTTCCTGTCATTTTCGGAGTGCTGACTGTCAATAACCTTCAGGAAGCTCTCGACCGAGCCGGTGGCAAACTTGGCAATAAGGGAGCCGAGGCTGCTGTGGCTGCGCTCCGCATGGGAAGTTTCCTGAGAATTTAAGAAATGTCAAACTTAGAAATAAGTATAATTTATGAAGAAACTAAGTTATAGCCTTCTTGCCATCTTGGCGATTCTTTTCGTGGCAGTAGGATGCTCGAAGAGCGGAGGCGACAATGACGCTGACTCATTGCTCCGCACGGTGCCTGCCGACGCCTCGAGTGTGGCTCTTTTCAATGTGGCTCATACAGTGGATAAACTCGGTGGAAAGGTAAAAGGCTCTACTATCACTCTCCCGAAGGAGATTTCTAAAGCCATTAATGAGAGTCAGGCTTTGGGTGATAAGGAAAAGCAGGCGATCAATGATTTCCTGGATGGTCAGACCGGTATGGCATTTAATAGTATTGTCTACTTTTCTGCAGCCAGAAACTATGTCACCGGCTTGCTTGACGACCCTGAAAAATTTTTCGCTTATGTGCAGAAGCAAACCCCTTCTCTCCAATGGACTGAGGAAGATGGCGCAAAGGTGATGGGGTCGATTGTCGTGATTGGCAATCAATACTGGATCGCTTCATCCGGCACTCCTGATGTTGAGCAATTGAAATATTATCAGAAACTGAATGAAAAGCAGTCTTATGCTTCATCTGATGCAGTGTCTCTTCTTTCTGATACGGAGAAGGCAGTCACATTTGTTGCGGATGTCAACAAGTCAATAGCCATCCTTCCTAATTCTACTTATCTGCGTCTTGGCTCATCGTTGATATTCAACGATATGGCCTATTTCGCCGGTTATTTGGATGTAGAGAAGAAGAATATTAAGGCCACTGCCGCAGTGCTTAACTCCGACATGAAGCCGGCCGAACTCCTTCTCCCTGCAGAGAAGATAGATGCGTCGGTAGTGAAGTCGCTCAGTGGAGGTGGAGATATCGTTGCTGCAATCGGAATCTCCGAAAAGCTTATTAAAAAGGTTTCCGATGTGGCCGGAACTGCTATGGGGAAGGGTGCAGACGCATTCGTAGGAGTGCTTAAGTCAATCGATGGCACTGTAGCGGTTAAGGCTAATTCGTCTATGGACGATATTGTGGCCAAGGTGCAGACGAATGGTAAGGATTTTGCAGATTTGTCTAATCTGATTCAGAGCCTAATGGGCATGACGGTGACTCGCGATGGCAATACTCTCACAGCATTTAAAGGCAATAAGGAATTCGCAGGTCCGGTCACTGCTGATAAAGCTGCTGACAAGCTTAAAGGTGCATGGGTTGGAATAGTATCCGACGGCATGATCGCTCGCGATGTTGTGACCGTCACGCGCCTGGTCCCTGAGAAGAAAAGCCTTCGTCTTGACATAGAGGCTGAAGGAGGAGTGGATGCATTCCTTAACGCTCTGCTCAAATGATCCAACGCATAGAAGAGATATCTCTTGATACTCTCCTCCCGCGCGTCTTCGTGCGGGAGGAGTTGCCATATTCTCAGATATGGAAAGAAAAGGTGGAATTTCGTCGTGGCGGAAGATATCTTGTGGAGTCGGCGAGTGGCGGGGGCAAGTCGAGCCTGGCAGCGTTTATCATAGGAAGTCGCAATGATTATGAAGGCACTCTGAAATTTGATGGGCGTGACTGCCGCTCCTTATCAATCTCCGATTGGCAGGAGATAAGACGCTTCCATATAGCATATCTCCCACAGGAATTGGCACTCTTCCCGGAACTTTCCGCTATCGACAACATACTTCTGAAGGCCCAGATCTCAGGAGGGGTCGACGATACACGCATCAGCAACTGGCTTGAGCGTCTCGGCATCTCATCACGCCGTGATTATCCCGCAGGGCGGCTTTCTATCGGACAGCAACAGCGAGTGGCGCTCATACGGAGCCTTTGCCAACCGTTCGACTTCATTTTGCTTGATGAGCCGGTAAGTCATCTTGACGAGGCTAACAATAGGATTGCTGCCCGCATCGTAGAGGAAGAGGCTGAGCGTCAGGGAGCAGGCGTAATAACTTTTTCAGTAGGCAATCCTCTCATTATCTCAAATCCCCAAAAATTGAATCTCTGATGGGCATAATTTCGAAACTTCTCAGGAAGAATACATCTCCGGCTCGCCTGGCAGGGTTTGCATTGTCTAATTTCATCGGGCTTCTTATCGTGACCGGAGCCATGATGTTCTATATTGATGCCAAAGGCATATGGGAGGATGATGATAGCATTGTCAATACGGATTATCTCGTAGTCAATAAAAAAGTGACTTCGGCAAGCACACTTGGCGATCACGATGCCACACGCTTTTCTGACAGCGATCTAAAGGAATTGAAGGCTCAACCCTGGGTGAGAAGGGTAGGCGAATTTAAATCTTCAGATTTCAGGGTCTATGCTTCTGTCAGCCAAGGTGGCCGAGGAATGGAGACAGCCCTTTTCTTTGAGTCTGTGCCTGATTCATTCGTGGATATTTCCGGAAGCGACTGGCAGTTTGAACCGAGCCGGAACGTCGTGCCGGTCATGATACCAAAAGACTATCTTGCTCTCTATAATTTTGGATTTGCAGGTTCAGCCGGTTTGCCGCAACTAAGCGAGCAGCTTCTTTCAGGAATTCCTTTGCAGCTTTATATGCGTAGCGAGGATGGAAGTCGCTCCATGTCGATGGAAGGCAGAATTGTGGGTTTCAGCAATAGAATTAACACAGTTCTTGTGCCGGACGCATTCATGCAATATGCCGGTTCCCGTCTTGGAAATGGCGAGGCCGAGGCACCCTCTCGTCTGATAATTGATGTCTCCTCGCCGGGCGATGTGGCGATCGCCGACTATCTTAAAGAGAATGGATTGGAAGTGGCAGGAGATAAGTCAGGAAGTTCAGCCGCATATCTTCTTAAGGTTGTAGTAGGAATCGTGATGACGATTGGTATATTGATCACGTTGCTTTCGGTGTTGGTGCTGATGCTTTCGATCTCTCTGCTCATGGAGAAAAATAGATCTGTCATCCATAGGCTGCTGATGCTTGGTGCTCCATTGCGTGATGTAGGAGCTCCCTATATCAGAATGATACTGTCAGGATGCCTCGTGGCATGGCTACTTTCACTTGTTTCATTAGCAGTGCTTAGGACTTTCTATGCAGGTGTGCTTGAAGGATTTGGAGTTTCTTCCAATGGGTTGATATGGGCAATAGCTACAGGCACTTTGCTTGCGACGGTTGTAATCTTAGTGAATATAGTGGCTGTCAACCGAAAGGTCAAGGCTGCATGGAGCATGAAGATAAAGGATGCTTAGCAGAAGAGGTTGGATATTGATGCTGATAATTTTCATTGTCATGGTCTTAGCCTTGGCTTACTATTTTTTTGATCCTATGGAGGTGAAATGGATGCCACGATGCATTTGGAAAGTAGCCACGGGCACAGATTGTCCGGGATGCGGATCTCAAAGAATGGCACATGCGCTGATTCATGGCGACATTAGAGGCGCTTGGGAAGCTAACGCATATGCTCTTTGTATCATTCCGATTCTTGGAGTGTTGCTTTGGCTGGAACTTTACAGGGAGAGCTATCCGAGATTTTACAAAATAGTCCATTCCCCATGGATGATATGGACTTTGGTTGCTTCGGTATTTCTCTGGTGGATATTAAGAAATTTGGTGTAGTCTTTTTTAGTTTTGAAGAAAAGGGAAAAAATATGGGCGATGTCAAGAAAGAGTGTGAAGGATCTGCGTCTTCATTTGTAAAAGAAGGAGGATTTCCGAGATGGGTTTTTATTCTCATCGGAGTGCTTGTAGTAATAGCATTTTCGGTGTGGTTGCTGGTACGTACACCTACATCCCCTTTGCAAGAATTACCTAAAGTGACAGTTGCGTTGGTCGATACCGCAAGAATGGAGATATTCGATGAATACGATGGCACTATTAGGGCGAGCCAGTCGGTGGAGGTGACTGCGCGTGTAGAAGGAATTCTTGAAAAGATGCTTTTCAAGGAAGGTTCGTATGTGACTAAGGGGCAACCTCTCTTCATAATTGATCCAAAATTGTATCAGGCACAGGTAGACCGTGCGAGAGCGCAGCTTGATCGGGCTCTTGCCTTGTTGGATAAAGCGAAGCGTGATCTCAACCGTATCAGGCCTCTTTTCACTCAGAAAGCTGCCTCCCAGCTTGACCTTGATAATGCAGAGGCTGCCGTAGAATGCGCCGAAGCAGATGTGGAGATTTGCCGTGTTGACCTTTTGGAGGCTCAGATCACTCTTGGCTACACTCGCGTTTCAGCTCCAATATCAGGGTTTATATCTGAAAGAATGGTAGATGTAGGAGCTCTCGTCGGACCCGGCGGACGCTCTCTGCTCGCCACTATCGTCAGAAGCGACACTGTGATGGTGGATTTCTCGATGACATCGCTTGAATATCTCAAGAGTAAGGATAGAAACGTCAACATTCGTTGCGATGATGGAGAATGCCTTGACAGGCTGCCATCTTATGTCACTATCTCTCTTGCTGATGGTAGCGCGTATCCCTATCATGGTCTGGTAGATTTTGCCGATCCTGTCGTTGACACGAAGAGTGGTACATTCTCAGTGCGTGCTGAAATGCCTAATCCTGACGGGTGTCTGCTCCCGGGCGAGAAGACGAAAGTGAAAGTGCTTCTTGAAGTGTTGCAAGGCATAATGACAGTGCCGGCCGCTGCTGTCAAAGATAGCGGAAATGAAAAATATGTATACGTTGTTTCACCCGAAGGATCGGTGGAGCATCGGGATATTGTTGTGGGTGAGACCATTGGCAAGGTGACTGAAGTGAAGAGTGGTCTTACTCCCGGCGAACTTGTTGCCACTGACAAGTTTGAGTTGCTGTCTAAAGATTCTAAAGTGATCCCGATAGGTGACTATGTAAAAATAAAATCAAATAAGCCGGCGGAGGGAAAGAAATGAAATGCGTTTTGGGTATATTGTCATTGCTGACTCTTTTGTTGACGGCTTGTTCCGGCGTAAAGGGGCTTCGAGAGCCCTATGTGCATCACCGTGATAGCTTCTCCAAGATAGATTATGTCGACTCCCTTTGTCTGGCCGATCTTGAGTGGTGGAAGTTTTATTCAGATTCTACTCTTTGCTCTCTTCTTGAGAAGGTAGTCACCAATAATCGTGATCTCTTGAAGTCAGAGGCTCGTATTGAGCAATTAAGGCAACTTTATGGCATTGAAAAGAAAAATTTGCTCCCACAAATTGATTATGACCTTTCGGTGGAATACGAGACTGTAGATTTCGGGGGAAAAGGAGCCTCTACTGGGTCAACATATGCCATCAAGCTTCCTGTAGCATGGGAGATAAACTTATGGGGCTCGCAGATTTGGGCGAGAAGAGAAGCTGAGGCTGAGTATCACGCTACTGAGGAAGATAGTAGGGCCCTAAAAATGGAGCTGATTGCTGAGACTGCCGATGCCTACTACACTTTGATGGCTTTGGAAAATGAGCTGTCTATCGTGCGCCGCACGATGGATACTCGAGAGGAGTCGGTGCGTATAGCAAAACTACGATATGAGGGTGGCCTGACTTCCGAGATGCTCTATAATCAGACAATGGTAGAGTATTCTTCGGCGGCGGCTCTTGTGCCGGTATTGGAGCAAAAGGTGTTTGCCACTCGCAATAAGCTGTGCCTGCTGATGGGGGAAGTGCCCCATGATATAGAGCAGATAGGGCATCTGCCACAGACTTTCGTTGGTCCGGAGTTGCTGTCAACCGGTCTGCCTTCAGAATTACTGAAGCGTCGTCCGGATATCAGGGCTGCTGAGCAGCGACTCAATGCAGCCCGAGCAAATGTCGGCATGGCGTATGCCGATCGTTTCCCGTCTTTCCATATTAATTTTCTCCCGGGGCTTGAAAATAATGAACTATCTAATTTCTTGAAGTCTCCCTATTCTGACTTTGTTGGAGGTTTGACCGGTCCACTCCTTGATTTTGGAAGGCGCAAGAAGAAATACAAGGCTTCAATAGCTGCATATGAAGAAGCACGCCTTGAATATGAGGATGTGGTGTTGAAGGCTTTCACAGAAGTCAACACGATCCTGCATACATACTATCATGTGCAGGAATCATATAAGCGCACGAAGGAGTTGCTTGAGTCATCTGCTGAGTATATGCAGTTGGCCCATCTTCAGTATCGCTCAGGCATGCTCAACTATATAGATGTGCTCGATGCACAGCGTAGCTACTTTGATGCGCAGATTTCTTTTTCCAATGCCATCCGCGACCAATATACAGCCCTTGTGAATATCTATAAGGCACTTGGAGGTGGCTGGCGCTACAATCCCAATCTCATCCATTATGGAGATAGCTTTGAATAAACCTATGAAAAAATTGATATGCATATTAGGATTTCTGACAACAATATTTGTTTTATCGGAGAATGCTTGTGCTGATACTATAGAAAGGCCTCGCATACTCATAAGTACAGATATCGGTGGGACGGATCCTGATGACAACCAGTCGATGATTCATCTTATGATGTATAGCGACCTTTTTGATATTGAGGGCCTTATATCCTCCCCATCATTTGGAGATGGATCAAAGGAAGAGCTATTGCGGGAGATAGATGTGTATGAAAAAGATTATCCGAGATTGAAGCAAGTATATTGCCGGCTTACGAGTCCTGATTCCTTAAGAATGATTTGCAAGCAGGGAAGACGAGGATTAGCATCTTTTGAAGGATTTGATATGCCTACAGAAGGTTCGGAGTGGATTGTAGAGTGTGCCCGTAAGAAATCTGATCGTCCACTTTATGTTTTGGTATGGGGCACTCTCGAAGATCTGGCGCAGGCATTGCACGATGCTCCCGATATCAAGGATAAGATACGTGTTTATTGGATTGGAGGCCCCAACAAAAAATGGGGTGTGGATAGCTATACATACGTAGCCAAGAATTTTCCCGATTTGTGGATGATTGAGAATAATGCATCTTATCGCGGACTTATAGGAAGCAAGAATATTGATGATCAGTATAACGCCGGCTATTATGAGCGTTTCGTCAAAGGAGCAGGAAATCTGGGAGCCGATTTCATAAATTATTATGATGGAGTAGTCAAGATGGGAGACACACCCTCGCTGCTTTACATGATGAATGGTGACCCTTCTGACCCTGAAGGGGAAAGTTGGGGAGGAAGTTTTGAGCGGATTTCAGAGAGTCCTTATACAGTTTTCAATCGGAATTCTTGCGAATCTGATGCAGTAGCGACATATTCTGTGGTAGAGTATCAATTTGAGGGTCCTATTCAGGAAGATGATGCAGTAGGCAAAAAGTTTTTTACTTTCAATATCGATAAGCAGGATTGGGACGGAGTGTATATTGGCGATGGCAAATATGCTGTCCGTTATTCTCCCAAGCAGCCTGCTGTCTTGAATTATAAGATTACATCTGATATAAAAGAACTTGATGGACAGACGGGCATCTTGGTGGTATCTGAGATATGGCCTGGACCTGGCACTTCCGATGGCATTAAGTTAGGTTCAAATTGGTATACCGACCGCCAAGCCCCTGAGCTCTTCGATGGAAAGTGGCAAGGAAGCAAGACCATCGGCAAATATCGCACAGCCATCCTCGACGACTGGAATGCCCGCTGGTCAGTGCTGAAAAATTAGGCATAACAGATCTTCTTCTGCGATTATCTCATAGCCTATACTGAGGCTGCCAAAGAATATGAATCTATAAAACTAAGCCTATTACCGTAGTATCGTAACAACCGCGACGCCTATACAGACACCAAAACCGACTTTGTAAAAACCATCATGCGCCGACGATAAAACCGACACTGAGTGTAGATAGCGCAGTCCTCTGCGCGTCGAGCGGGCTTATCATTTCTAATGTTGTGCGATGGAATCAGCAAGCGAGAATATCTTTTATTGAAAATATCTTGCTTATAGCTTCAAATGAAAAGAATTGTCCGTCGAGAATCATATAGTCCTCTCTTTGGGCTTTATTTAATTTTTTTATTTCAGGAAAAAGTCCTACTGGGACGAGCACCTCTCTTCCATCAGTAAGATACACAGCCATCTTACCTCTTTTCTCATTGAAATCAAGCTTCTTGATTCCCAACATTGTATCCGTATACCTACACATAATATTATCGTCTTTTATTGATTTTTAAAATATCAACTTTCTTACCATTAAACAAATTATCTATCCTTTCGTTGATAGCCTCATAGTTTTGTTCAATCACCTTTAATATATCTTTATTGTCGTCTGCTGACAACTCAGACCAGTCTATATCTATTTTCTTTTCTCCATTCTCTTCTATCCATATCTTTGCGACCGTAGGCCAGTATGAGACTTTTTGCTGCCTCTTCTAATGACATGTACATGTCTTCGGTTTTCATTTACATCGGTGGGAAACACTGATAGTATAAAACAAAGAAAATATAGAATTTTTCCCATATTGCGAGGATTTAAAATGACTGCTGACAAAATTAATCAAAATATCTGACAAATAAAAATTATGCTTCATTATTACAATGGAGTAGTTCTGGATAACATTTTCATCTCGTTTGTATAAATATGCTTTTTTTAATCAAATAAATAAGCATTCCGAACTTTTCGGCTATTTCATTCCGAACTTTTCGGCTATTTCATTCCGAACTTTTCGGCTATTTCATTCCGGACATTTGGTTATTGCACTGCATCACAAAATTAGAAGAGGTCTTTGATTATGTAAATTGCATTATGTAAAAAGCATAATGCAATTTGCATAAATTCTGAGATTTTATTAATTTTGCAAGAAAATTAATGATTTAGGCACAAGGAAAGACCTCGGAATCCTACTGAAGTCAGGACTTGTTGCAAAAGAAGAAGATGGGTACCGCATCAACGATCCCCTTCTCAGAGTTTTCATTAATAATCTTTATTCCATACCTGAATTTTAAAATCCTAATTAACTAAGCAGCAAATGAATAATACACATAATGGAACGCATCCGTTGGTGGCAAACCGTATGGCGTTTCTTGTTATTGGGTGTCTGGAAGCGGCTTGGGCACCATTGGTGCCATATGTCAAGAGTGCATTTTCGCTCGATGAGGAGACACTTGGGCTACTAATGCTTTGCTCCGGCTTTGGCTCAATATGCGCATTGCCCGTTTCGGGATGGCTTTGCATGAAGTTTGGGGCAAAACCAGTCGTATACTTCTCCGGATTTCTTATGGCATTGGCATTGTTGGCTATCAGCCTTATGGCAAACGTGTGGCTTACGGCTGCCATGCTGTTTATCTTCGGAGCTTGCACCATCCTTATCGACGTATCAGCCAACATAAATGGCGTAGCCCTTGAACATCAGACCGGCAAACATCTTATGTCGGGATTCCATGGTGGATATTCTCTGGGCACTCTGATCGGAGCCGGAGTGATGAGTGCTCTGTTCTCTTTGGGTATCGTGCCAAAGTGGGCAGTGGTAATCAGCATGGTGTTGACACTGATTGCTATGATGGTATGTTGCCGTGGTCTGCTGAAAAAAGATGATATCAAGAGCGCCAATCAGGCAACTGAGACAAAATCTGCTGAGAGAAAACGATTCTCCATACCTCCGATGGTGTTGGTAATAGGGTTTCTATGCTTCATAATGTATGCTTCGGAAGGAGCAGTGATGGGATGGTCAGCGATTTTCGTCAGTGAAAACCGAGGTGTCGACATGGCATCAGCCGGATTCTTCTACACAGCGTTCGCCATTACAATGACAGCGATGCGCTTCCTTGGCGACAAGATCGTAGATCGATTAGGTCAGCGACGAGTCGTGGTGGTAGGGGCTATTTCAGTTTCTGTAGGTTTTCTTCTGATTATTCTGATTCCAAATATCGTCACAACAGCTATTGGTTTTGCCCTCGTGGGATTAGGAGCAGCCAATATTGTCCCGCAATTTGTCTCTTATGCTTCGAGCATCAAGGGAATGGCAGTACAAAACATAATTAGTCTTGTCAATGCCCTCGGCTATTCCGGTGTATTGCTCGGACCGGTGATAATAGGTTTTGTAGCAAAGCACTACGGACTACACACCTCCTTTGCCGGCATCGCCGTCTTCGCCTTGGTTGTAGCCGTAGTCTCAGCCTCCGCCCTCAAGAAGCGCTCTTAGTCACTAAAGGAGCCTTACGCGCAGAGGACTGCGCTATCTACACTCAGTGTAGGTTTTATCGCCGGCTTATAATGATTTTTACAAAGTCGGTTTTGGCTTCGGTGTAGCCATCTCTGTTATTCCGATACTCCGGCAATAGGCTTAGTTTTAGAGATTCGTATTCCTTGGCGGCTTCGGGATGAGCCGTGAGATAATCGCGGAAGAAGATTTCGTCGTTGTCTCCGTATGGGTGGAGATGTACATGGAATACTTTTTCGGCATATCCATCAGGTATATATCCTTTATTAAAGCTCATTCTGCTATCAGATGCGGACATACAGATATATCCGAAGGATTCCAGAATCTTACAGGCTTCCCTCCAATCAGAATCTTCCGGCATTTCCACCAAAATATCTACTATAGGCTTAGCATAAATCCCGGGAATTGCAGTGCTTCCGATATGGCTTATTCGTGGGCCAAATTCATAAAGAAGTTTAGAAAGAATGCCGATTTCCTCCACTGCCCATTCCGCCCAGTTTTCATTATGTGGCGCAAGCTCTATCGGAAACAGTTCCCAAAGCTCCTCCAATGTCATCTCTTCCAACGCCTTCTTCATACCGTAATACATTATCCTTTAGATAGATTTCTAATTTAAAATCACGCACACAGAGTTTCGCAAAAGAATACTCTCCCTTTGTTGATTAACGCTTCGACATAATTCAATGTTGTAGTCAAGGTAATGGGATTCTTACAGAGTTCCGTTTTTTCTCTGCATATATGTCACCTATAACGCTTAGCTTGTGTCTATCCTATGAAGCAATAAAGATCTTTATAATTCACTATTAAATCATCATTATGCATTTCTTATCCACTCACCATGAAAAAAGCATTATTGACTATAGTATTGTCAGTCAGTATCCTATCAGTTTATCCTCAATCTCTGGATTCAGATTCGGTATCATATAAGCTTCTTGATGAATTGACCATTGAGGCATCTAAAGTAATCAGAAAGGCAGATATGGATGTCTACATCCCGTCGAAAGATGCTGTCGATAAATCAAGGAATGGTATTCAATTGCTTTCCAATCTAATGATTCCCTCATTGAGCGTCAATGATGTAATGGGGTCAATAAAAGCTGCCGGTCAACCTGTGCAGATAAGAATTAACGGAAGAGAAGCCTCCCTCGACCAACTGCGTACACTACTTCCGGAATCTGTACGCAAAGTGGAGTGGCTTGACAATCCCGGGCTCAGATATAATGGGGCACCCTATGTACTCAACTTTATAGTTTCCAATCCTAAAACAGGAGGATCATTATACCTTCATGGAATCCCGGCTTTCAATGTCGCATGGGGTCAATATACAGCCGACCTTAAGCTAAATGTCGGTCATTCTCAGTGGCAGATAGGGGGAAACTATAAGCTGACCAACAATATAAAGACTTATAGAGAATATTCCGAGAAGTTTAACTATCCCGATGGGAACTCGCTTGAACGCAAGGAGACAACTGAAAAGGGTCGCATGAGCTATCCTATGGCCAATGCTTGGGCATCTTACAATTTCATAAGGCCTGACACTACTGTGTTTATAGCAGAATTCAGTATCCCTCAGCTTATCAATGACAAATTAACTTATCATGGTCGATTGTCATTGAGCGATGGTTCAAATGACA
Organism: uncultured Sangeribacter sp.; assembly: GCA_964399005.1. Taxonomy (GTDB): domain Bacteria; phylum Bacteroidota; class Bacteroidia; order Bacteroidales; family Muribaculaceae; genus Lepagella. The sequence goes on from CAYNPB010000004.1 coordinate 27,251, forward strand.
TATCTTTGACCGACACAAAAGGGAGTAAAGGCACTACTCCGAAGCTTTCGCTTTATCTGCAACAGAATTTTGACAAGAAGCGGATGCTAATAGTAAGCCTTAACAGTTCGTTTTATTATGGAACGACCTTCTCCGATTATCAAGAAAAAGGATGTGATTCGCCTGATTATTATACGGATATCCACACGGATATTCATGATCGCAATCAGGCATATGCTGCAGAAACCGATTACATACAATATTGGAGTAACTCCCGGCTAACCGCCGGGGTTTCGTGGAAAGGTAATAGGAACCGTTCGGAATATAAGAATCTGGGAGGGGAAATATTTCATCAGCGTCAAGATAATCTGTATCTATTTTTTGAGTATTTTCGCAGGTTTGGAAAATGGACTGCCACTGCCGGAATGGGCGCGCAATATACGGAATTTTATTTCAAGGAGACAGAAAGTGGAAAGCATTCATGGCATCCACGTCCGCAGGCATCTATCACCTATTCACCAAACGGAAATCATAACATTCATTTGGATTTTTCTTCATGGCAGACTGCACCCTCGCTAGCAGAGACAAACGTAGTGGCTCAGCAGTTTGACGGATTTCAATGGAGTGTAGGGAATCAAGATCTAAAGGTTTATAATACATATAGACTATCTTGTAGTTATGCTTTCAATATGCCCCGTATCAATGGCACTTTTAGTGTCGGTGGACTCATCGCTCCCCAAGCTATAGCCCCAGTTTTGGAATGGAAGGACTCAAAACTCATGACATCCTATGAAAATAGCCGGGGAAAGGAGAGTGTGACATTTTCATTTTCTCCTCAAATAGAGATTATTCCAGGGTGGCTACAAGCAAGCGGAACAATACGATATAGAATTGAAAGGACTAAGGGAATGGGTTATGATTGTCATTACAATGACTGGGATGGAAATGCATATCTTCAGCTGACGCATTGGGGATTTATCCTTACAGGACAGTATTCACGAGAGAATCGCAATCTCTGGGGTGAACGAATTTCTTGGGGTGAGAGTTTCAATCTTATAGATTTGACTTATAACCTACGGAATTGGCAGTTTTGTGCCGGAGTAATGATGCCGTTTGGAGGATATGACAGAGGTTCTAAATCTCTCAATAAATGGAACAGCAACGAGCAGCACATACGCCTTGATATGCGCATCCCTTACCTTCAGATTAGCTACAGTTTCCAATGGGGTCGTCAGAGAAAAGGAGCTTCCAAGCTGAGAGATGCCAGTGCAGATACTGATAAATCCTCTGCTGCCGGAAGATGAGTTTAATTTCAAAAAAAATTGAGAAATATTTTGGTGTTACAGATTTTATTTGTAATTTTGCATCGTGAAACGCACGCGATGTGACGTTTTCATCGGGCGAATACCAGAGTGGCCAAATGGGGCAGACTGTAAATCTGCTGGTTTCTACCTTCGGTGGTTCGAATCCATCTTCGCCCACTCGTCATTCATTCATTTATTTTTTTTCGCGGTCTCATTTGGGAGCCGCGTTTTTTATTTAATTTTTTTCTCAGCGTGTAACTTTCACTTTCATTCCTGCGACTAATATAGAAAAACGACACAAATAGATGATTACGCTGACAACGCCTAAAACGACACCCTCAATACAGAGTTTATTAGAAGAGCTACTGATGCGCTTCGCTGCAGCTGTAGGCATCTCGCAAGAATCAAGCCGTCTTGAACAGAAGTTTTGCGATACAGTGCAGACTCATGACTCGATGATCCGACGCATTTGCCTCGGATATGCTTCGAATCCTCAAGATCTGGAAGACCTCTATCAGGATGTGCTTGTCAATATATGGCGGGGACTCCCTTCTTTCCGATCAGAATCATCGGTCAAGACGTGGGTCTACCGAATAGCTCTCAACACCTGCGTATCGACATTGAGATCACGGAGCAGCCGGCCGGAGGCATCTTCTCTCGATGACGTCATTCTCGTTCCTGACCAATCCCAAGAGAAACGGGAAGCAATCAAAGACCTTTACGACTGCATCGCTACACTCCATCCTATCGACAAGGCTATTCTGATGATGTGGCTTGATGAATATTCCTACGATGAGATAGCATCTACGATAGGCCTGAAGCGCAACAATGTCGCAACAAGACTGCATCGTGCAAAAGAAAAACTAAAATCAATGCACAATTCATAAAATCAATGCATAATTCATAATGCATAATTCATAATTATGTTATGCGGCAAAGAATTGGCTCTCCAATTATGCATTATTAATTATTAATTAAGAAATGATTATGCATTAAATAATTAAAATTAGAATTACTAAATAAGTAAAAAGTTATGGATGAAATAAGAAAAGACTGGCAGGATGCCAATGTTGCAATTCAACGCGCCTCAGACTCATACGACAACATTATAAACGGCAAGAGAAAAACTGCCCTTCAAAACCTGGCTCAGCGCTACCGTTGGTTTTCAAACATGGCATTGGTGTTTATTCTCGTAATGCCATTCAGTCTACTCAATTTGAATCTCTTTCCCGAACTAAAGTTGAGAATGACAGTGATCATATGGTTTGCAAGCTTCTTCCTGATATCTTCGGTGATGGACCGTTGGCTCTATCATGGCATAAAGCAAATTGATGTATTGACGATGCCGGTGGCAGAAGTAGTGGAAAAAGCATTATACTACCGCAAATGGCACATCCGATTCATTTTTATTCTGCTGCCTTTAGCTTTGGGTTGTCTGGGATTGATGGCTTACGTTATTGATGATATCTATGTACGTCTTGGAATGCTTGCAGGGTTTCTTGTAGGAGTGGCTTTAGGTATTCGCCAGCTCCTCAATTTCCTCGCCGACTATCGCGCTATCACTTCGGAGAAGTAACGCGATGCTCAAAATGCGAAACTCAACATGGCTCCGGCATTCGTATCGCTCACTATGGGTACGAGTGCCGCTTCATGTTTCTTGAGATAGGGATGAGTGAAAATCATTGCGCTGGCAGCTCCTATAGCCGCTCCGGCAGCTACGTCCCACCAATGGTGTTTCTTCCCGTATACACGTCCCCATGCCGTATATGTAGATAATGCATAGGCCGGAATGCTCCATTTCCACCCATATCGACGTCCGATGTAAGTGGCTGCCGCGAAAGTCACAGCAGAATGCCCGGATGGGAAAGAGTGCGTATTGCTGAAATCAGGACGACGCTCCTTGATGGAATATTTGAGAATCAGAGTGGCTCCGGCTGTGGCGGCAGCTGTGAACGCACCCTCCTTCAGCCCTGTCCAGTCTCTTTCGATAAGCGTCACAGCAAGAGCTGCCGCCGGAAGGGTGACGGCTATAACATCAGTCGACGTCCTTATCCCTTTTTGTGAGCCTGTAGGAGTAAATGAAGGATTCTCTGCATTCACTTGCATAGGAGCAATCATTAAAAATGCAATGATAAGGGCCAGTGATCGAACTTTAGAGATTACTTTTGTGCTAAATATTAGTCTGTTTGTCAGTTTATGGGCAGTCATTTTGCAAATGTCGCGTTAATTTAGTAAATTTGCACCTGATTATTGGCTGAAGAGTCTTTTAATGAAAAAGCACTCCACTATAAGTCTATATATTCATGAACGTAATTTTCGACCCTATAGTGTTCCGCACAGTCGAATATATCATGATAGCGCTTGCTGTCATGGTCTTCGCGGGACTTCGCTTCATAACGCCCGGCTACGGTATGTTTTACACTCCCAAATGGGGTCCGTCGGTCGGCAATCGTCTCGGATGGGTGGTCATGGAGGCTCCTGTCTTCATCTGTATGGCTATTCTGTGGGCATGTTCCGCTCGTCGTGTTGAGACGGCATTGATTGTGATGGCATCTCTCTTCATGCTTCATTATTTTCAGCGCTCGTTCATATTCCCTCTTCTTATAAAAGGGAAAAGCCGGATGCCTCTTTGTATCATTCTGATGGGGTGTGTCTTTAATGTTGTAAACGCTTATCTGATCGGAGGATGGCTCTTCTATGTGTCGCCGGCCGACACTTATCCCACATCATGGTTGCTGACTCCAAAATTCATAATAGGCGTTGTAATTTTCCTTGCAGGGATGGCTATTAACCTGCAGTCTGACCATATCATACGCCATCTCCGGAAGCCCGGCGACCGACGTCATTATATACCGAGGGGTGGGATGTTTCGCTATGTTACTTCTGCCAATTATTTTGGAGAATTTACGGAATGGGTGGGCTATGCCGTTCTGACATGGTCGCTTCCCGGAGTTATCTTTGCTCTTTGGACATTTGCCAATCTGGCTCCCAGGGCCCGTTCGCTTCATCGCCGCTACGTCAAGGAATTTGGCGAAGAATTTACAAGTCTCAATAGAAAATACTTAATACCCTTCATATGGTGACAAGCCACGACAGACTATTCACACCCGGGAAAATAGGTCCCGTGGAACTCCGCAACCGTTCCATCCGAAGCGCGGCATTCGAAGGGATGGGGAAAGACAATAATCCTACCGAAATGTTGCGCGACTATCATTGGAGTGTGGCCGATGGGGGAGTGGGGATGACTACGCTTGCTTATGCCGGCATCAATCGATCAGCTCTTTCATTTGAGACCCAGCTCTGGCTGAGGCCAGAGATTGTAGGGTCGTTGCGTGAGATCACCGACGGTATTCACGAGCGTGGCGCCAAAGCCTCTATTCAAATAGGACATTGTGGCAACATGACCCATATCAAGACTGCAGGTGGCATACCTGTTGGAGCTTCGACAGGGTTCAATCTTTATTCCCCAACGATAGTGAGGGGATTGAAGAAAGATGAACTCAAGCAGATGGCACGCGACTTTGGAGATGCTGTGCGCACAGCGAGAGATGCCGGCTTCGACTGCGTGGAGGTTCATGCAGGTCATGGCTATCTTATCTCGCAGTTCCTGTCGCCTTATACCAATCATCGTCGCGATGAGTTTGGAGGTTCTCTGGATTCAAGGATGCGCTTCATGCGAATGTGCATGGAGGAAGTGATGAAGGCTGCCGGTAGCGATATGGGAGTCTTGGTGAAGACAAATATGCGCGATGGCTTTAAGGGTGGGCTGGAGATTGAAGATTGCATTACTGTGGCAAAGGAGCTTGAGAATCTTGGAGCTCACGCCCTGGTGCTTAGCGGAGGGTTCGTAAGTAAGGCTCCGATGTATGTGATGCGTGGAGAGATGCCAATCTATACCATGACCTACTATATGAAATTATGGTGGCTCAAATATGGAGTCAGGATGGTAGGCAAATACATGATTCCCAAAGATCCGTTCAAGCCATTATATTTCCTTGAAGATGCCAAAGAGTTCAGAAAAGTACTGAATTTGCCGCTCGTGTATGTCGGAGGTGTAGTAGATGGAGAGAGCATGGACAAGGCTCTTTCCGAGGGTTTCGACTTTGTGCAGATGGGGCGCGCGTTGCTTCGTGAGCCCGATTTTGTCAATCATCTGGCTGCTGAGGCTGCTCATCATTGCGGATGCGAGCATATCAACTATTGCATAGCGCGGATGTATAGCCGTGAGATGGCTTGCCACTGCAACATTCCAAATCTTCCTTCCAAGATTCGCAAAGAAATTGAGAAAATCCGTTCTAAGGGTTAAGGGTCAAAAGTTAAGAGTCAAGGGTTAAAAGTCAATTGAGATCTTTAATTGATAATAATTTATCTTTAATCTTTAATGAAGTCTTTATCAGGTAAATGGGCTGTAGTGACCGGTGCTGATGGGGGTATCGGTGTAGAGTTTTGTCGTGCACTGGCTCGCCGAGGTTGTTCGCTGGTGATGGTCAGTGTTACTGTAGATCCACTTCGAAATGCCGCATTCAGTCTCGAGGCGGAATATGGTATAAAGGCCTATCCATTTACTCTTGACCTTACGGATGCTCATGCAGTTTCGATGCTTGCAGCATTCTTGGGCACGAGAGGAGTGGATCCGGATTTCATCATCAACAATGCAGGGATTTTCAGTTTCCGAGAACTTGCTGACATGTCTGATGCCAAGATAGAGTGCTTCATCGATCTTCATGTACGTGCCACAACAACGCTATCCGTATTCTTCGCCCGTAGGTTTAAGGAGCGGGGGAGTGGGAGAATCCTCAATATGTCGTCGATGTCTTGCTGGATGCCGATGCCGGGACTTGCAATGTATTCATCTACGAAAGCCTACATCCGTGTGTTCACTCGGGCTCTTCACTATGAGTTGAAAGACTATGGGGCATCTGCTACTGTGGCAGCTCCCGGAGGGATAGCCACATCCCTTTTCGGTTTGCCCGACAATCTCATGCGTCTCGCCGTAGGAATCGGAGCTGTGGCAAAACCTGATAAATTTGCAGAGAAAGCGATCAAGGCTATGCTCAAAGGAAAGAAGCAATACATCAATGGAATAGTAAATCGTCTTGCAATTTTCTTCGTCGGTATAACCCCGACATGGGTTCGGATGCAAGTGAAGCGTCGCCTCCTTGACCGTGGAATAACAAAATAATTCACAATGCATAATTCATAATCATTTGTTCATTCAAAAATTCAATTATGAAAGGAGCGAACTATAAGATTATTTACTCTTCGTAGTTATGAGATGGATTAATAATTATGCATTATGCATTATGAATTATGCATTACGCAAAGTGTATTATACATTTAAGGCCTCTCCTTGGATTGCTTTCTTGTTGTCGCTTCTTGTATATTGGCTCACTGTCGACCCCGGGGCATCTTATTGGGATTGTCCTGAATATCTCATTACAGCGTTGCGTCTTGAGATCGGTCATCCTCCCGGCAACCCCGGATGGTCACTCACTCACCGCTTTGTTACCTCTGTCTTCTCTGATCCTGCGCTCCAAGTTCGTATTGTGAATATGATGTCGGGGTTGTTTACTTCGTTGGCGGTGATGATCCTTTGTTCGATTTCCATTTCCGTAATGCGCTGGATATGGCCGCTCAATGGACAAAATCCATGGCGCGCTGCTGCTATATCGGTGTCTGCTATGGCAGGGTCATTATGTTTTGCATGGTCTGACTCCGCCTGGTATAGTGCAGTGGAAGCCGAAGTCTACGCAATGTCGCTCTTCCTATCGTCACTAACTGTCTGGATGGCACTTAAATGGGCCTTCTCATTAAGTCGCGGTGCGCGAGTAAGGTGGATCGTGGCTCTTATGTATGTGATTGGTTTTTCATTGGGGGTGCATCAGCTAAATCTTCTTGCTCTTCCGGCCATAGCGATGATCATGGCATGCGGCTTCAATCGCCATCTTGAGCGGCATTCTTTTCTAAAGCTTGCACTTGCCTTTGTCCTGGGTTGTGTAGTGGTAGTGCTGATATTAAAAGGATTGATGCCAGGCTCGGTGGCATTAGCCGGTTGGGCCGATCTTGTGGCAGTCAATTCCTTTGGCCTTCCATATTGGACAGGTGCATTGGCGTTTTGGGGCGTTTCGTTGGCAATTATGGTCGTTGCAGCTCTGATTCTAATGAGGAAATTCAGGAATGCTGCTTCCGTTTTCTGGTGTGTGGCTGCTGTGATGACAGGCTTTTCTGTCTATATTCTGATTCCAATTCGAGCATGGGCAAATCCCCCCGTCAATGAGGGAAATCCTTCGAATATCTTCAGCCTTGCCAATTATCTTGATCGAAGGCAATATGGAGAGTCTCCTCTTTTCTATGGACGCACACCATATAGCCGCATTATGCGGATGGAGCGGATTTTGGTTGATGAGCAAGGAGACACCACCCGCGAATATTCATGGAATGCGTTGAAAGTATTGGGGCGTGACATGCGTCCGATGGTGCCTGGTGGTCACATCCCCGACCGCTCACGATTCATGACTGATGCCGACCGGAGGCTAAACAAACAAATATCTTCAAGAGATTCTGCTGCCGGCTATGTGGTGGCGGGCTTCCGCACGCAGCCCAAGTTGACTCCTGAGTTAAACATGTGGCTCCCTCGAATTTTTGCTTCCTCTCCCGGCGATTTGGCAGCCTATCGCGATTGGACGGGAATGGATTCCGCTTCGATGGTGCGAGTCCGTATTTCAGAAGCATATGATTCCGTTGGCAACCCCGTCCCGATGCGGGCTGCCGATGGCACGCCAAATGCCACATATTCCTTGCGCCCTTCCTATCTGCAGTCGATGACCTATATGTTCGGCTACCAGATAGGATATATGTATCTTAGATATTTGATGTGGAACTACTCCGGGAGACAGAATGATGTCTCATCTACAGGCGAAATTGATCATGGAAATTTCATCACAGGAATTGCTCCGGTCGACGAACTGATGTTAGGTCCGCAGTCAAAGCTTCCCCGAGAACTTGGCTCAGATAATGAGGGACACAACGTATACTGGTGCATGCCGTTCATATTGGGAATAATAGGAATAGTGTGGCTGTTCAGAGGTTCACGAGTCAAGTTGCAGACAGTGCGTATGCGCCGTGCGGCTTGGGTATCCTTAGTGCTGTTTATAATGACAGGCATTGCTATAGTCTTCTATCTTAATCAGACACCCGGTGAACCTCGCGAGCGTGACTATTCATTTTTAGGGAGTTTCTGGACTTTCGCTTTCTGGATAAGTTTCGGGATGCTCCTGTTGCTGCGCTCTGCGCGTCACAACTGGATTAGGGGAGTGGTGACAATCGCTGTCTGTGCTGTCCCTGTATGGATGCTCGCAGAAAACTATCGTGATCATGACCGAAGCAATCGCTCCGCAACTCTCGATTATGCCGCTAATCTGCTTGAATCTCTTGATAAGGATGCCATAATCTTCGTGGATGGTGACAATTATATATTCCCGTTGTGGTTTGCGCAGGAAGTGATGGGTGTCCGTCGCGATGTGACGGTCATCTGCAATGCCTACCTCGGAAGTGACTGGTATGTAAGCCAACTTATGACTCCCCGATATGGCTATGATGGGTTGAAAATGGTGGCGAATGAGGGTGACATAGCTCTTGGCAACTACAATGTGGTGCGTTTCCCTTCACTTGATTCTGACACAGTCAATGCCATTGAAGCTCTGCGAGCTCTTTATTCAGACTATGCCGCAACTCCTTCATTCAGCAGCCGGTGGCTATCTATGGGAAAGGACTCCACTGATCGTTGGATATTCGACCTTCTCTCCATCCCCGGGAAAGGACCACGGTCGATTGCGGGTCTGCGGGAGGTGGCGGAGGTGGATATAGTGGCTTCAAATTTGGCATCCAGGTATCCACGCCCTCTTTATTGGCATCAGAACCTTCAGAAAAATAAATATATCGGATTTTTCCCCTACACGAGGCAGTCTCTGTTTGCCCGGAAATTAATGCCCAATGCTCCCGACTCCATTGTTCTGCTCGACGAAGCTCTTGATGTCTTGCCGAAATTGAAGTGGGGTGGTCTTGATTTCTCTCCTTATCCCGGAGTGGATGTGGCAGCGCAGGCGGCAGTGCAGAGGTCGTCGCTAATTCGGCTCGCAGAGTCTCTGGCTGCCGAAGGCCGACATGATCAGGCACTCCACGTAGCAAAGTCAGTGTTGGTGCGCTATCCGTCAAAAGTTGTGCCTTTTACGATCCGTCATCACGTAGACAGTGCCTATTTCGAAGCCCGACAGCTTGCACGAGTTTTGTCCGTGTCAGGGAAGGCCCTTGGAGATTCTGTAGCCATCTCGCTTGCAAAAGAGATTGAGGCTGAGGATAGCCTGCGTACACAGTCTTTCCGACTCTATCGCGAGGCGTTGCCTCGGTGGCGCCGCTCTGCACTCTCTCCTGATTCACGCAATCACTCGATTCTCCCTTGAGGTAATGGCAGAGATCAAAGATTCTATGATAAAGTATGATTTGTTGTGGTCATCAGTCGGTGCCATTTGCGATAGCCGAAGAAGGCGATGACGGTGTAGATGGCGTATAGGATGGCATATAGAGGAATACCCTTATACCAATAGAGACAGGTGCAGACGGCGTCAACTAAAATCCAAGCAATCCATTGCTGCAGATATTTGCGGGCAAGCATCCACATTCCGACGATGCTAAGAGCTGTAGTGAAAGCATCAGGGATGGGGACAGTGCTGTCGGTCAAATAGTTCAGAATAAGATAAAGCCCAACCCAAAGAGCAAGAAATACTCCCACGCATGCTGCGAGCATGCGCGGGGGGATATTTGTGATTGGAGTTGTCTTTTTTTCGGAGTTGGCATCGTCTTCGATCTTGCGAGAAGGCGATTTTTTATGACCTTTTGTCCAGACTATGAAGCCATAGACCGCGATGACCAGATAGTAGATATTTATGGCAAAGTCAGCATATATCCCTTTGTTGAAGTAGATCCACATGGAAATGAATGGCATTACCATGGACGCATACCACATTCGCCAATCTGCATGGTATTCCCACCACAGATAGAGCAACCCTATAGTGAATCCAAGTATTTCAAGAATTTTATCCCAAGGCATAATTAAAATGAGAGTGTTATGGTGGCAAGGACATTCGTGGTGGCTTGTGCTGCGAAGCCGGCATATCGGTAGATTACCGGTTTGCCATCTTCAAGATAATAGCCGGCTCCTGAATAACCATTGTTGCAATATTTCTCGTTGAAGATATTGTAGACAGTGACACCTACACGAAGGTCTTTCATGCCGGAAATTTTCTTGAAAGTGTAGGCCAAAGCAAGGTCGGAGACAAAATAAGAATCGAGTTTTGCCTCCTCGCTACGCGCATTGTTCATATATTGGCTTGACACGTAGCGGCTCATGAGGGAAGCCTCAAAACCTTTCACATTAAAATTGAAAGCATTATGGAGGATAAAATCGGGAGAGAATGCTATGGGAGTGTCACCGCAATCTATCGAAATAGGATTGGCCCATTCATCCTCATAGATGTATTCCGTGAAGTTCTTGATTCGATTGCGTGAAAGAGTAGCATTGATCTGCCAATCAAACCAATCCACAGGCCTGAGGGCACCCTGAAGCTCAATACCCATGCGATACGACTTCGGGACATTGACACTGATGGCATTGCCTGTATCAGAAAGTTCACCTGTCACTACAAGCTGGTCCTTATAATCCATATAATATAGTCCAGCTCCTACATTAAAGAGTGAGGTTCCATATGAATAACCGGCTTCATAGTCGAACATTCTTTCGGACACGGGATAATGGTCGGGATCGCTATCGGTGAAGTTGTCGCGTGTCGGCTCCTTATGGGCAACGCTCCATGATGCATATGCACGATGACTTCCATTATTATATGAAACTCCAAGTTTTGGATTGAAGAAATCCCATTTGCGTTTCAGATCGAGCAGCCCCATGCTGCCAATATTCCAATCGAAATTGTCGCTCACGCCACGGATGGTATAGTCGATATGACGATATTGAAGGTCGGCATATGCCGAAAAACCTTCTCCAAACGAATAGTCGCCTCTCAGGAAGACATTTGAATCAAACTTGCGGCCGGTATTGCGGTAATATTCCTGCAGAGGGTCAATAGCACCGATGAAATTACGCACCCACTTCACTTTGCCGAAATGTTTGCCACAAAACCAGTTGGCAGCCCCTCCACATACAAGGGTAAAGGCATCCTTCTGATATCGGACATTGATCATTCCACCTCCAAAATCATTATCGTTGAATTTGAGGCGTATAAGATCGGATTTCTTGACAAGGTTGCCATCAGCGTCAAGAAACGGAGCAAGCCCATATTCCTCAAGTGTACGTTTCGTCTTATACTGATCGTAATTTCCATCCCCTTTAGTATAATGGAGAGTTGCGTTTAGAGTGACATACTGCCCTATATACTGATTAAGCAGAAGCTGGAAATGATGCTGAGTGAAATTATCGCACTGATCAGGATAAAATGCAGTTGTGCCGTCGGATGCAGTATACTTTCCGCATGGATTGTAGCGGCGTCCATATTCCTCCATTTCCTCCTTTGAAGCATAGTCCCATGCCATATAGGTTCGTTCCTTACCTCCGAAGGCGAGGAGACGGAGAGTAGTATTGTCAGAGCGATAAGCGAGTTGCCCCATGTAGCTCCAAAGTTGTGAGAAAGCACGGTCGATATAGCCGTCAGAGCCGATATGGCTGAAGCGGGCATCTACACTCCAATGATCACCAAAGAGTCCGGAAGAGACTTTGACAGTCTCTCGGTTTGAATTAAACGATCCATATGAGGCAGACACCATGGCGGAGCGCTCTGTAGCCGGATAGTCGGTCAGCATATTGATGGAAGCGCCAAAAGCACCGGCCCCATTAGTGGAAGTTCCGGCACCTCGTTGTATCTGGATATCATTTAGCGAAGACGCGAGGTCAGGCATATTCACCCAATAGACGTTGTGGCTCTCGCTGTCGTTGATCGGCACACCGTTTGCCGTGATGTTGATGCGAGAACCGTCTGTGCCACGTACTCGCAGACTGCTGTAGCCGATTCCGGCTCCGGCATCACCGGTAGAGATTATAGAGGGGGTCATTTCAAGTAGAGAGGGAATGTCGCGACCATCATTCGATTTCGCAATTTCCTTCGCAGTCACATTTGTGAAAGCCACCGGAGTTTTCACTCCTGCACGGTTGGCCGTGACTTCAAGTGCGTCAAGGACTGTGTAGATACTGTCGAGGCTCTCTGCGAGCTTCGAGTCTCCGGCATTGTCTGCCGAAGCAGGGAGGGCTGCCATGCACATGATGGCGGCACTCCATGAAATAGGCTTTTTCATGTCTTCAAATTTTTCTTACGCCGGTATTATCCGGGTCAAGTTCAGAGGGTTTGTTCTCAGCCTTTCGGCACCCCTAAATTGAATTATTTATAAATCCCTATGGATTCGACTGCAAAATTAATAAAAATTATCTATTTGCGCAAACGAAAGTTAATTTGCTTCTTTCTCCAATAGGAATTCTCTCAAAGTCATTGTCTTTATTCCTTTAAAGGTGTTGGGGAAACTGTCGCGGTAAGTCACTACTATCTTTTCATAGTTGTCTGAGATGGTGGTGAGGTTGCCATATTCGCGTTCGGCTGTGTCTTTGTCAGCGACGGTCATAGCAACTTGCACATATTTCCTTTCGCCATCCTTTTCAGCTATGAAATCTATCTCCTTGCCTCCGGTCAGCACGCCTGTCTTTACGTCATAGCCCTGGATTCGTAGGTGATTGTAGACTGCGTTTTCCATAAGGCCTGAGATATCATGAGGTCGGAACCCGACGATTGAATTTCGGATTCCGAGGTCTTCGAAAAAGAATTTTTCTCCTATCTCAAAAAACCGTTTCCCTTCAATATCCCATCTTCTTGACCTATTTACAATGAAGGCTTCTTCCACATATTGGGCGTATGTCAGTACGCTGCTGACTGTGGATGATATCCGTTGAGATTTTAGATAGTCTGCTATTTTTTTAGCGGTGAATATCTGGCCAATATTATCTGCTAAAAACAATAAAAGCCGCTGTAGAAAGTCATTGTTGCGCAGTGAATGACGGCTTACAATATCACGATATACCACGGCGTCGGTAATCCCTGAGATATATTCTCTCCAGGTGTTGCGTTGAGGAAGATTGACAAGATATGGCAGACCTCCGAATCGGAGATATTCCATCAATGATGTGTCGGAATCTTCTATCTTCTGGAATCCAAGGAATTCCGGGTAGGACAGTGGGTGCACTTGCATTTCAATTCGTCTGCCGGCAAGTTTAGATGCAATTTCCGACGATAGCATCTTGGAGTTGCTGCCTGTGATATAGATGTCGTTTGCCGGATTAAGGTTCAGAGACCGAATTACTTTGTCAAATTCTGCCACTTCCTGAACTTCATCTATGAAAATATAATTCTTTTGCCCCTCTTTAATGTGAGTTGTGATCTCATCATGAAGTGTTTTTGCATCCCTTATGTGAGAGAATGCGAAATCTTCTAAATCTATTGTTATGATATTGGCATCTTTATTAATAGCCCTTATATGTTGAGCCACGCTTTTAAGGATATAACTTTTCCCAACCCGACGCTGCCCGGTAAGAACTTTAATCAGATTTTTTCCGACATACGGTATCAGTCTATCCAAATAAATAGGTCGCGTGATAATTTCCAGAGTTTCATCCATATCTAAAACTTTTATTAAAACTGCAGAAAGTTTTCGTTATAACGAAAACTTTCTGCAAAATTAACAAATCTTTCCAACATATCCAAAACATTTCGGAGGGTTCTCTCTAAACAATCGTTAGCCATTATTCATCAGGCTTCTGAGCCGATTACGAGGAGGGCCAAGCTGACGAGGAGGATGCCGAGGTCTACGAGTTTTGTCTTGATGTTCTTTTCGTGGAGGACGAGGACTCCGTAGAAGAATGGTATCAGTACGCTGCCTCGGCGGATCATGGACACTATGGAAATCATAGAGCCTGCTTCCGAAAGTGAATAGAAATATGCAAGGTCTGCTCCTGTCAGGAATACCGATATGCCGATGATTGCCCATTTCCAATGGAATGGAGTGGAGCTTTGTTTATGCAGCTTCATCAATATAAGCACCGCAACACTCATCATACCCAGCTGATAGAGTGAATACCAGCTCTGCACCATCAAAGGCTCAAACCGCGTAAGAAGATACTTGTCGTAGAGCGCACTCACAGCTCCGAGTGCCGTTGCTCCTACCGACATCCATAGCCATTTGCTGTGCTTAAATGATATTCCTTCCTTCGATCCTACACGGCTTATCATAAAGAGTGAGGCAAATCCCAAAAGGATGCCACACCATTGAATGAAATTCAACTGCTCCCCGAATATCAAAAGTGCACCTACGAGCACCATTACGGGGCGGGATGCATTGATTGGACCTTGTATAGTCAGAGGAAGATGCTTGATGGCAAAATATCCAAGAATCCATGATGAGAGCACGATTACAGATTTTGTAGCAATCAGAAGGTGTCCCGTCAATCCTTCGCCCGGGCCTGTGCCCCCATGCGCTATACACTCTACAAGCACCGGACTCATCAGCAAAGTGCCAAAAAGAGTATTAAACCATAATACAATGGGTACATTGTTGTCTTTCAATGATATTTTTTTCATTACATCATAGAATCCAAGCCCAACTGCCGATATAAGCGCAAATATTATCCACATATGATTAGTATTACTCAATATATATAACAACCTTTAATCAGGATTTTATCTTTTATTGTTTTTGACGTGTAATTATTTCCTGATTTTGTAGGTTTTGTGATGATATTTTACTAATTTTGTCTTGATATTATAAATCATTTCAATTTTCGCTTGTTCCAATATTTTGATTTGCAATCCCAAAGCGCAGAAACTGCGCTTATTCTCTGCGCTCTCCGGGCGATGCGAAGCAGCCCGTTTTGCTTTGCGAGCTTGCACTAATCGAGTCGCGAAGCTTCTTCAAAAGACCCCTCTGCTCCTCTGCGCTCTCTGCGTGAGATATTTAAGAGCTTGCGAAAGTTGAGTAAATCATTCTGATAATGCCTTACGCAAACTGGACATATAAAGCTCGCAATCCGATACAGAGGCTTTCTCATAAGCGGCGTTTTGAAAAGTCGGCTAAACTGCTGACGCAACTCATCCCGGAAGGAGGAAGCTTGCTTGATTTCGGCTGCGCTGATGGTTTTCTTCTTTCAAAACTTCAATCCCGTCTTCCTGATTCAATCGTCTTGAATGGATATGAGCCATATCCGGATTCAAAGGTAGATGATTCGCTTGTCATATTCAATGATGCTGAGCAATTGGAAGGTAGAAAATATGACGTGGTGAGCTGTTTTGAGGTGTTGGAACATTTCTCAAAAAAGAATGGTGCAGCACTGATAGAGAATATGAGGAAGATGTTGAACTCAGATGGTAAGCTGGTCATATCGGTTCCTGTCGAAGGTGGTCCCGTTGGTCTGTTTAAAGGGTTGACACGAAAACTTCTCGATTCTCGGCTTAGCTACCAGTACACATGGCGTAACTTATGGCGGACACTCTGTTTCAAGCCCCTCGACGAGTGGCGTCAGGCCGACGGATACTTGGATCATATTGGATTTTACTTTAGGGATCTTCTCCCTTTGCTCGAAAAAGATTTCGTTTTGCAGAAATTGTATTATTCGCCGATGCCTTTCCCCGGTCAGCTGTTTAATTCTCAGATTTACGCGGTGTTTTCTCTCAAATAGTATTCGGAGGTTGTCTAACAATGAAAAAATTAGACAGCCTCTTCTCTTTTTTTCAAAAATTATTTTGTAAGTTCAAAAAATAGTATTACCTTTGCAGTGTATTAGTACGCTATTACACTAATGATGGAATTTTATTTAGAATTTCTGTTACTTTTTAGTATGGTTTTGCGTCTATAATCAAGGTATATAACAACAATGACAATTTAATTATGCATTATGCATTATGAATTCTGAATTAGTAATTTCGCTTCGCGATATCAACAAGACCTACCCTGGTGTGGTCCCACTCCATGTCTTGAAAGATGTCTCTCTCGACATAAGAAAAGGAGAATTGGTGTCGATAATGGGTGCTTCCGGTTCCGGAAAATCTACGCTCCTTAATATACTTGGCATTCTCGACAACTACGACTCCGGCACTTATCATCTGGATGGCGTCCTGATAAAAGACCTTTCGGAGAATAAGGCTGCGGAACTCCGCAACCGGATGATAGGCTTCGTATTCCAATCGTTTAATCTTATCAACTATAAGAATGCCCTTGAAAACGTGGCTTTGCCACTATTTTATCAGGGTGTGAGCCGCAAGAAGCGCAATGCGCTTGCTATGGAGCAGCTTGAGCGCATGGGGCTCGCTGACCGCGCACATCATTTGCCGGGCGAGCTGTCTGGCGGTCAGAAGCAGCGTGTGGCAATTGCGAGAGCCCTTGTCACCAAACCTTCTCTTATTTTGGCCGACGAACCTACGGGAGCCCTCGATTCGAAGACATCGAAAGAAGTGATGCAAGTATTCCGCGACCTTAACGACACCGGAATGACGATTGTCATCGTGACCCACGACCCTACAGTAGGAGCAGCAACCGACCGCATCATCCGCATCGTCGACGGCAGAATAGAAAACAATATCTAACTCAACAAGTCATTATGCATTATGCATTATGAATTATGAATTAATCAAACTATGTTCGATCTTTTCCGAGAAATAGGACAGACCATCTCCAACAACAAGCTTCGCACTGCCCTCACAGGGATTGCGGTGGCCTGGGGCATCTTTATGCTCATCGTCCTATTGGGAGCGGCCCGTGGCGTGGTGAATAATTATGAGGAGGCATCCTCCGATTCAAGCCAAAACTATATCAGACTCTGGAGCGGCACGACATCCATGCCATATAAAGGATATCGCGATGGGAGGTGGATACGTCTTCAAGACAAAGATATGAATGCAATATCCAAGGAGGTGGATAAAGTGGCTGATGTGTCTATATCTTCTCCAGTGTCCGGCTTCAATATAGTCGGTCCTAAAGACTATATCAGCAGCGGACTTGAGGCGGTATATCCCGAAGTAGCTCGCACGCAGAAAATTTCAGATATTGATGGGCGTTTCATCAACCAAAAGGATATCAACGACCAGCGCCGAGTAATCGTGCTTCATCGTAGCAATGCCGAGTTGCTTTTTGGAGATGCCGACAGCGCCCTTGGAAAGGAACTGCAGGCCATGCAGCTTTCATGGAAGGTAGTTGGAGTCTACGATCACAAATGGAGAAAGACGACTTTCATCCCATATTCCACTTATAAAGCCATCACCGGAGGCGACGGATATGTGGAAGAGATGGCTGTTAGGTTAGAGGGTATATCGGCTGAAAAGGAGGCTGAAGACGCGGAGGCACAGGTACGCTCAGTCCTTGCACGTCGCCATGAATTTGACCCGGCCGATTCCAATGCCGTGTGGATGTGGAATCAGTTTGCCAATTATCTCAAATCCGGACAAGCTCTCATATATTTGAATCTTGCTGTATGGGTGATAGGAATATTGACTCTGCTGACCGGAATTGTCGGTGTCAGCAACATCATGTTTGTCTCAGTCCGCGAGCGTGTGCATGAGATAGGGATCAGGCGTGCTATTGGAGCAAAACCCAAAAGTATTATTCTTCAGATTCTTGCCGAGAGTGTGGCAATAACTACACTGTTCGGATATATAGGTCTGGTAGCAGGAATGGCCATCTTGCAGGTCCTCGACACTCTGCTGAAGGATGCAGAAGGTTTTTCCAACCCCACGGTCGACATTTCGATCGCCCTGCAAGTGACGGTGGCGCTTATCCTTGCCGGTGCGATAGCAGGATTGTTCCCTGCCTTGAAAGCAACTAAAGTTAAACCTGTAGAAGCCCTTCGTGACGAATGAAAACATC
>CAYNPB010000005.1:0-43244 GCA_964399005.1 uncultured Sangeribacter sp.
CAACAGGCGGAAGTAGCTAAGAAGCGGCGCCCGGTCGGCTTCGCAAAAGAATAAGCTCTAAAATCTCACGCAGAGAGCGCAGAGGAGCAGAGGGGGCAATTGAAGGGGCTTCGCGACTTGGTTATTGCAAGCACGCAGAGCAGAACGGGCTGCTTCGCATCGCCCGGAGTACGCAGAGAATAAGCGCAGTTCCTGCGCTTTGGGATTGCAAATCAAGATATTTGAACAAGCGAAACATTATTACATAATTAGTGGTTAGAATATAAAATTTGATATACATAATCAGTTATGAAGACGAGTTTTTATTTTGTGCTTTGGATTGCGATTTATCCGATTCTGGGTCTTTTGCATAATAGTTTTGTTGACAACAATGCTTTTTTGATAGCGTTGGCTATCGTCTGGGGTCTTTCGGTACTCCTTAATCGGGCTATGCCCAACACTCTTCTCTATGAGAGGGTATCAGAAAGTCTTCCTGTGTTGGAAGATGTATACAATGGAAATGTTGCGGCTTTTATGAAGAAGCTTAAGAAAGAAGCTTTAGTTGGAGGGCTTACTGCGGCCTACCTTTGTGTGGCAGTGATAGTGATAGCTATTGCTATGCTTGCCGGAGCCAACGATTGGGTTGCGTTTATCATCTTTGCTCTCTTGGCGTATGGAGGTGTGGTAAGATCTATCGGACTTATAAAGGGGTATATAAAGCTACGGTCTAATCCGAGTCCGGACGAAAGTGCCAAAATTGTCGACAATGCCTTTAAGTGCGATTATAGTGCTTATTATGAGGAGCGTGAAAGGAGGCCATATCAGTATATGTTTCCTCCGCGTCCTAAGCATTTCAAAACCTTTCAAGTGTTTTCACTTGTAGTGGCAGTGATAGCTGCCATTCTCGGACTTGTCTATATTATTATGGCGGTAGGGATTGCAACGGCACATTCATCGGTAGAGGCAGATTCCGTAGCAATAATGTATTTCCTTTATGGGTCTTTGGCCGCTTATTTTGGAGTTACTGATTCCTTTTCGATTGCGGATCATATGAAGAGGAGTATAGATGATAGGTAATTGGGATAAAACAAATTGAGGGTAAGCAGTGTTTATTGATTAAAGATAATATGTTAAAGTCATGTGTCAGACTTCTGTGATTTCAAAAAATATTGCGCGTATCAGCAGTCGCAGCTTTGAGCAGAACCTTGAGGCTGTGACCGGGAAAGCTATTACTCATAATAAGCTTAGAAGGCTAAATAATGCTTTGGATACTCTATATGATTTGATTTATGCCCAATTTAATGAGATTACTGCTGAGGATTATAAAATCATTGGACCACAAATGTCTTTGCTGTTGAATACTCTTAAGGGGCTGCGTGACACGTACAAAGCAATTCGTAGGTCGCGTGAGATTTCAGAGGAAGTGGAAAACCTCGGACGAAATTATTCTGCATTGTACGAACTGAATAGTGATATCAAGCAATTCAGAATTGCAAGAGAATTCAAACCTAACCTGCTGACGGCACTAAATAACGCTTCGTCAGCAATGTCTCGCCTTTAAGTATGATCAGCTTTCTTACAATTTCCAATTTTCGAAAAAGGATAGAAAATCTTCTAAAAATAAAAAAGGGTGTCTATCAAAATATCAATATTGAGATTGCGCGGGAATTCAAGGGGAAATCGATAGAAGACATAAGAAAAAATCGAGATATGATTCTTATGGCGAATGAATTTATTTTGATAAAGCTAAGACTTCCAGATAAAAAACAACGACTTTCTAAAAAGGATGGATATCGCTTGATTTACCTTGTATCAAAGACAAAAGAAAATGTAGTTTTTCTGGATGTATACCCCAAAAATGGTCCGTCTCAACAATTGGATATCTCAGATAATGATTTAGCATTGCTTCTTGATCAATTTGCCATGGAAGCAACCGACGGATCGCTCATGCACTATCATATGAACTAAAAGCTCTAAAAAAGATTTTGAAGGCGAGTTTTTATTTTGTGCTTTGGATTGCTCTTTATCCGATTTTAGGTCCTTGGCCGCTTATTTTGGAGTTACTGATTCTTTCTCGATTGCGGGTCAACTGAAAAGATAATAACCTCAACTTTCGCTGGCTCTTAAAATATCTCGCAGAGTACGCAAAGGGGCAGAGATTCATTTTGCGATTTTTAAGTCGCAAAACTTGCGAGTTATAGATCGCTTTATTATCTTTATAGAAAAATTGCACTGACTATGTTTATTCACGAATGAGATAATAACCTCAACTTTCGCAAGCTCCAAAATTTGCTAATTAAGGCTATAGTCATATGGATAACAAAGTATTACTGGCAACGCGGATCGCTACGCTTCGCTTGCTTTTCTCGCCGATGCGAGCGGATTTTCGCGGATTTTCGCGGATTTTCTAATTTTTTTGCAATTAGATATGCTTCGGAGGCTTCGCGACGGTGGCTTTCGCACGCTGATTTGAGCTGACCTGCGCTTCGCTGGCTGGCGCGGATAGCTACCGGGATGGGGAGATACAAATGAATTTTGGGGATACAGAATTTAGTATTATATTTGTAGTCATCAAAAGTATATTAATAGTTATTCGGCTGTTATGAAGAGAATTGTTATCATGTTGCTTCTTGGGGTTTGCTTGGTTTTGAGCGTTGCTGCTGAAAACAGGGCTCTTCTCGTTGGGATCGGGAAGTATGACACCCGAAATACCGGATGGTCGACGATTCATGGCGATAAGGATGTGGATATGATCTCTCAGGCATTGAATAGACACGGCTTCAAACCCGAAAATATGAAATGCCTAAAGAATAGCCAGGCAACCAAAGCTTCCATAATCAAGACAATGAAGCATCTGGCGAATCAATGCAAGCCGGGAGACAAGGTATTCATTCATTTTTCATGTCATGGTCAACCTATCTCCGATCTTAATGGCGATGAAAAGAAAAAGCCTTTTGATGAGGCTTTAGTGCCCTTTGATGCATGCAGAACCCGACGATACAAAGTCGGCAACAATTATTATAATGGGGAAAACCATCTGATTGACGACGAACTCAATCCTCTTCTTGAAGAAATAAAGCAAAAATTAGGGAGCAAAGGATATCTCTTTGTGGCGTTTGACGCCTGCTATAGCGAGGGTCTTGAAATGGCTAAATCTATGATTGAGCAAGGGGATGTGAAGAAAATCGGACCCGTCAGAGGCACTGCAGAGATCCTGAAAATCACTAGGAGTAGCAAGCTTGCTAAGAATCCTCAGCCAAATGAGTTTTCAAAAGGAGCAACGATGATAGTAGTAAGCGCATGTCGGGATAACGAGCGCAATTATGAGTATCGCGAACCTACATCCAAACGATTATATGGATCTCTTTCATATTGCCTTAGAAATCTAATTGAATCAGGAATAACTATGAATAACTGGGAGAGCTTCTTCATAAAAGAGAAATATTCTGAATGGGATATTTTCATGTCGCAGCAACATCCTACCATCAATATTTACAAGTAATTGAACTTTCGTAAGCTCTAATGATCTTAAGTATGGAGAAGCAGAAATATTGGATATTAATAGATTAGTTTCAACGCGGATCGCTACGCTACGCTTGCTTTTCTCGCCGAAGCGAGCGGATTTTCGCGGATTTTATTTATTCTTGCAATTGAAAATGCATCGGGAGGCTTCGCGACGGTGGCTTGCGCGTGCGGACATGAGCTGAGCTGCGCTTCGCTGGCTGGCGCGGATAGCCTCAGTGGGGAATAAAAATTAAGAAAAGATAGACAAGCGAAACTTGAATATGGAACTTGCCATGAAGTGTCTTCTACAACTAATTATAGCTTTAAGCGTAATTATAATTCCGAATGTGTCTGCACAAACTATCAGTAGACCATTCGACCAAATACGGCCTTTAGCCAACGAGGGGCTTGATATACTTAAGCAAAATGGCGACAGCCTGAAAGCGATGGTGCTTCTTACGGAAGCAATCGTGAGAGGTCAGGATCTTGCAGAGAGTGTGGAGGATTTACTATTGATGGGGGAAATAGTGAATCAAACTGCCACTCTACGCAATAAGTATAAAAATGAGCCACTTGATTGGCTAATGCTTGAACTTTCGGTTGGCTCACAAGTGGCGATAGTCAACCAAGCAAAAAATGCATTCGGAGGTCATCCTGAAAAGCTGCCACAGATGGGAAATCCGTCTGACTACATCTCGGCTGATTCTATGGCAAATGCAATTCGCAATGCTGTCGACCTAATGGCAAATAATAAGCTGAAAGAATCTGAGAAACTTCTCATTTCGCTCTATAATCAGACATGGACAAACGGGCACAACAAGGAATGGCGCAATGAAGTGGCAAATAAGCTTGGGCTTCTTTACCTAAAATTGGACACGCCAGAGGATGCTATCGAGATATTGCGACAGAATAAGATAGATATGGATTTGAGAATGAAGACCGAGCCGGATGCAGCTTATTGCGAGACAATGGTCTATCTTGCGCTGGCTCATCGAAGCGATAAAAGAAAAATCCTTTGGAAATGCCTTGCGGAGACTGCCAATGAGATAGCAGAGCGCAATAGTCTTAACATCCAACCGATAATTGATGATTTCCATTGGATCTTCACTTCAAACCGTAATAATGAGACAAGGGAAGAAGAAATAAGGAGGTTCATCACCGCCAATGACAAAGCTCTCTCCTTTCTTACGGATAGTCAACGGGAAGAGCGATGGAGTCAGATTAAAGACAGATGGAAGGATATCAAGTATGGTCTAATTGATGGTTCGGGCAGCGTCACAGACATCAATGCATGCTTGAATGCTTTCCAGTATGAGAGACAGATAATGTTGCGTTCGGCAGTGAAGACGTTGGATGCGCTGCGGAGGAATGGTGATGAGAAAGCAATCGAATTGACCGACAGTCTGATGAAGACCCGTCAAAAATGGGTGTCGTGTGTTGTAGGAGAAAAAGAAATATTAGCGAGATACGAGCAAATTCAAAAGGAACTTCTGCATCATCATACTATGCATGATTTCGAAAACTACCTCTATCATATGACATCCACCGAATCCATCGCAAATAAGTTGGAGAATAACGAATGTTTCGTAGATTTCGGCACACTCGAGAGCAATGATGGAGATAGATATTACACTATAGTTATCACCAAGGATAATCCTAAGGGTAAGATAATTCCACTATGCAGCGTAGAAGAATTTGATGCCTTTATGAGTCATACTCAAGATGAGGAAGCTAAAAAAATGGTTGAGAAAAGATATGGCAGTAGTTTTCTATATGAGAAATTATGGCAGCCGATAATAGATGAAGTTAAACAGAAAAAACGGATTTACTATTGTCCTGCCGGCAGCCTCGGTCTTATCATGCCGGATGCAATATGCCATGATGATACATATCTTGGAGAAGAATTCGAATTCCATATCCTTTCTTCTGCGGAAGCT
The DNA here is from genome assembly GCA_964399005.1 of uncultured Sangeribacter sp. Taxonomy (GTDB): domain Bacteria; phylum Bacteroidota; class Bacteroidia; order Bacteroidales; family Muribaculaceae; genus Lepagella. The sequence continues at coordinate 5,421 of CAYNPB010000005.1, forward strand.
CTTGACACAGCCAAAGCCGGGGACTCATACATGCCACCAAGATTGTTTTCTTTTTGCGCCATCGATTATTATTGCGACCGATTAGACCTTATAGCCAACGCTAATAAGTTTGGCGCAAAACGCAAATTATATCCGGCATATATAGAACAAGATTCGGACTTACATGGTGTCTTCTCCGATTCAGGATCGATACCTCCCTTACATACTCCCGAGGACTTCGATTGGCTTGTGGCAATATTCAAAGAAAAGAATGTGCAACTCGTGATGCCAACAGGTGTCAAAGCGAGTGAACACGCATTTAAATACTTTTCAGGGCGAGAGGTAGGCACAGTGAACATAGTCACCCATGCATTCAGTATGCCGAAAACCCTGCGCCCTTTTGAAAAACCATACTACTGCACCCAACACGTCAAGCATAAGTTTAATGACAAGATGGAGATAGAATATCTTCCGCTGTTTAGAACTGGGATTATGCTAAGTGGAGCAGAGAGAGCATGGTGTGGCAGGAATGTCATCACAGGAATTGAAGATGGTGTGCTCAATGGAGAGGAATTGGCTTCTCTTGACCTCCGCGGAGTAGATCTTTTGACCCTGATAGCGTGCGACACCGGCAATGGAGACATTGATCCCGAAGAAGGTATCTTAGGGTTGCGGCGAGCCTTGAAATTGGCGGGATGCAAGACTCTCATCACTACGGCGTGGAATCTTGATAAAGAGGCGGGGGATGCATATCTGAAGGAATTCTATATAACCCTTATGAATGGGAGTGGAATTTCTACAGCTCATCGCAAGGCTCAACTTGAACTGATCAAGCGATTTGACAATCCTTATTATTGGGGAGTGTTTCAGCTTATTGATTGAATAAATTTATACTTAATTTTCGTAGGCTCTGAATATCTCACGCAGAGAAGCGCAGAGGAGCAGAGGGTTCTATTGAAGAAGCTTCGCGACTCGGTTATTGCAAGCTTGCAAAGCAAAACGGGCTGCTTCGCATCGCCCGGAGTGCGCAGAGAATTAGCGCAGTTCCTGCGCTATAGAATTGCACTCAAGATATTTATTCAAGCGAAACTTACAATCATAAACAATGGACACAATAATAAAGGATAGTTGAGACTGTTAGAATCGAGACATCTGTAAATTTTTTCAATATAAATATTTAAAATTTTTGGTAGAATTAAAAATTAGTATTATCTTTGCGCGACAGACTGACATACGGAAGCCCATGGTTAGTGGGTCGATGGTGGGTCTGAAGCAAATATAAAATATTTATGTTTGTTAGATAATAAAAAGCGTTTATCAACGCTAATTCTTGACCACTTGAAATTCTCGCAAAATTTCCATCTAAGTCAAGGATTTAGCAACGATAGATGCCCTTGGATATGCACAATCTTTTTCAACGGATTTGCTCGTGAGAGCAAATCCGGAAAATGTTGCATATACTAGCGTGGGCTTCTGCGTTGCTGTCCGACTTAGATAGGGCAATGCGAGAAGCCTCAAGTGGTAGGACAGCAACCGATACAGACTCCTACGCTTTTTCTTTTTTCACTTAACGCCAACGAGAGGATGACCGAGGCATCGAAAAAGCCATGAGAATAAAAGGATACAAGCTTTTTACATTTCTTTTACTACTTCTAACACCAATCCTATCTTTGGCTGAAGTTAATTGGCAACTTCAATTTGGTGGCATGTATTTAAAACAATATGGCACAGACGTGGATCACCAACTTAATAATCCATATGAGCTGACTAAAGGATCAAGCTATGAATTAAAAGGAGCTCTTCTCCTGCAGATTCCGGTGTCAAATTCTGTTCCAGCCTTCATAGAAACCGGGTTAGCATATCGAAATAAACTCACCATCAGCCAAGAAAAAGGGAATAAATTCGATCCTGAATATATTTTGGAAAATTATGATAATTACAGTGAATTTGAATTTTACAGAAATAATATTCTTGAACTTCCGATTAAGGCAGGATATAAATTAGCGCTAAATGAAAAGAATAGTTTTAATTTTGGATTCGGTCCTTATGTAGGGATGTGTACTGAGAGAGGATTTGGCGACCCCATTTCTGTTGGATTAAACTTATCAGCAGCTTTTAGACATCGTTGTATGAGTTTCGGTTTAGAATGGCAAAATCCATTATTCCTAAATGGGCCAAGAGACTATTATAAAAATTCAATCAATCTTACAATTGGAATAAACTTCAAGGGTAAGGTATGGTCACATATAGGAGCAGCGACCTTGGCTACTGTCGCGGTTGCCGGAGGTGTTGCAACTGCTTATGCAGATTCTAATGGCAACAGTTCTCAGGACAGAGATTATTTCAATATTCAGAATAATCAATACAATGGTTCTGATACCCAAAATAGCAATTCCACATCCAGTTCAACTTCAAATTCTTTTTATCAACAAGAATACACCAGATGGCAACGCGTGGCTGAAAGACATTATGATTCACTCACCAATCTTGGTTATTCCGTAAAGGAGAGTGATGGGAAAAAGAAAGGAGGCACATTACAAAGCATGTCTTCTTCAAATTATGTAAGAATGAAAAAAGCCTTTAGAGAAGCTCAAAAAGAAATGAAAAAAATAAGAACCAAGGCTAACAAAGAGGGCATTATCATTCAGAAATCTCCTATTGAGGATGCAACTGTAAAATACTAATGCCATTTTAATTCCGGTACCAACGTCACCATTTTTCAAACTTAATTAAGGGTTCCGTTTTATAAATGGGACCTTTTTTATTTGCCATTTTCAATACTTATCACTATCTTTGCCAAAAAATCAACTCATTAACTTCTTAAACCATTTCAACCTCATAAACAAAATATCTATGCAGTATTATATTTTCATAAATGGGACTGCTGTCGGACCCATGACCATGCAGCAGATGGCGGCTTATAATATCAATCAGAATACAAGTGTAAGTACCGACGGCATCAACTGGCGCCCCCTATATACATATCCCGAACTCATGATGGCCTTGCGTCAGCAAGGAGGGGCTTCCTATAATAACGAAATCGAAAATAAGAAACTCCTTTGTGGCATCTTTGCCATCGTATTGGGAGGACTGGGCGTCCAATATTTCATTCTCAATAAAGTGTGGGGCGGAATCTTTACCATCCTTCTCACTTGCATCACTTGCGGACTCTGGACTATCGTAACCCTCATCCAAGGCATCCTTATGCTTTGCATGAGCGACGAAGAATTCAACCGAAAATACATCCAGAGCACCTCCACCATGCCCCTCTTCTGATATAGACCCTCATTATAGAATATCTGAACTTCCGAAGGTCTACAAAGACTTTCAGCCGACGCGGACACATTCCTTGAATGTGTCCGCGTCCGTTATTATCAACCGAGAAGGTGGATTTTTTGTGGATTATATTGCATTATTTTATCCGCGGAAATCCCTAAACTCAAAAAGTATAATATAAGTGAAAGAAATTACAATCATCGTAGCGCTTCTAATGATTAATTTTGAAATCTAAATTGATTGAAACGATGAAAACCTTTCACAAATTTTTAGCTTTGTTTATGTGTGGATTTATGGGTGTCAGCTGCTCCGCTATCCGACCCTCAAATCCATTTGACGCTGTCGTAGCCCAAGATGGTTCCGGAGATTATAATTCAATCCAGCAAGCTGTGAACGCTGCCCCCGACAGCCTTAGCACTCCATATCTTATTTTTATAAAAAATGGTGATTATGAGGAGCAGGTAGTGATTCCGGCTACCAAACCGTACATACATCTTATCGGTCAGAATAAAGAGCAGACCATCATTCATCTTAAACTGAATGTCGGTGGCCGTCCGGATAATCTGGAAGAAGAATTCTGGAAATACTCTGTCCACAATCCCGAATCAAAGAATTTTGAACTCGAAGGGTCTGTGGTAGTTGTCAAGGCACCTCATTTCTATACTGAAAACATTTCTTATATCAACGATTACGGTGTGTATGCCCAAAACGGACCTCAGGCTCTTGCTATGAAAAGCCATGCCGATTGCGCCGCTTTCAACAACTGCATCTTCCGATCATTCCAAGATACATGGATGACAACTACCAAAGATCACGAACGCCATTACGTCAACAACTGCTGGATTGAGGGAGCCGTAGATTATCTTTATGGTGGAGGGGATGTTCTCGTAGAGAATTCTACATTCTATAATGTGCGTAGCGGTTCGGTGATAGTGGCACCATGCCACTCAGCTTCCCTTTATGGCTATGTGATTCGCGACTGCGTGATCGACGGAAATGAGCAAGCTGCAGATGGAAGTCAGCTCCTCGGACGTCCTTGGCATAACACTCCTAAAGCACAATTCGTCAACACTGAGATGCGAATACCATTGGCCCCGGAAGGTTGGGCTGATATGGGTACTGCTCCTACACTCTTCGCTGAATTCGGCAGCCACGACAGTGAAGGCAATCACTTGGACCTTACCAACCGGAAATCCACTTATAATTATACCAGGGAAGGTGAAAAGATGTCGGGAGAATCCCGCACTTCCATCTCCGAAGAAGAGGCGTCTCAACTTGTCTATGCCAATATGATACCAGGTGCTGACGGTTGGGATCCCCGACAGATGATGACACGCCTGCCGGCTCCCGAAAATATTAATGTATCAAAGAAAGCGGTAAATTGGACAGCGGTGCCGGAGGCTCGCGGATATATAGTGTTTGACAATGATGAAGTGGCAGCATTCTCTACAGCTACTTCATGCGAACTTTCTCATGCACCAAAGGGGAAAGTGACCGTTAAGGCTGTCAACACCTACGGCGCTCTTGGAGTGTAACATTCCAACAATCATATTATGTCAGAAGGATTTTTCAAATCATTCAAATATATATTTTTCATATATATAAGTCTATTGGCGGCAGATATGGTGGCAGCCAATGCCAATGGACGTGTGGACGTTAAGAATTATTCCAACTCATCCAGCCAGTCGATGTATCGGATACAGAACATGGTGCAGGATGAGGATGGCTATGTGTGGATCGCAACCTGGAATGGTCTTGAAAAATTTGACGGATATGATTTTCATAAATATAAATCTTACCCTACCGACGAAACCCGACTTCAACATAATAGAATCCAAAACATAAACGTAGCTTTCAGACATGGCATCTGGTGTGAGACCTACGATCGTCGCCTGTATCTCTTCGACTCGGAAAAGGAAACTTTCTTTGACCCATTCTCCTTTCATCAGGACATCCTGAGATGCAATGAAATAAAAAGTTTTTTCCAGCTTGACGACGGAATTGTGTGGATATCTGATGATAATGGCAATTTTTGGCGAATTAATGGGGAAAACTATGCAAAAGAAAATGGCATAGAGCATTTCAGCAATCTCTTTCCGAAAGGTAAGATGCAAATCAACGGCATTTATTCAGATGCTACCGGAGGAGAATGGATTCTCTCCGACAAAGGATATTGGGTATATGGAAAGAAAGGGCTTTCCGGAATGAGACATTTTATAAAGGCTATTGATGTCGGATCCAAGCTTCTGCTTGTAGACGACAAAGGAATCCTTGTTGAGTATGACCCATCTGAAGGATTGACCGACGTGAAGCTTGATGGCCTTATTGTAGAATCACGAGGGGATGCCATTAAAATAGATGATAACTCTTGTATTTTATCTACAAAGGAAGGTCTTCTCCTATATGATGCATCCACCGGAGAAAAGCAGGCTATCCCTATAGAAGGGATCCAACCCTATTCTTTTTCCGTGCTTTACAAGACAAGGTCAAAACTTCAAGACGATGGCTTATGGATGCTGACCGACAAAGAAGTCTTTCGCATAAATCTGAATAAAAAGTCTGTCAAGAAGATGTCGGTCCCCGGGGGTGCTACAGATCAGAATGTATGTTTTGCTGTAGAAGACAGCCGCGGAGAATTATGGGTGGCTCCTCTTTACGGCAGCTTGTGTCACTACAACAGAGAAAAGGATGCGCTTGAAAAAGCATATTATTACCAGGACGGTCACAAGACAACTCCCCCCAGCATCCTGCTCACTTATATGATAGATAACCAAAATAATATATGGGGCCGCGACGAATGGGGATTCAATAAGATTACATTCCCTACAGGACAATCCGACTTTTTATCATTCTCTGATTACGAGACACGCAGTCTACTGATTGATAAGAACGGTAGAGTGTGGAATGGTACAAAAAATGGAGACATCTCGATATATGATAATGAAGGAGTTCTGACCGGATATTTCAATCCACAGACCGGGCATATAGATAAAAATCCCGCTACAAGGTTCCCTTCAAATGTATATGCTTTGACCGAAGACAAGAAAGGAAGAATCTGGATTGGAACCAGAGAGGATGGTCTTTTCCTTGCAACGCCAACATCTTCTGAAAGCTTTAAACTGCAACGTTTCAGCTATAATAAAGATAAAGCAAGAAGCATCAACTGCAATTCCATATACTCAATATTTGAAGATAAAAAAGGAAGGATTTGGATCGGCACTTATGGTGGAGGAATCAACCTTGTCAATGAAAATGAAGGAGAAATAGAATTTCTTAACAACAACAATGGTGGCATCCAATATTCTTTCGATAATGCAAGATGCAAGAAAGTCAGGCATATCACTGAGACCTCTGAGGGTATCATAATGGTGGGCACGACCGAAGGACTCGTCACGTTCGCTTCAGATTTTGAAGATCCCACTGACATTAAATTTTACAGAAACTGGTGTGATTTGTCAAAGAAATCCACTTTGAGCAGCAACGACATTTTTTTCACATTTGAAGATAGCCGGCATCAAATCTATGTGATTGCCCACGGAGGTGGAATATGCAAACTTAATGGCAACAATCTTCTCTCCGACGACTTGACATTTTCTTACATCGGCACACGTGAAGGACTTCCGACCGATATGGTATATGCCATCAGCGAAGACAAAACCGGGAAACTATGGATTTCTCTTGAAAATGCCATTTGCAGCTACTCTCCCCGTACAAACACCATTGACACTTATGACTGGCACACTTTCCATTTGCCACTGACACTGTCGGAAGCCCCTTTTCTTAAGACTTCTGATGACATTGCCTATTTCCCTACTCTCAACGGGACTTTGAAAGTGGATCTCAAAAACTTGACCAAAAGCAATTTTGTGCCAAAAATCATTTTTGATCATGCATCCATTTCTTCTGAAAATGACTCTATAAAAGTTATTATCATCAATGATGGAAAACTAAACCTAAAAAAAGACGAACGCAATTTCACCATCTCTTTCATAGCCTTCGACTATGATAACACCGAAAATATATCTTACGCCTACCGCATGGATGGTGATGACAAATGGCTTGAAATAGGGCATCTTCACGCTCCTGCTTTCCATGGGCTTCCAGGAGGAGACCACATTCTTGAAGTAAGATCTACCAACGGCGATGGCGTATGGATGGATAATGTGGCCACCCTTCATATCCATATCGAAAAAACCTTCATGGAGACTATATGGGTGTGGATTCTTTCAGTATTGTTGATAATTGCTTTTGGTCTCGCTATCTGGTTTATTGTCACTTTCATCCACCGACTACGCCGTCAGGTGAGCGTGGAGCAGGAACTGACGAAGCTAAAACTTCGGTTTTTCACTGATGTGTCGCATGAACTGCGCACTCCTCTCACTTTGATAGTGAATCCAATAGAGGAAGTGATGGCCGACCCTACATTATCCGAAAAAGGGAAAGATTATATCAGGATTGCCAAGAATAATACCGACCGAATGCTGAAACTCATCAATCAGCTTCTCGATATCAGGAAGATCCAAAACAACAAGATGCACATATATGTGGAATATTCTGATATTATGCCTCTATTCAATCGGATATATGAAGATTTCACTTCCATAGCCAATCAAAAGCACATTGATTTCTCATTGAAAATGAGCATGGATAGCTTTTGGATGTATACCGACATTGACAAATTGGAGAAAATTGTTTTCAATCTCCTTTCAAATGCCTTCAAGTATACTCCCGACGGAGAAAAAATTGAATTGGAAGTTAGAAGTGAAGGAGATGCAATTGTGGTAATTGTCTCGGACACCGGAGCGGGTATCGACAGGCAACGTCTTAACAATATCTTCGACCGGTTTGATACAGCCGGGAGAAAAAATGGATCTAACTCAAGTGGAATCGGACTTTCCCTTGTGCAGGAACTTGTAGGAATCCTACATGGAACTCTAAGTGTCGACTCAATTCCTAATGAAGGGAGCCGCTTCGAGGTGAGACTCCCCGGAAACATATCTGCACTTCAAGGAAATCCTAACGTAGAGTTCATTTTAGCTGATAGTAATAGGAAAGATTCCGACGATCATACTAATGATTACACTCCTGACGATCCACATTCTTCTACAAATGAATCTCCCGAACAGCGCTCCGACGAAAGAGCTTCCATATTGATTGTCGAAGACAATAACGAACTGCGCCATCTGATGTATCAGATGCTTTGCGACAGATATAATGTGATCTCTGCTTCTGATGGGGTGGAAGCATGGGAAAAATTGGGTGAAGAATTGCCACAAATGATCATATCCGACATCATGATGCCTCGCATGGACGGCCTTGAGTTGCTTGCAAGGGTCAGAGAGACTCCTGAATGCAGTCATATACCATTTATACTGCTTTCTGCTAAGGCTTCTATTAGAGACCGTATCGAAGGAATCGAATGTGGAGCAGACGACTATATCACCAAGCCTTTCAGTGCATCATATCTCCGGAGCAGAGTCAAGTCGCTCCTCAACCAACGAACACGCCTTCGTGACTACTTCTTGAACTCGAAGCAATCTTCAGAAATCCTTCAGTCGGAAGATGAGAATGACAATCTTCTCCCGGTATTGACTCGTTTTGACGAGAAATTCATTTCAGACCTCCGTAGTCTAATAAAGGAAAAACTTGGTAATTCAGAACTGACCATCGAAGAGATGGCTGACGCCATGAATCTCGGACGGACAGTTTTCAATAAGAAGGTAAAGTCTCTTTTCGCCATGTCTCCCGTGGAATTATTGAAAAGCATGCGCGTCAAATTTGCTATGGAATTGCTTCAGAATTCAGATATGACCGTTGCTGAAATTTCATATATGTGCGGATTCTCTTCTCCTCAATATTTCAACAGAGTGTTTAAGGGGGTAGCCGGTGTGACACCCAACGACTGGCGCAGACAGAAGCCTCAATAGGGGGATAATCATTCACTAATTGCATACTTTTATTGATTTCTAAGTATTTGTGCAAAAAAGTGCAATCAATACATTAATAAGTGCAATCATCAAAAAAATATTAAGACTAATTTTGGGAATCAAATGCCAAGGGAGAGTCCCTTAGGCTTCGAAACATAATTACTGTTAACCAACCAATAACAAAAAATGAAAAAAATCTTTACTTTAATCGCAAGTGCACTTGTCGGACTGGGTGCATTCGCTCAGGAAAGCGACGTCATTGTGCTTTCAGCGGCTAACTACGATGAGGCCAAGTCTCAGGAATTGGGAGGCCAGGATTGGTATTTCAACGGAACAGAGGTCTACCTCAATATGTCAGGACGTGCTTGGAAAGTAGTGGAACGTCAAGGCTGGGATAATGGCCTTAACTTCAAAAACAACACCAACTACACCATCCAACTCGGCAATGTGAAAGCGTATCGCATTGAATTCGCAGGTTTCTCACTTGGCGACAACTGGGATTATCTTTATGCCTACGGCGTTGGTGACAACGACGGCTATGAGTGGGTTGACCCCATCGGAAAGAGTGTTCTTGACAATACAAAGATCATAGAGCAGGCAAAATATCCTCTTGATCCATGCGAAAGCACACTGGGTGCTCCTGTCTATAACAAAGCCGGTTATACATGGGCTGTACTTGACTTCATTGACGAGCCATATGAAGGAGTGTTCCCATTCATCTTCAGCGGCAACAATCAGGAGCAGTGTCTGATCCGCATCTATACTACTAAGGAAGCTGCCGAGGCTGCCAACAATTCCAAATTCTCTTTTGAAGTGTCTACCTATGATGCCGACAAGACTGCTGAAATGGGCGGTCAGGACTGGTATTTCAAAGGCACTGACATGTATCTCAACATGGCAGGAAGAGCTTGGAAAGAAGTGGAACGTCAGGACTGGAACGAAGGTATCAACTTCAAGAACAATACTAAATACACTATCCAACTTGGCGACAACAAGGTATACCGCGTAGAATTCTCCGGCTATTCTTTGGGTGACAACTGGGATTATCTATATGCCTACGGCGTTGGCGACAACGACGGCTACGAATGGGTAGATCCTATCGGACAGAATGTGACTGACAATAACACAATTATCACAAAGGCTGCATATCCTCTCGATCCTTGTGTCACTACTATGGAAGCTCCGGTATTCTATAACGCCGGCTATACTTGGGCAGCCCTTGATTTTGCAGATGCACCTTATGAGGGTATCTTCCCATTCTTCTTCAGTGGCAACAACCAAGAGCAAGTGAAGATCACAGTCTATCTGACAAGAGCTGCCGCTGATGAAGCTGCAAGCGTATATGTTAAGCCCGTTTATGATCTGAATGCAGTAGATAGCGTTATTGAAAATCAGATTTCAGATAATTCCATCTACAACGTATTTGGCCAGAAAGTAAGCGATGACTACAAGGGCATCGTAATCAAAAACGGCAAGAAATTCATCCAACACTAATTAGTGTCAATATTTTGAAAGACCATAAAACGGCTTAAGGCCGTTTTATGATCTTTCCCCATATAAATGCATCCTGACATTACTAACTTAATCATGAAGATACTAAATAAGAAACTAATCATCTCTTTGGCTTTTTCTTTCTCTGCACTATTAGCTTCTGCCCAACAACCGGTGACTGGCATAGTGACAGATGAAAATGGAGAGCCATTGATTGGAGCCTACGTATATGTTGACGGGAAAGCAGTGACAGCTACGGATATCGATGGACGCTTTTCCCTCCCCTCCGTAAATCCTAATTCGAAAATTGAAGTGTCTTACGTTGGCTTCGAAAAAAAATCCATAAAAGCTGATGGACAAAAGCAATTGAATTTCGTATTGAAAGAGACTGCCAACGAGCTAAATGAAGTAGTGGTGGTCGGATATGGAACGATCAAGAAAAATGATCATACAGGAGCTGTAGGATCAATAAGCAATGCTAAGCTGAACGAAAAAGGGGCTTCTTCAATCCTTGAAAACCTGCAAGGAAGCGTTCCGGGTGTCAATATCACAAAAAGCAGCGGACGCGCCGGAAGTGACTTCAACATCGAGATTCGAGGGAAGAACTCAATTTCAAGTTCACAGTCTCCGCTATATGTCATTGACGGAGTGATTAGCAGCAATATGGATTTCCTGAACCCTCAGGATATAGAAAGAATCGATATCCTTAAAGATGCCTCCTCAACGGCCATCTACGGCTCACGTGCCACTGCAGGCGTTGTGATGATCACTACTAAAAGCGGTATCACAGTAGGAGGACATGCTACTAAACCAACCATTTCATACGACGGCTATTATGGTATAAGCAAGGCAACTCATATGCCTGATTTCCAAACAGCCGATGAATTCTATAAATACCGTTTCATGAAATTCCTGAACATTGCGGGTGCCGACTATATGAATGGAAGCCCCGTGATGATCAATGATGATATCAACCGTTGCCTACTCTTGGATAGAGAGACAGGTATCTACCGGATGAAAGAATTGCTCGAAAATGGTCAGACCTACAATTGGCCTGATTATGTGCTCCGCACCGGACATCAGCAGAATCATTATGTAGCGGTAAGCGGTTCGACAGACAGGGTTAGCTATCATCTTGGCCTTGGATATGCAGATGAAAAGGGCATCTATAAAAATGATGAACAAAACAAATTCTCACTCAAAGGAAGTTTTGATGCAAGACTGAGTAATATAATCACCTCCGGACTAAGCGTCAATCTCGGCAGAATGAATCATGACTACGCCAGTGACAATGCAGTAAGATATGCATTCCGCGAAAATCCTTTTATGCAGCCTTATGATGAGAATGGCAAGATCAACTACAAACCGGGCAGCAAGGAAGCCTTGCACACAGATGAATATCAATTCACGGGGCAAATCAGTCCGCTGGTATACATGAACAACGAATGGTCTAACCGGCTTTCGTGGATGGGCATGGCAAATGTCTATCTGCAAGTTCAGCCCATCAAAGACCTCACAATCAAGACTACCTTCTCTCCGACTTTCAATTATGAACGCTATGGATTCTTCCAAGGCACGGAAGCCGGAGAAACACAAAATGAGGCTCGTCGCACTACAAACCAAGGATTCTCTTGGACCTGGGACAACATCGTGACTTACGACCATACATGGCGCGATCGTCATCATCTCAATCTAATGGGATTGATCTCTGCTGCTTACTCAAATGGAGAAAATGAGAAACTATATTACAACAATGTGCTTGATGGCACTTATTGGTGGAATCTCGGCACTTCTAATCAAGGATACAACTACAACAATTCAGGTACCGGTTATTCTGAGACAAGCCTGATGTCTTACGCCCTACGAGCAAACTATTCTTTCGATGAGAGATATCTTTTCACCGGAACCGTACGCTGGGATGGAAGTTCAAAATTTGCAAAAGGCAACCGTTGGGAAGCCTTTCCATCGCTTGCTCTTGCATGGCGTATCACTCAAGAATCTTTCATGGAGTCTACCAGAGACTGGCTTTCTAATCTCAAGCTGAGATTGTCTTATGGTGTCACCGGCAATAACAATGTCGGTTCCTATGCCACACAGCTTGCTCTTGGCAACGTAGGTTACTATTCTTTTGATGGGGTCTACTATCAGGGGCAGTCTCCGGCAGGTGTTGTTGATCGCGCTCTTAAATGGGAAAAATCACATGAATTTAATGTCGGTCTTGATTTTGGATTCCTCAACGAAAGAATCAGAGGAAACATCGAGTTCTATAATAAGAAATCTAAAGACCTCCTCTACAATGTGAAACTTCCCCTTGAAGCAGGTGGCAAAAGCCTTACCACCAACATCGGGTCTGTACGCAATAAAGGTATCGAAATAGGCTTGACTACAGAAAATATAGTCACACGCGACTGGCATTGGACCACTACATTCACTTTCGCACATAACGACAACAAAGTGCTCGAAATCAATGGAACGGGCAACTACTATTCAGGTAACTCAACGGGCAACCTTATTATCGGGCAACCATATCGCAATGTCTACGGATATGAATGGGTAGGCATAGTAAGCAACCGCGACATGGTGGTGCCTGACAATGAAATTGCACGCCTTAAGGGTTTCAATCCCGGTTCTACAGTAAAGGAATCTGAATACTACTACAAGTGCTACGGACAGATAGAAGGCAATCCGAAAATCCTTGACCGAAACGGTGACGGACGCTTCACAGATGAAGACAAGAAGATCTACAATGGAGAGCCGGACTTCACCGGAAGCTTCACTTCAAACCTTACATTCAAAAATTGGGACTTCTCTTTCTCCATTTATACCAAGCAGCATTATACTGTATTCTCCAACTTCTATCAGGAATATTTATATATGGACGATAGAGGCCGCTCTAAGTTAGACGTAGATTGGTATATTCCAGCCGGCACTCTCATAGATTGCGATGGTGTAAATGCCGACGGATCATACATCAATCCCAAATATCAGGCGGATACCCACTATGGCAATTATCCTTTCCCTAATAATGGAGTTGCCAACAGCGGACTCGGCACTGAAAACTGGATGGGCTCGACAAACTCATATACAGATGCCTCTTTTGTAAAGGTAAAGCATATCACTTTGGGATATTCATTCTCAAAAAATCTGCTTAAACATATCGGATGCTCTCAGCTCAGGCTTTATTGCACGGTGACCAATCCCTTTATCTTCACCAAGTATAAAGGATATGATCCGGAATGGGCAGATGCCTCTCTTAATAACGACGGACCAAGCACCATCACTTGGCAATTTGGAGCCAACATCAAGTTCTGAGAGAAATGATAGAGTCTTATTATAAAATGAAGATAGAATGAAACGCAAATATTTATATTATTCACTTACTCTCACTCTTCTTGCCTCCTTCGGCTGCAGTGATTTCCTGGAGTCTGAAAACAAGGCGGGTAAGGATGCCTACGAATACTGTGCCACTCCCGAGGGTCTTGATGCACTCCGAGTTGATACATACAACAAACTCAAACCTCTGGTCAACAACACCGATCTTACAGAATGGGGCACTGACTTGTATATAGCCACAAGATCATCTGATCCGGGAGATTTCCATCGTTATAAATTCACCCCGGAGACCAGTGCGGTGGAACAATATTACACTCAGGCATATGATATGATCAACAATGCCAATTGTCTTCTCAAATTTGCCGCTGACAACCCAAGATACCAAGCGGAGGCTAAATTCATACGATGCTTGGGCTACTATTTCCTGACTCAGCAATATGGAGCTGTACCTTACGTGATTGCTTATATCGAATCAGCCAACAAGAATTATCCCCGCACTCCAATTGATCAACTCTACAATGCACTGATCGATGAACTTGAGGAAATCATGAATGAGCCTACTTTGCCTGAGATAAGCCATGGAGGATATATCAGCAGAACTGCTGTGAAAGCATTGCTGTCTAAAATATGTCTTGCTGCAGGTTGGGATCTTGAGACAACTCTTGTAGATGCAAAGAAGGGTACATATAGTGTGACCGGAACATCATATTTCTCAAAGGCAGCAAAATATGCTGATGAAATTGTGGCCGGAAATCCTCTAAGCATGAGTTTTGATGAAAAGTGGGCTCCGGAGAATGATGGTAACGCTGAAGAGATATTCTCTGTTCAGTATACTCGCTCAGGCTTCCCGGGCGACGAACTTACCGGAGGACATGGCCGACAAGGGACATATGGCAGTAATTACGGCGATCCAACAGTGACCGGGCTTAAGTCAAGCAGCGGAGTTCTCGCTCCCTCTCCCAAGACTCTATATCTTTGGGAAAAGGGTGATGAACGCTATGAGGGAACATTCATGACTACTATATACAATTACTCAGGGTCATGGCCCACAACCGGATATTATGCTTACTATACTGCAACTCCTGAAGCAAAAAGCTCGATGGTGATTGCTGACAAATATTTCCCTTGGTGGATCACAATATCCGAGGCAGAAGCATATATCGAGGAGCACCGTAGCCAGTTTATACAAGGAGACTGTCCCAATAAATGCCACGTGCATATCCTTTCCAATCCTGCCGTGATATATTCTTTCGACGGCAATGGGAAGCAGACCTCCCCTACTCAACAAAATTATTACGAATATGTGAAGGTCAACAATGCAGCTACCACATGTGTAAGGAAATTTGATGATCCCACCACTCCTCAAGTGACCTCATCTTCATCCGCCGGATACCGGAATATTGTTGTCTTTCATGTAAGCGACATGTATCTTACGGCTGCTGAGGCTCACTTCATGATGGGAGAAGAATCTAAAGCTCTGAATCTTATCAATGATATACGCCGACGCGCGAAAGCATCCATTTTGTCAAGTTTTGATGATTACACTCCAGACTATGAAATTGGAATAGCCTACAATGCTGCTCCAATCGACCTCATTCTTGACGAACGCGCCCGTGAGCTCTTTGCCGAGACAACACGCTGGATGGATCTGAGACGTACGCGCCAACTTGTCAAATACAACGTTGAGTTTAATAGCTATGTCAACGATATCGAAGATATGAGCAATGCCCGGGGTGAAGTGAAATGGTATAGACCTATACCGGCAGCTGAGATTGCAACCAACGCAAGTATCAGTGAAGAAAACCAGAATCCGGGTTACTAATAATTAAAACTATTTTATCATGATAAGAATACTAAAAAATATAGCGATCTTCATTATTTCCGGAATAATGATGGCCGCATGCTCCGGAAATAAAGATGAAGACAACCCCCGCTCAGGACTTCCCGAAAAGGAGGCTGCCGGAGAGTATCAAGGTACATATTCACGAGTCACAAAAGGTCTTGATGATACAGTCACTGCTCCCGGAACAGTAACGATCACCCCTGCTTCGTCGCCAAATACCGCTTACATCACATTCTTTTGTGAGGATCTTGGGGTAGATGTCACAAGAATTTTCAATTTCACATTTGCCAACGATGGCTATGCCTTTTCCAATCATCTGAGCGATGAAACAAATACAAAGACATCGGCCATAGTGGGTAAGATTGACTCTAATAAGAAAATAATCACCAGATTCACATTGCAGCAAAGAGATGGCCGTAAGACCGTGCAATTTGATTATGAATTCAACGGGCAATAATTTTATGAATAGATTTCTTGTGACGCTCGCATTGATGATGACCTCAGTGCTTGCATATCCATATATAAAAATCGGCAATCTGACTACTGAGCATCGGAAAGATCCAATCAACATTGAATCCAAACATCCACGCCTTGGATGGACCATCACTTCTGATGACAAATGCGTCATGCAGAAATCCTATCATATACTCGTGGCTTCATCGCGAGAATTGCTTGACACTGATACCGGAGACCTTTGGGACTCCGGTATTGTCCTTTCCGATAAGTCCGTTTGGGTGCCATACGAAGGGAAGGCTCTCACTCCCGAACAAGAATGCCACTGGAAAGTAAAGATCAACACCAATAGAGGGAAAAGCGAATGGAGCGAGCCGGCTATGTGGGCTATGGGGCTAATGGGAGAGGTCAATTGGGAAGGGCGTTGGATCGGCTGGGATGCACCCTTCGATTGGGATCGCGAGGATATGCACAGCCGAAAGAGTGCCCGCTACCTTCGCCATGAGTTTGACACGTCAGGCAAAAAAATCAAGAAGGCTATCGCGCACATTTCCGGTCTCGGACTCTATGATTTATATATAAATGGAGAAAAGGTGGGAGATTATGTATTGACTCCGGCTCCAACAGACTATCGGAGAACTGTGCTTTACAATACATTTGATGTAACGGAATTGATAGCCGGGGAAGCATCTAAGAATGCCATAGCCGTGGCTTTAGGGAATGGCAGATATAGCACCATGCAACAAAATGGGAAGCCATACAAAATCCCGGATTTCGGATATCCTCAATTGAGAATGATGCTGACAATAGAATATGAGGATGGAAGCAAGCAACGGATATCTACGAATGAAAACGATTGGAAGCTCACAGCCAATGGCCCTATCAGAAGCAACAATGAGTATGATGGCGAGATTTATGACGCAAATCTTGAACTTGGAGACTGGACTAAGTCAGGCTTTGATGACTCTGCGTGGATAAAACCTCAGCGTGTAAGGATTCCGTATGGGACTCTGCGTGCCAATACCTCTGAAAATATGCGGGTGATGCAGACTCTAAAACCGAAGTCATTCAAGAAAATTGACGACAGATATCTGATAGATTTCGGGCAGAACACTGCCGGATGGGTAAAAATCAAGATTAATGGCTCTCACAAAGGGGATACGATCAGAATAAGATATGCCGAACGTATCACTCCCGACAGTCTTACTCTTGACGTAGAGAATCTGCGCCATGCCCAAAGCACTGACACCTATATCGCCAATGGCAAAGAAAACGGACGTTGGTGGAGCCCTGAGTTTTCTTATCATGGTTTTCAATTTGCAGAAATCGCAGGGATTGATAATCTTGGTCCGGAAGATATAGTGTATGAAGTCATCTATGATGATATGGCTTCCAACGGTTATTTCAAATCTTCCAATCAAGTGCTCAATAATCTATGGCGCAATGCCCGTTGGGGCGTAGTCAGCAACTACAAAGGGATGCCTCTTGACTGCCCTCAGAGGGATGAACGCCAACCTTGGACCGGCGACCACAATATGGGTGCATGTGGAGAAAATTTCATGCTCGACAATGCTAATCTATATGCAAAATGGGCTGAAGACATTCGCGAGGCACAAAGAGAAGACGGCTGTATTCCCGATGTGTGTCCGGCATTCTGGAATTATTATACTCCGGATATGACATGGTCGTCAACATTCCCTGTCATATGCGATATGCTTTATGAGCAGACCGGCAACATTCTCCCTATCATCAATAATTATGATGCGATGAAGAAATGGATGGGATTTATCAGGGAGAACTTCACGGATGCTCGAGGTCTTATCACAGCCGACAAATATGGCGATTGGTGTGTGCCTCCGGAAGACCCTAAACTCATACATAGCAATGATCCTGCCCGTAAGACAGATGGCACACTCATTGCCTCAGCCTATTTCTACAAAATTTCTCAGCTTATGGCGAAGTTTGCAAGGCTCCAAAACCTTGAAAATGAAGCTTTAGCATGGGAGTCGGATGCGGATAGGGTGAAAGAGGCTTTCAACACTCATCTTATGACAGTGAAAAAAGGAACCTCCAAGGCTACGTATCCTCATATTCTTTATCCTGATAGTATTTTTTATGGTAATAATACTGTCACTTCAAATGTCCTTCCTCTTGCCTTCGATATGGTGCCGGAAGAATACAGGAAGACGGTGGCTGACAATCTTATTCAAACCATCATCATACCCAACAACGGACATGTGAGCTGCGGAGTAATCGGAATGAACTGGCTAATGCGCGAACTCTCAAGAATTGGGCGCGGAGATGTCGCCATGCTGCTTGCTTCCAATCAAACTTATCCGAGTTGGGGCTACATGATTGCCAATGGTGCGACTGCCATATGGGAACTTTGGAATGGCGACACTGCAAGCCGAAGGATGAACAGTTGCAATCATGTGATGATGCTCGGAGATGTGATCACTTGGCTATACCGGGACCTGGCAGGTTTTAATCCGGGGGAAGCCGGTTATAAAGAGATTATACTTCGACCCGACTTCTCGATCCCCGACCTCGATAGCATTGACGCAAGCTACAATACTCCTTATGGTCTGCTTGAAAGCAATTGGAAAAAAGACACGAAAACACTTGAATGGGAAGTTAATATCCCTTGTAATACTTCCGCTTTAATCTATCTTCCAGTCGTAGATAAGAAAAGAATAAAAGCTGATGGTGGCAAATATGTTGGAGTGGAAGGTAATAACTCCATATGGCGTGTAGGCTCCGGTGAATATCGATTTAACGTGAAGTTGGATCCTGCAGCAGGTGTTGAAAGGGATGGCATAACCGACGAGGAATTCCTTTTTACCAATGCTCCATTCAAAGAATGCCATGCCGCTACAATTGCCGAACTTCCCAATGGAGATCTTGTGGCAGCTTACTTTGCAGGCACAAGGGAGAGAAATCCGGATGTGTGCATTTATGTAAGCCGAAAACCTAAGGGAAGCGACACATGGACCGAACCTAAGATTGCAGCGGATGGAGTCTTCGAATTGAGTGATCCTCTCTGTGCAATAGCCGGATTATCCGGTATCAACGAGGATACTACTCCTGCCTCTGCAGGCCCTGTAGCTGAAAATTTCAAAGGTTCGATTGAAAATGCACGTAGGAAATCGTGTTGGAATCCTGTTTTGTTCCAAATTCCGGGAAGCGATGAATTGCTTCTTTTCTATAAGATCGGAGCTTCTGTAGGAGACTGGACCGGATGGATGACCCGGTCGACCGACGGAGGAATTACCTGGAGCGAACGAGAAGCCCTTCCGGAAGGATTCCTCGGACCAATCAAAAACAAGCCGGAATATATCAACGGAAGAATCATAAGCCCAAGCAGCAGAGAGAATGATGGCTGGCGAGCTTTAATCGAATATAGCGATGATAACGGCAAGACGTGGAATACTTCAGGCGTAATTCCTTCAGAGCTGATGTTTACCACCAACGACACCACTCATTTGCAACCTATAAATTCCATCCAACCCAGCATTTTGAAACTCAAGGATGGGCGTCTTCAGATTCTTTGCAGGACACGCAATGCGAAACTCGCCACGAGCTTTAGCGACGACAACGGAGCGACATGGTCGACAATGACTTTAAGCAGTGTGCCCAACAATCAGTCAGGCACAGACGCCGTCACACTAAAGGATGGACGGCATGTACTCATTTATAATAACTTCGAGACCATAAAAGGGACTCCTAAAGGTCCGCGCACTCCACTCAGCATAGCAATATCTGAAGATGGCAGCAATTGGAAGCACATAATCACGCTTGAAGACAGCCCTATCAACAAATACGAATACCCGAGTATAATTCAGGGCGCGGATGGATCGCTCCATGCTGTCTATACATGGCGACGAAATCGCATAAAGTATGTAAAACTCGACCTTAAGAATCAAATTAAGAATAAGCACAACCCTATTTGAGAGGGAAGTTTATTGAATCTTGGAGAGGAAGCGGTCTCTGTCTACGATGTAGCGGATATGATGCCCCTCTCCTATTTTCTTTTCCCCTGAATAGGCCTTGATGTCAAAATGAAGTGATTTACCCTCCACCTTCACTAATATAGCCTCAGCCTCCACTTCATCACCCATTGCAGTAGAGGCAAGATGTGAGCATTCCATGTATCCACCTACAGTAGTCTGATTTTCTTCAAGAAGAGGCGCAACTGCCAGCATGGAGGCATTCTCCATAAGGGCTATCATTGCCGGAGTGGCAAGCACCGGGAGGTCGCCGCTGCCAATGGCCTTTGCCGTAAGATGCTGCACCACGATAGCTTTGCTTTTATAGCTAAGACCTTCTTTTAATTCATTATTCATAATTCACTATTCTTAATGCATAATTCACTATTCTTAATGCATAATGCATAATTCATAATGCATAATGCATAATTCATAATGCATAATCAACTTCGTTCAAGATAAAGCAACTGATTTATCGGGGAGGAGTCGCTTATGGTGCGAAAAAAGGACGCACGAACCGTGCGTCCCCATATAAAAGATGATTATTTTACAAGCACTTTGAGAACCTCGAAGAAAGCGGGGTCTTCACCGATTGTCACATTGGCAATTCTTCCTTTCGGGTCGATGATAAACTTAGTTGGGTAACCCTGAATGCCGAATTGAGTAGTGAGATCAGTACCTTTCGGATTATAGACCTGAAGCCAAGGCAACTCATGCTTCTTGACAGCTTCTTTCCAAGCCTCTTCAGTGTCGCCACAGTCGATGCCAAGCACCTCGACTTTGCCGTCGTATTGCTTATAAGCTTCCTTCAGGGCAGGAAATCCTTTGATACACCATGGGCACCATGATCCCCAGAAATCAAGAATCACCCACTTGCCTTTAAGGTCAGACAGAGAAAGTGGTTTGCCATTGATATCATTGAGAGTAAAGTTTGGAGCTGCCTTGCGCTCGGCAACTGCTATGACTCGCTCCTCCGGAGCAGGATTCTCCTCAGCTCTAAGTCCGCAAGCGGATATGACAAGCAGGAGGAGAGGTAAGATGATTTTTTTCATTTTCTAATATATTTATTTGTTAAGGACACCAAGTTTTTTGCCTACCTTGATAAAAGCTGCTATTGCACGGTCAAGATGTTCTTTCTCGTGGGCTGCTGAAAGCTGCACACGGATACGAGCCTGACCCTTCGGAACTACGGGATAGTAGAAACCGGTCACAAAAATACCTTCTTTCTGCATCTCAGCCGCAAATTCCTGTGAGAGTTTAGCGTCATAGAGCATTACAGCACAGATGGCAGACTGAGTAGGCTTGATATCAAACCCGGCTTCAAGCATCTTGTCGCGGAAATAGCTGACATTCTCTTTCAGTTTTGCATTCAGTTCATTCGACTCCTTAAGCATCTTAAACATTTCAAGGCTTGCACCCACGATTGATGGAGCCACTGAATTGGAGAAGAGATAAGGACGGCTACGCTGACGCAGCATGTCGATCACTTCCTTCGGTCCGGTAGTGAATCCTCCCATTGCTCCTCCGAAAGCCTTTCCGAGAGTTCCGGTAAAAATATCTATCTTGCCATAGCAGTCAAATTGCTCGGCTACGCCATGTCCTGTGGGTCCGACAACTCCGGCAGAATGAGATTCATCCACCATCACGAGAGCATTGTACTTCTCTGCAAGTTCACAGATCTTATCCATTGGAGCTACATTGCCATCCATAGAGAAAACGCCGTCGGTGGCAATAATCTTATATCGGCATCCTTGTTCGTCAGCTTCCTTAAGACAACGCTCGAGATCTGCCATATCCGCATTTGCATAGCGGAATCTCTTAGCCTTGCAGAGGCGCACACCGTCGATGATGGATGCATGATTCAGAGAATCTGAGATGATAGCATCCTCTTCAGTAAAAAGAGGTTCGAAAAGACCTCCATTGGCATCGAAGCATGCAGCATAGAGGATAGTATCTTCAGTCTTGAAATAGTCTGAGATAGCTTTTTCAAGCTCTTTGTGCAGGTCTTGCGTGCCGCAGATGAAACGCACGGAGCTCATGCCGTAGCCTCGATTGTCCATAGCCTTCTTTGCGGCTTCCACGAGGCGTGAATTATCGGCAAGTCCGAGATAGTTGTTTGCACAGAAATTAAGGACATCCCCTTCAGTACCCTCAACCTTTATGTCGGCACTCTGAGGAGTCACTATGATTCTCTCGTTTTTGTAAAGGCCGGCTTCCTTGATGGAGTCAAGTTCCTTGGAGAGATGTTTTTGGAAGTTTGTATACATAGTTTTCAGTTTTCGGATTGCGGATTGCGGTGTGCTCACTTAGTTCACACCACAATCACCTTCTTTAGATTTCTTGTGGGCGTAAAATTATAAAAAAAATTTATAAAAAGCAAATAAAAATGCCCCTCCATATATAGAGAGGCAATTTTGAGAATGGGTTGCGGAGCTCATCTCATATAATTTGAGATGCGTTCTTATGATCAGATTGTTTTTTCTATGTTCCAGACAAAAGCTCTTAGTCCGAGCATAGGGCGATCAAGGTCAAGATGGTGAAGTTTTTCAAGCAGCGGGTCCACCTGGTAGTCTTCCACAATCGTGATGATCGCGCTCGCAAGCCCCGGCCAAGCATGGCTTCCGTAGTGAGGATCACCCTTATGGCTTCCTCTCCCCTGCACATCGCTGAATGAAGTGTAACCACGGCAGTTGCTCTGTGTCAGTATGTCGACTATCTTCTCGTAGTGAGCTTGGTCAAACGCTATGAATATTGATTTCATCTTCAGTCAATTCATAATGCACAATGCATAATGCACAATGCATAATTATTTTTAATTATTAGTTTTTTCTTTGCGGAGCTTTTTGCGGAAATTTAGGACACCGCGACCGGCAAATGAGCAGTAAAGAACCGGGACGAAGAGCAGCGTCAGGATAGTGGAGAATGTCAGACCACCAATCACTGCCGTACCCATAGGTTGCCACATCTCTGCTCCTTGACCGGACCCTACTGCCATCGGCACCATACCAAGGATAGTAGTGGCAGTGGTCATGATAACAGGGCGCAAACGAGAACGACCGGCATCGATCACAGCACGACGTATACTCATTCCTCGCTCACGGTTGAGGATGATGTAGTCGATAAGCACGATACCATTCTTCACCACAATACCGATAAGCATGATCGCTCCGATCATCGACATCACATTGAGCGTATGCCCTGTCAGCCAGAGAATCAGGAATACTCCGGAGAATGCGAATAGAAGTGAAGTCATGATGATACCGGGATATGTGAAGCTCTCAAACTGCGCAGCCATCACGATATATACAAGCAACACAATCAGAATACCGAGCAATAGAAGGTCGGAGAAAGAATCTTGCTGGTCTTCATAGCTACCGGCAAGCTGAATCGAGATTCCGGCAGGGAGATGCATCTCATCAATCAGTATCTCTGCCTGCTCCACCACCTGACTCATAGGCACCCCGTCTACTACGGTAGAAACTGTCACGAGACGTTCACGGTCCTTACGTTCGATAGTAGGGGGAGTAAAGCGTTCGACAACCTTACCGAGCTCCTTGATACGCACCTGTCCTCCGGTAGGAGTCGTGACAACAATGTTTTCCAAATCTTCGAGTGTAGTGCGGTGTTTCTTATCAAACATCACCTTTATGTCATATTCCTCACCATCTTCACGGAATTGTGAGGCTGTAGCACCATTGACGCGATTTCTGAGCATTTGAGCTACAGTGGCGAGATTCAGACCGTAAAGACCGAGCTTCTCACGGTCGAAGTCAACCTGATATTCCGGCTGATAATCTCCACGAGAGATAGTGATGTCGGCAGTGCCCTCGATTCCTGCAAGAGCCTGCTTGAGCATTCGTGCCACAGAGTCAGTAGCAGTGAAATCGTAACCATAGACTTCAAAGTCTACAACAGACTGTCCACCCATACCGGAGTTACGACCGCCACCTACATTGACCTGAGCTTTAACAAATTCAGGGAATTGCTCCTTGATGTCCTTACGCATTCCATCTGCAATTTCCTTAATGCCACGCTTGCGATCTACCTTATCATAAAGGTTAATGTTCATCGAAACGATATGGGCACCATTGTCGCTAAGGGAAGCGAAGGTATTGTCGGCAGATGCAGGACCTACGGTGAATGAGCTGACTTTTATTTCAGGATATTTTTCACGCCAAAGAGAGTCAAGACGAGCCGTGGCATCATAAGCTCTCTCCACACGGCTGCCGATAGGCAATTCAAGATTCACACCAAGTCGTCCGTTATCCTGAGTAGGGAAGAACTCAGTTCCTACAAACTTCATCAAGAAAATAGATCCTGCGAAGATACATAAGCAGACGATAACTGTCACTGTGCGATGAGCCACTACTTTCCGGAGCACTCCGGCATACCAGTTGTCGAAGCGGTCGAGAGCTCTCTCAATCGGCCCATAAAGCTTGACGAAGAGCTTGCCGTGGTGGTTAACCCTGCGGAGCCACTGGGAGCAGAGCATAGGGGTGAGCGAAAGCGCACAAGTAGTGGAGATCACCATCATGATGCAGACCATCCAACCGAGCTGACGGAAGAGCACACCTGTCATACCGGTCACCAAAGTCAGCGGGAAGAACACGGCAATAAGGGTAAGAGTAGATGCTATTACTGAAATTGCAACCTCATTAGTGCCATGCACGGCGGCTTGCTTCGGGTCGGAACCTCGCTCTATATGTGTAGTCACATTCTCGAGCACCACAATAGCATCGTCGACCACCATACCGATAGAGATTGACAAGGCCGAGAGCGACACTATATTGAGAGTATTGCCCGTAGCATACAGATAGATGAAGGAAGCAATAAGAGAAACAGGGATAGTGATCACAATGATCATGGTAGCCCTCCAGCGCCCAAGGAAGAAGAACACTACGAGCATCACAAAGAGGAGCGCATATAGCACTGTCTCTTCAAGAGAAGCGATAGTGTTGCGGATATTGTCAGAAGTATCGACGATAACTCCGAGCTTTATATCTGAAGGAAGATTCTTCTGAAGTTTTGGAAGCATCTTCATAACGGCTTCAGAAATCTGCACTGAGTTGGCACCACTCTGTTTCTGAATGACGATTATGGCACCTTCCTTGCCACCAATGTAAGAATGCTGTGTACGCTCCTCAAGAGAGTCGTCGACAGTAGCCACATCTTTCAGATATACGATGGACCCATTATGAGTACCAACCGGGATATTGAGCATTTCGGCAGTTTCATCAAACTCTCCCTGCACACGGAGGGAGAATGTATTGCTGCCGATATCGAAAGCTCCACCCGGGATATTACGGTTTTCTGCCGTGATAATTCCTGCGATCCCTTCCACCGTCATGTGATAGGCTTCCAGCTTGTTTGGATCACAATAGACGTGGATTTCACGTTTGGGTGCGCCGGAAATGGATACTGTGCCGACACCGTCGATACGAGCAAGCGGATTAGCTACTCCATCGTCCAATATCTTATAGAGACCTGCCATACTCTCCTTTGCCTCCACAGAGAGAAGGCAGATAGGGATCATATCTGTCGAGAACTTGAATATGATTGGATTGTTGCAGTCATCGGGAAGCGAAGACTCCACCATATCCAATTTATCACGGACATCATTGGTAAGATTGTCGATATCGTAGCCATACTCAAATTCGAGAGTGATCACCGAGGTATTCTCGCGGCTCTGAGACGTGATGTGCTTAAGATGTTCCACTGAGTTCATCACATTCTCGAGTGGCTTAGTGACATTTTGCTCTATATCCTCCGAACTTGCACCGGGATACATAGTGATGACCATAATGGTATTGGTATCGATATCCGGGAAAAGGTCGACAGGGAGTTTTACAAGCGAGAAAAGACCAAGAATAACCACCGTCACGAAACAGAGAGTGGTCATGATCGGGCGTTTCACCGCTGAACCATATAAGCTCATAGTTTACTTTTTTGAATGCATAATGCATAATATATAATTCATTGTCGGCGAGCTGCGACTTGAAATTAATTATGCATTGTGCATTATGAATTATGCTTAATTATTATTTGATCACTTGGACTTTCTTGCCGTCGGTGAGTGCATTCTGTCCTTCTACGATGACTTCTGCATTGGCAGGAACACCGCTTATAAGCTCATAGCTTGTGCCAATGCGCTGTCCGAGTTCCACCTTATTGTAAGATACCGTGCCATCATTGTTCAACACATATACATAGTGGTCGCCACTACCCTGCTGCTTCACTACTGCGCGGTCGGGGACTACAACGTGCACTGCATTGCCAAGAGCAATGGTAGCACGTCCGAACATGCCCGGAAGCACACGTCCGTCAGAGTTTGGGAGAGTGATCTCAACGCCAACCGTGCGGCTTGCAGCATCTACTGTAGGCATCACAAGCGAAACTGTGCCTTTGAACACTTCATCGCCATATGTATTGAAAGTCAAATCTACGGGCATCCCTTTGTTGATACTTGCGAGCTGAGATTCATTGACATTAATGACCACCTTCACGGGATTTACCTTAGCCACTGTCAAAATAGGGAGCGCACCGGTCATGTCGCCGGGATCATAGTTGCGGGCAGTCACCACACCATCAATCGGAGAAGTGAGCACCATATTCTCACGCGCATTGGCAAGCGTACGCTCAGCCTGAGCAACACTATTCTTGGCATTGATGAGAGTCATCTCCATCTGGTCTACCTGCTGCTGAGTGCCTCCACCAATCTTCAGGAGCTCCACCGCGCGGTCATAATTAGTCTGTGCATTTCGGAGAGCGGCCTTGGCATTATCAACGGCAAGTTCATATTGAGTGGTGTTGACATCGTCGAGAAGCACTAATTTCTGACCTTTACCTACACGCACACCTTCGTCGACGTAGATAGCCTTGATACGGTTGGCCATTTGCGCTGAGATATTGTTGATGATTTCCGGTTCGACGGTTGCAGTATAGACTGCAAGCTGATCTACATCTTGCTCGCTGACCTTCAAAGTCTTTACCACGGGAAGATCCTCTTTTTCGCTCTCAGATTCGGCTTTTTCCTTGCCACAAGCGGCCAGTGAGAGAGCTAACACCAAGGCCGAAGATACGAATTTATAGGTTTTCATCTTTCTTAATTTGCTTTACTGATTGTGGAATCCTTGCCAAGTAGGAGGTCAAGTTCGCTTGTAGACACGAGATAATTATAGATAGCCTGCAGATATGAGAGCTGAGCGCTGGTGTCAGCAAGTTCGCTATCACGAAGCTGGAGATATGATGCGGCGCCAATCTGGAAACTCTTCTGCATGATGTCGTGAGCCTTTTTCGCTTGTCTCACACCCTCTTTCGACGAATCGATCTGCTTCACTTGCCGGTTGATATTATCAAGAGCAAGATCCACCTGCATATTGAGGCTATTGACAAGATTTTCCCTTTGGAATGCCAATTCCTTTTCCTGCACCTGAGCCTGCTTCATCTGATACCACTTAGTGCCTCCGGAGAAAATAGGCACTGAAAGGCTTAAGCCAAGTGAAGAATATGGAGAAAAATCCATATCCTTAAACATAGGGCCATTACTGAGCGAAAGCCAGTTGACATTGAAGCTTGCTCCAAGAGTAGGGAGCCAAGCGAATTTCTTCAATGTGACATTCTGGGATGCCATCTTTTGTTGAAGTTCAAGCGAACGCAGAGAAGAGTTGCCTGCAAGCGATTTCGACTCAAGAAGATATCCGTACATGTCTTTCTGCATGTCTTCCATTGAAACCGTAGGATAAAGATTCAGCGCATCGTCAATACCCATAAGCACATTGAGCGAAAGCTGACACTGCTTCACTGAGATATCAGCGTCAAGAAGAGATGGCTCGATATTCTTCACCTGTACTTCTGCACGAAGCACATCATATTCAGAGGCAGTGCCCTGCTCAAACTGCTTGCGATAGATATCGGCATTATATTTCGAAATGTCGTAGTTCTGCTTGATGACTTCTTTGGAAGCAATGGCAAGCATAAGTGCATAATAAGCCTTATTGACTTGATTTACGAGTTCAAGCCGACTTGAACGGGCACTTTCAAGGTTTTGAGCAATCTGGGTGTCGGAAATGGTAATCGCTTTCCAAAGAGAGGGGGCAATAATTGGAAGGGAAAGTGAAAAACCGGTGTTCCAAGTGTTGTCAGAACCCATCTTTAGCTTCTGGCTTTGCCCACCCATGTTCATTCGGATGGTCTGCAATTCGATGCTTCTCTGATAGGAAAGAGAAAAACCAATTTGTGGCAGAAGATTTCCGATGGTCTCTCGCTTGGAGAAATTGACTCTTCTTACCTCAAGATCTGCGATCCGGATAGTTGGACTCTGACTGAGAGCAATGTCGATGCATTCTTCCCTGCTGATAGGAATTGAATCGGGATTTACCCCCATCGCACCCATCAGGAGAGCAGCGGCCTCTTGATTTTGGGCGTTGGCGGCAATTCCGAAAGTGAACATTCCTACAAGGAGCATCATCAGACGATGTTTTCGGATAGTCATTTTAGAATGTCTATGTTATTGTTGTTTAACTTATTGATTTTAAGAAAAAAATCATTATTTATACCTGTCTCTGAAAAAGAAAGCACAAAGATAATAAAAAAACGCTGAAACCAAACATCGATTCAGCGTTTTTGACCAATTTATAGGAAATTTTGTAGTGTTTTTTTGATGAGCTGATTTCGTCAAACTATTTTTGCGGATGAAGTTTGAGTCTGAGATTCTTAAGCATATCTCTTGTCATAGCATCAAGATCATATTCCGGCTTCCAATCCCACTCTTCACGTGCACATGAGTCGTCAAGGCTATCAGGCCATGAGTCGGCTATGCTTTGGCGAAGAGGGTCGAGTTCATATTCCATTTTGAAGTCGGGCACATATTCCTTAATCTTGGCATATATTTCTTCTGGATCGAAGCTCATGGAAGCGATATTGAAGGAATTTCTATGCTTGAGACGCGAAGGATCGGCTTCCATGATTTCTACGGCTGCACGAAGCGCATCGGGCATATACATCATGTCCATGAGAGTACCGGGCTTTAGTGGGCATTTGAAGGTCTCGCCATTAACGGCATAATAATATATGTCTACGGCATAGTCAGTGGTGCCACCACCGGGAGGGGCTACATAGCTGATGAGTCCGGGGAATCTGACTGAACGGGTGTCAACACCGAATCGTTTGGCGTAGTAGTCGCTTAGAAGTTCGCCGGATACTTTTGTCACGCCATACATCGTCTCCGGCCGTTGGATAGTGTCTTGAGGAGTTTTTGTGTGAGGAGTGGAATTGCCGAAACTTCCGATGGAGCTTGGGGTGAAGACAGCGCAACCTTTTTCACGCGCCACTTCAAGAGTGTTGAAAAGACCTCCGAGACCAATTTTCCAAGCCAACTGAGGTTTCACCTCTGCCACAGCGCTAAGTAGGGCTGCCAGATTATAGATTGTGTCAATTTTGTATTTGTTTACAGCATCAGCAATTTGTCCGGAATTAGTAATATCCACTATTGCTGAAGGTCCGGATTCAAGGAGAGCGCCTTTGGGTTCTGCACCTCGTATATATCCGGCCACGACATTACCCTGAGGATAAAGGTCGCGCAGTTTCATTGTCAACTCACTGCCAATCTGGCCAGTACTTCCTATGACAAGAATATTTTTCATTTCTATGAAGATTAGACAATTAAGGGATATGGCCCCGGACTTTTAGCAAAAAGTCCGGAACTCAACTGCAAAGTTACATCATTTTTTTGAATCCAACACACACTCCCCCCATTTTTTTTATCATTTTGTCATAAATTGGGGGTCACACGCAGAGTTCGCGGGGGAGCAGGAAGCACCGAGTAAATAATAAATGAACATTAAATTGAGAATTGTTGGAGGGAAGTGGAACAAAAAAAGACAAGCACTCGGTATGAGGATACCGGTGTGCTTGCCTTTGATATTTAGGAATTTGGTTGTCATAACAAATGTTTTTTGGCCCCGTCACCTATGGCGGGGAGGTTATAGAGCGGCGAATGCGGTCGTGTCGCGGCTGTCAGGGTCGATAACCTATATCCGGGCATCATACGTATCGCGTATTGCGTAATGTGCAAGGCGAAAAATGAGGATGACGGGCATGGCGACAGTGGTCCATAAGGGCTCAGGCCTGTCTGATGCAGGGCATCGGCATCTGTTGATGCAAGGATCTTTGTCGCTTCGCTCCAGGTGTCAGGTGTCAGGCTCCAAATGCGAGAGACCTTAGACTTGAGCAAGCCACAGGTGGCTTGGCAGGAGACAAATCGAGACTCTGGGAAAGCACTTAGGTGCTTATTGCAAAGCTGACGTTTTGTGGCAGGATGTTAATTGTTCTCTTTCCGAGGCCTCAGGGGGTCCGGCGCGGAGTGGTCCATAAGGGCTCAGGCCTCCGTGAGGAAACTTTCATCAATGATGAGTGATAAATTATTAATGATAAATTATCAGTCATTGGATTTGGTTTCAGTTGGCAAAGTTAGCATATCGGGGAGTAGTGATGGAAATGTTTTTAGTTAAAGGATGTTAATGAAATTTTATTGACTGCCTGATTTGGGCAGTTTAAGGAATTCTTTAGTATCTTAATATTTAATTTCAACGTCTTCTTTTGAGTATAAATGCTCAAAATATCAGAATTCAGAACTAACAGTTATTTATCAATTTTATCATTTCGTCTGGTGAATGAAAATAATCTTGGGACTATTACAAATTGAAGAAGTAGATAAGAGGGTATTAAGCTTATTAAGCAACCAAAGAATAAATAACTCCATTGCTTTATAGAGGCAAGTTTGCTCTGAATAAGAATAGGCACTACTACCGAAAACACTAAAGAAGCTATAATGAGTGTCAGAATGCTAAGCCATTTGGGAGTATTGACCATTCCCCATGTTATAAAACCCGAAAGCAGCAAAACAAACAAAATCGGTAACGCCATTATTAATAGTATTTCAAGCGATACGTCATATAAGATAGCCCCGATACCTGTAATTACGAGATAAGAAGTAAATCCACAAAAAGCAGAGATAAATGAAAACTTAAATGCAGTAATTGAATACTTCATATATATTTTTAAAGTTATTAAAATTCCAGTTACTCAGTCTAATTAATAAAATCTGTTGTTTTCTTATAAATTGCCTTTGATCCTTTATATTTATATATTTAAATCTTTAGTTAGTTTAAGAAATAAACTCTTTAATTTCAATAATAAATAGAATTCATTACTATAAATAATAAGGATTATTTTAATTCTCGTTCTAAATCGTTATTAATGTCATCTGTGAAACTAGTAATTTTGTGTTCTCTAAGAAGTATTGAACCTGCATTAAACAGATCAAATGAGGGAGTTTTATGGGTAACAATATTTTTAGCTCCCGGCATTGGCTTTTCACCAGCTACACCGTCGAAAGAATGCTGAAAAACAATTGTTTTATTGATTATAGGAGACTGCTCACTTGATTGATAAGGAGCAAAGTCTACCTCAAATTCAAATTTCCCGGAGATATTCATATCATTCTCGCTTGCATATTGCAACATTCCTTGAATCATGCCCTTCGTATATGCGCTCCCCATACTGTGTGAAACGAACTTAACAGTACTTTCAGTAGCATCCGCAACTTCCATAATAGATTGGCAGTTATCATAACCATCCTGAAATCCAGCAGATATTCTTGCATTAACATTAAGATTACTTTTTGAAATTCCACTTGCATTTACAAGTGCGGTTGCCCCTCCCATTGCTCCATCTACATAGCGAGCTATATTGTCTCCAACAATTTTCATTATCTGGGTGTCTACTCCGTTCCAGTATTTCGAACTTCCTCCGTCTCCGAAGTGGAAACCGTTAACAAATATTATTATGTTGCCGTCAGGATCAAATGCATTCACGGGGTTATTGGCGCAATAGAGATAGGGGGAGAGCCAGTAGTACTTCTCACACATTGGGTCGAGGGAAGTGAAGTGGGGGACGGCCTGGTAGTATCGGCGTGCGCCGAAGTCGTATTCGTTGAGGCCGTTGGCGGACACGAGCTCCTTTCCTCCGAACTTATAGGGCTGTCCGGTGGTGGGATTCCCGAGGTCGGCTATCACGCCTCCGTAGGGATAGTATGCCATTGTCTGCTCGATGGCTCCGGTGGAGCCATTGATGACAGCACGGTTGTTGCCGAGGTAGTCCTGCGTGTAGTAGTGGAATGTCACGTCATCGCCGCTGACAGTGGCGTAGCCACCCGGGAACAGCACCATGTCCAGGGAACCGTTGACGTAGATCAGCGGGCCATGGTATTCAGTGGTTGTCCCGGTAGCCGGGGGAGCCGCAAGCACAGATGCCGGTGACAAATCCGGTTGATCTACCGACTCTGCCTCCTCCGGTGGACCAGGTGGAGGACTAGGTGGCCGCACGGGTTTTGTGCGTGTCTTGGTCACAAGTTTTTCTCCTGTTGCGGAATACACATTCGTGATGTATCTCCCGGATTCAAACTGAATCTTGGTGGGGTTGCCGAGGTAATCGTAGGCGATGTCTGTGATCCCGCGGCTCTCGTCGCTGACCATCGAGCCCCACTCGTTGTAGCCGAATGCCATCTCCTGCTGCAGCCCGGGATAGTCCATGCTGCCGTTCTGCGTCACTGCCTCCGCGTCCTCGAGCACGCTGGTGATGCGGTTGCCGTCGTAGTAGATGTGCAGGTTGTCGATCTTCCCGAAGTTGCCGTCCGCCTTCAGCCCGTGACGCTGCAGGCGGCGTATGCCGCCGTTGCGCATGAAGTCAAGCGACTTCTCCGTGTACCTGTCCTTGTTAGTGGAGAGGCTTGAGCCTTCTCCGTATTCCGCTGCGGTCAGCCAGCCGTAGCCGTTGTAAGAGTACTTGTAGCCGCGCAGGGTCTGGTCGGTGCCCATCTTCCATGTCATGGCGCTCACCGAGCCGTTGTATAGCCTCGTCCCGCTCCAGTCGTCATAATAGAGATCCTGCGAGAAACCAGGTCCGCTTATCTTGGTGGTCTGCCCGTGGATGTTGTAGGCGTAGCTCACCTTGCCTCCGCTCCTCGTGGCTTCTCCTCTCGTGACCGACGCTATCCTGCCGAGGTCATCGTAGGTCACGGCCGAGACACGCTGCTTCGTGCCGTTTACCGTCACGTCCGTCGCCGTCAGCAGTCCGGATGCGGTGTCGTAGGTGTTCTCTGTGATCAGCTTCACATCTCCCTCGGTCATGGTGGTCCTCAGCGGCTGCCCGCTGTAGGTGTATGTGCTTGCGGTGACACGCTGCGTCCCGAAAGAGGTTATCTCCCGGTTCTCCACTATGTTGCCGCGGATGTCATAGTATACGGCGGAGAGTGACCTCGTGCCGTCGGATGCATACGTGATGGAACCTGTCTGCATTCCCTTTGCCGAGGCTGTGCCTGTCTTCGAGAGGCGTGAGTCAAGGAGATCAACGAACCCGTATGTGTCATAGTATGCCACGCTCTCAAGGGTGGCGTTCTTGAGGCGCGTCTCCTGTGTCAGGGAATAACCGGTATCCAGGAACCCGCCGTTGCCGGTGTATGAGCCGACGTTCACCTCCTCGTCACGGTCGCATGGCCCGGCGAGTCCCTGGAGCACCTGCCTTCCGGCCTGGTCGTAGATGAAGAAGCGGTACTTGCCGGCATTGCGCAGGTTGGGGTCCTGCATGTAAGTGAGTCTTCCCGCACGGTCATACCAGTACTGTGTGTATCCGGCATCGGGGAGGAACTTCTTCACCACGTTGCCGTCCTGGTCGTAGCGGTACTCGTATGCGAACTTGTCCTTGTAGCCGGACAGCTCGTAGCCGGGGGTGAGCACAAACCGGAGCTGCCCGAGGTCGTTGTACACGAAGTAGGTGTCGTTATCACCCTTCTTGCTCTCGGGACCACGTCTTTCGAGCACCTTGCGCCCGAGACGGTCGGTGTATACCGTCATCTCGTTGCCGTCCTCGTCGACGGTGCGTACACCCTGCAGCGTGCCTGCCTCGTAGTAGCCTGACTTCTTCAATGAGACGGAGGCCAGAGGGGCTGTGTAGAGGCGGACGCTGTTGGCGGCGTTTGATATGTAGTGTGTGCGTCGGCACTTGTTCCCGTCATACCATGCGTCGCCCGGGGGAGTGACCTTGACGGGGCGGTCGAGCGCATCATATCCTGTGCTTGATGAGACCCAGTTCTCGCCGTATGTGGAACGGGCGAACCCCATCACGTCGTTGTAGGGACTGAAGTCCGGGGATTTCCCACCTGCCCCTGGGAGGATTCGCACTGTCGGGCGCCCGAGTTTGTCATAGCCCGTTGTGCTGAAGAGATACTCGCCGCTTGTGTTCATCCCACCCTGTATCATGGTGGTCTCGAGACCCAGTTGCGAGTAGTATTGCTTGGTGAGGACACCCTTGGACTTGGAGGAGTCGAGCCACCGTTGCGTTGCTATGGAGTTGCCGTCGATGTTCATTCCCGGCAGTGAGCGTATGCTGTAGGTGTAGGTCTCGAGGGGACCGGACTGGTCGGAGATTTCCTTAAGCATGCCGGCCGCATTGTAGGTGTAGCTTGTCTTAAGTCCGTTGGGGGCTGTCATGGAAGCGAGCCCGAACAGCGGCCTGTGGGTGTAGGTGGTCTTCAGACCGCCGGGGGCTGTGCTTGACTCGATCAGTGTTCCGCCCGTGTTCCATGTGAAGGAGGTCACGTCCGTGGCGTTGACTGTGATGGAAAGCGGTCGCCCCTTGGCATTGTAGGAGGAGACCTGCTCGCGGACCCTCAGGGAGGGTGTCGCCTTCGACGGGTCGGTGCCCGTGGGGAGTGACCAGGAGCTGATCTTCTTCGGAAGATAGAAGCCGCTGTGCTCAATGTAGTCTGTGACAGACCTTGCAACGAGCGATGTGCCAGCATACGTCTCCGTCGCTACAGGGAAATCCGTGAAACCTGCTTCGGTCATGGCCTTGTCCACGTCACCTGTCCTGTCGAATGGGAACGTGTGCTCCGTCTTAAAGATGGAGCCATCGCTTCCGATTGATGACACTGACCGCGGGAGCATCGTGCGGAATCCGGAGTCGTAGGTGTAGTTCTCAGTGGTCGAGAAACCTGTGCCGCAGAACTCTGTGGTCTTTGACTCGGGCACATGAGCAAGCACTGTCGCATATGAAGAGGCATACTGCAGCTCACTCCATCGGGCAACGAATGAGGGGGTGATTGTGACACCGTCTTGTTCGTCTATCTCAATGTAAGGGCATGCCGTGCGGACACCTGTAACGAACGTCTGGCGTTCTGCCTGCCTGTATGTGTATCTTTCCTCGTATACCTTGGTCTTGGATGAGTCATATACGGACTTTTCGGTAAGCAGCGGTTCCCTGCATCCGAAGTCTCTCCTTGACTGCTCGAAAAGTGATGGATGGGTGAACTCGTCGGGCACTCCGTACAGGGCCCCGATGCCGGCATGGTCGAAGGTATAATGTGTGCTTGATCCGTCGGCCCTTGTCTCAGTCACGTCAAGGTATATCACCGAACCTGAAGAGGATGTGACAGGGTTTATCGGGGAGGTGACCACTGTCCAGTAATCTATCGGGACATCATCTGTTGCGGTGGGAAGATGGTAAAACTCTTCCGAGTGGAATCTCATCAAATCCTCGGGATCCTCCTCGGTCGGATAGGATGTGCCGTAGGTGTAGGAAGTCTTCCTGCCTGACGATCCTGCGCCGTCGAATATAGTCTGCGACTTTATGCGAAGTCCTCCGTAATACCGGTTATTGCATCTGTTGAGCTCATACTCGTATTCGGCATATCCACCTGTTGGGAAAGTGACCTTTGTCAGCACCCCGGCCTTTGTGTGCTCCAACGACGGGTTGCGGTCGCGTGTGGAGACGGAGCCTTCTGTCCATGGCAAACCCAATCCACTGCACCCGTTCTTCTTTTCGTTCAGCCAATCGGACTGCTCCTGTGTGAATACAGCCTTGTATGAAGATGGGGTTGAGGTGTTCAGGTACCCCCAGTAGTCGGTCTGTGTCTCTGTGTTCCTTATTTTTGTCAGTGGCGGAAGGGAGTTCTTCTTGTCGTATTCGAACTTCCATGTGCCGCACTCTGAGTCAGTGACTGTCTTCAGTAGCCGTCTTCCGGTAAGGCTCTCTCCTGTAGGCCAGTTGTCGGTGTTGTCGAAGGAGATGCTCTTGCGCAGTTCGTCAGCGGAAGAATACACCTTCATCGAGGTGAGCCTGCGCAGTGTCTTCCCGGGATTGTCGTCGGCATATGAAAACTCAATACGGTTGCCGTCCCATTCGATCTTGCTGAGATTCACCTGCCCGTAGCTGAGATTGCTTGTGCTCTGACTGGACTGGATGGTATAGATCATGTCGAAGCCACCCTCATCATAATATCTTGGCCTGGCACCGGCGTTTGCGGTGGAGCTGTTGCAGATGATATCTATTGAGGGTGCCAACTCGTAGGTGAAGTCTATGTCTCCGTAGGGTGTCCTTATCGCCGTGACATACCAAGTGGAGGTGAACGGCTTGCCGTTGAAGTTGTCGGGTGCGCCAGTCTGCTCCTCCTGAGCGAACTCATACTCGATGCCGTCGGATCCGTAGATTGTGAAGGTGATCCCCATACCCATGGTCGAGCCATCCGCATAGACCCTGTCGTTGCTGTTGTTGAGGATTATGAACTTCCCGTCAGCGTAGGAATATCTGAACACCCCGGTGCGTCCGGCAACGTTGAAGGTATAGCGGTCGCTCTCTGTGTCGACATCGGGTGAGTCGGAGAGGATGGAGTGCAGGTCTGTAGGGTCTCCTGTGTTATGGAATACGCGGTAGACCAGGTTATGGACATTGTCCAAATCGAAGTACGTGTAATCGGAAGATGATGCACCGGTCCGGTACATGTCGGGCTTGCCGAGAACAGTGCGTGATATTGCGCCTCCGGCATTGAGGCTCCATCCGCTGCCCACGCACGTTGGCATCTGGTCGGGTCTTGCACCTGATGCATGATAGCTTAGTGAGATAGGGAGTGAGAACCCTCCCAGCTGTATCTCATACAGAGGGACAGAAATTGATGGGATTCCGGAGCTGTATCCGATAGGGTATTCCGCATATCTTGCGAGCTCGGCAGCCTGTGGGGAAGGGGGTATGATCCCTTTTAGAAGACTCGGGGTTGACTCATCCGACAGGGTCGAGACCATGATGAGGAGGTTGGCAGCTGGAATGCTGTCATTGCTGATTTCCTCAGCGGCTTCCTCCGGGACATCCTGAGCAAGGACGCCCATCGGTTGGAAGAACAGAGATGCTAAAAGGGCTATGACGGCGGAATGTAAATGTCTCATGATGTCCTCCTTTCCTTAGATTATAACCTTGCGAGTGAACGAGCTTTCCCCTGCCTCTACCCTCAGCATCAGCACCCCTTTCCATCCGGTGGGTATGTCTATGAAGTAGGACTGCGGGACTGTCCCTACTGATACCGTGACAGGATCGGTGAGACGGATTCCGGAGTCTGAGTACAGGGTGAGGATGGCCTCTGTATTCCCTTCAGAGGATGACAGCATTATGCTTATGGAGTTGTCATTGACAGTGGGTTCTCCGATGTTCA
>CAYNPB010000006.1:0-39145 GCA_964399005.1 uncultured Sangeribacter sp.
GGCTTTGATGCCACCTGGACCGGCCAGATTTTCTCTATCTTCCTGGCCCTTGTGTATTTTATGCCTGTATTTGGCGGATGGCTTGCCGACCGCTGGAGTTTCAACAAGTGTGTCCTTGCAGGTATTGCAGTGATGTTTGTAGGATATGCTCTCATGTCAGCACCTACTCCAATCCGCTCCAACACATCTCTGATGATTCTTTTGGCAGCATTGCTTCTTATAGCAGCCGGCACCGGCTTGTTTAAAGGTAATTTACAGGTGATGGTGGGCGACCTTTACAACGATCCTAAATATAGCGATCGTCGTGATTCCGCTTTCTCACTCTTCTACATGGCAATTAACCTTGGCTCTATGTTTGCTCCCGGTGCAGCTATCGCACTGAAAAACATGGCTCTGTCAAAAGCCGGATTCCTCACCAACAATGCAATGGCTGCTACGGTCAGCAACTGGTGTCTTGACACGAATGGCTTTACCAATATGCCTACAGATCCCGATACAATAAAGAATATGACTGACTTTGCCGTGAAGAATGGCATGGAGCAAGGTGGTGATCTTTCAGTATGGCTGACAGGATATCTGCAGAACTTTGCTGACTCATGCACAGCTCATTTCTCTACACTTACAGAATTCGCAGATGGCTATATTTCAGCATTCTCTACAGGTTGCACCTATGCATTCTCTCTTGCATGTGCCTCCCTTATTGTCAGCTTCCTTATTTATACTCTTGGCCGCAAGACCTACAAGCATATCATTACTGATGCGCCGAAACAGGCCGACGGCAATAAGGTAGCTGTTGCAAGCAACGAGCCTGAGCTTACTCCGGAGCAAACAAAGCAGCGTGTCGTGGCTCTCTTCCTCGTATTTGCTGTGGTGATTTTCTTCTGGATGGTGTTCCATCAGAATGGACAGACTCTCACAGAATTCGCTAAGAGCTGTACTTCTCCCGAGTCTTCATCATGGACTCGTATCGGCTTCAATCTTGGTGCGCTTGCAGCAATAGCAGCCGGCGTCTATGCTCTCTTCGGAGTGATTCAGTCGAAGACCTCTAAGGGTAAGACTATCAGTGGTGTGATTCTGGCAGTATGTGCCGGTATCGTAATATGGCTTTATGCCGGAATGCCCGCAACTCTCGAAAATATCGACCCTGCAGCATACCAGCAGTTCAATCCGTTCTTCGTGGTGGCTCTCACTCCATTCTCTCTTGCACTTTTCGGATGGCTCAATGCAAAGAAGAAAGAGCCTTCCGCACCCCGAAAGATTGGCTATGGTATGATTGTAGCCGGCATCGCTTATCTCGTGATGGTATTCGGCTCACTTTCACTTGTGGGAACTAACGGATCTGTATCGACCAACTGGCTTATCTCTACATATCTTCTTCTGACTTTTGCCGAACTTCTCCTGTCGCCTATGGGTATTTCCTTCGTAAGCAAGGTAGCTCCTCCGAAGTTGAAGGGTGCTATGATGGGCGGATGGTTTGCTGCAACAGCAGTCGGCAACTATCTTGTGTCGATTCCTATGCTCCTCTGGGGTAAGATTCCGGTATGGACAATCTGGGTGATTCTTATTGCACTCTGTCTCCTTTCGGCAGCATTCATCTTCTCTCAGATGAAAAAACTTGAAGCTGCCACCGGCGATATGCCGCAACCTGTCCCTGATTCCACTCAGGCAGACCCTGTAGAATAATATGGCGCACAATTCTGAATTCAGCAGCAAAGTCGGAATAATAGCGGCCACTGTGGGCAGTGCAGTCGGCTTGGGAAACGTTTGGCGTTTCCCGGCAGAGACGCAGGCGCATGGAGGCGCAGCGTTCCTGCTTGTATATGTGCTGTGTGTGATACTGTTTGGCATCCCGGTGATGCTTGGAGAGTTTGCAATAGGGCGTGCCGGTAGAAGCGATGCCATTGACAGCTATAAGAAACTTAGTCCCGGTCAGCCATGGTGGATATCTGGTTTTTTTGGAATCCTCTGTTCCTATCTGATATTGACTTTCTATATGGTTGTGTCCGGATGGACTCTTGAATATCTCTATCAGTCTATAAGCGGCGAACTTTTTACTCCCATACCAGGAGTGGAAGAGGGGAGCAACCTTCAATTTGCCGACCGCATGGAGCAATATGTGGCAGGAGTGTGGCCTCCAATGATCTGGACCTGGATTACGGTGATAATATGTGGGGCAGTGCTGTGCATGGGTGTTCAAAAGGGTATTGAGCGTATAAGCAATATTCTTATGCCACTTTTATTCTTGATACTGATAATACTTTGTGTCACGGCAATGACTCTTCCGAAAGCATCTGAAGGTCTTGCATATTTCTTCCACCCCGACTTCTCGAAGATCACTCCGGATGTATGCATTAGTGCACTCGGACAAGCATTCTTCTCATTAAGTCTCGGCATGGGTACGCTGATCACATATGGAAGCTATTTCAAGAAGGACACAAATCTGACCAACACGGCCTTCACAGTGTCTATTCTTGACATGAGTGTGGCTATCCTTGTAGGAATGATTATTTTCCCGGGAGTAATGTCATTTGGCCTGGAAGGTGAATCGTTCGGAGGTTCGGCACTTGTGTTTGTGACTTTTCCTGAAATATTCAACAATATGTGGTGTCCGCAACTTTGGTCGACGTTGTTTTTTATTCTCCTTTCGGTAGCAGCGCTGACGAGCAGCATCTCTATTGCGGAGGTATCGATTGCATATTTTAGCGGGCATTTTAAAATGAAGCGTATTCCAGCCACAGCTCTGGTGATGGTGCCTCTTTTATTCCTTAGTGCACTTTCATCGTTGAGCAATGGCGTTTTGTCGGACTGGACAATATTCGGATACACGATATTTGGGGCTTGTGATGCCTTTACTGCCAATATACTTATGCCATTGGGCGCATTTATAATGGCCATTTATCTTGGATGGTTTGCTCCTAAAGGTCTTATGAAAGATCAGCTTACTAACGGAGGGACGATACGCAACCCCTTTGCTGCTCCGGTCATCTTCCTACTGAAGTGGGTGACTCCTATCCTGATAATTGTTATTTTTGGCGCATCAGTATTGATGAAATGAAAACCAATCTTAATGAAATATGCTCATTTCTTGGGGTTCAGCTTATAGGGCGTAACCATGAAATAGAACATCTTCTCACCGACTCGCGGAGTCTTAGTGACCCCGCGAAGTCGCTTTTTTTTGCACTCCGGAGCTCGAGCAACGATGGGCACCGATATATTCATGATCTGTATTTGCGTGGAGTGCGGAGTTTCGTAGTGACTCAGATGCCTGCAAATGCTTCCGAGATGTCGGATGCGGGGTGGATTGTAGTGGAAGACACCCTGAAGGCGTTGCAGAAAGTAGGAAGTCTGGGGCGTAAGAATTCTGCTTCGGTAGTGGCCATTACAGGCTCTCGGGGCAAGACTACTCTTAAGGAGTGGCTTTTCCAGATTCTTTCGCCGTCAATGAATGTAAGTCGTAGTCCCCGAAGCTTTAATTCTCAGATTGGAGTGCCGCTTAGCCTATGGGGAATTAAGCCGGATAGCGATGTTGCTTTGATTGAGGCAGGAATTTCCAAAGTTGGGGAAATGAAGTCGCTTGCTGAATGCATATCTCCAGACACTGTCGTGATTACTAATGTTGGGGATGCTCATGCCCAGGGATTCTCGTCTCGTGAAGAGAAAATCAGAGAGAAGGTGTCGCTTGCAACCGGGTCTTCAGTAAAAAGAGTGATTTATTGTGCGGATGATAAGGATGTTGAAAAAGAGGTCATAAAGCAATGTGAGGGAAAGGATCTCATAGCTTGGCACAGGAGGGATGTCCCGGTCAATTTATTTGGGGTGGATTTTAACTCAAAGGAGATAAAGGATTGGGAAATTGAAAATGCCGGACATGCGATAGCCGTAGCTCTGAGTCTCGGAATAGAAAAAGAAGAGGTGTTGAAGCGGCTTGGGAAACTTCATCGCATCGGCACCCGTCTTAACGTAAGCGAAGGGGTAAACGACTGTCTGGTGATATATGATTCTTACACTTCTGACCAGTCTTCGCTCGCTCCGGCTCTCGACTTTATGAAGAGGCGTCTTGCTCCCGGTAGCAAGGAGACATTGATAGTAAGTGATCTCTCGCATGAAGCTGAGTCAATAGAAGATGCCATATCTTCAATGGCGGAAATGCTTGGAATGGCAGGCGTAAAGAGGCTAATTGGGGTAGGCAAGGTGCTGAAGAAAGGTCAGTCTATATTATCTTCAGTTGTGAAAGATTCGGAGTTTTTCGAAACGACAGATGAGTTGCTGTCATCTCTGAGCACTTCGGACTTTTGCAACGAAACGATACTTATAAAAGGGGCTCCGGAGTTTGAATTTGGAAGGATTTCCCAGCTTCTTGAAGCTCGTACGCATGAGACTGTGCTTGAGGTGAATCTTGACGCAGTGGTGAGAAACTACAACTATTTCAGATCAAAGCTTCCGGCAGGCACAGGTTTGGTGGCAATGGTGAAAGCATCAGGATATGGTGCAGGGAGCTATGAAATAGCAAAGACAATGCAAGACTGTGGTGCAGCTTATCTTGCCGTAGCGGTGCTGGATGAAGGAATCGACCTCCGTCGTCGTGGCATCACAATGCCCATAATGGTGATGAATCCAAAGGTGGTCAATTATAGGCAGATGTTTGCCCATCGTCTTGAGCCTGAAGTATTTTCGATGCCAATGCTTCTTGATGTAGTAAAGGAGGCGGAGAAATATGGCGTGAAAGATTATCCGGTGCATATAAAGCTTGATACCGGTATGCACAGAATGGGATTTGTAGAAGAAGAACTTCCGGAAGTGATGAGGATCCTCAATTCCACAGAGGCGGTTAGCATTGCTTCAGCTTTCAGCCATCTTGCTACGGCTGACTGTCTTGATATGGACTCATATACAAGGCTCCAGCTGGAAAGATTCGAAAGTTTTACGGAGTATATGCTTTCGCATTCACGCACACCGTTTCTTCGCCATATACTTAATTCAGCCGGGATTGTACGTTTCCCTGAATATCATTATGATATGGCGCGACTTGGTATAGGTCTTTACGGAGTGAACACACTTCCTCCGGAAGTGGAGGCACCCCTATCAGTAGTCAGTACGCTTCGCACGGTCATAATAGCTATTCGCGATTGGAAGAAAGGGGAGAGTATAGGGTATGCACGGCGCACGATTCTTGAGCGTGATTCGCGTATTGCAACGATTCCAATAGGGTATGCCGATGGAATGAATCGTCATTTTGGCCGTGGCAACATAAAAGTGAAGGTGAATGGCAAGGATGCTCCTACAGTAGGAAATATTTGCATGGATGCCTGCATGATTGATGTCACAGGCATCGATTGCCGGGAAGGGGACGCAGTGGAGATTTTCGGACCGTCGGCATCAGTCGATCGGCTCTCCGATTTGCTGGACACTATCCCCTATGAGATTCTGACCTCCGTCTCTCCCCGCGTCAAGCGAGTCTACTACCGGGAGTAGTATGCGCCCGTCGGCCATGCTGATAATGTGGTCGGCAATCCCTGCAAGCGAAGAGTCGTGGGTGACCATAACTATTGTCTGTCCAAGTCTGTCGCGCAGGTCGACGAAAATATCCTGAATCTCTTGTCGGTTGGCGGAATCGAGACTTCCCGTAGGCTCATCTGCAAAGATGATTTCCGGGTCGTTGATAAGGGCACGTGCTATAGCCGTGCGTTGACGTTCACCTCCGCTCATTGCTGCCGGTTTATGGTGCATACGCTCGGCGAGGCCCAATTGTGATAGGATTTCTGCAGCTTTGTCCATAGCTGCTTTTTTAGATGAGCCGGCTATCAAGGCAGGAAGCACTACATTTTCCTGAGCCGTAAATTCAGGCAGCAGCTGATGAAATTGGAATACGAAGCCCATATTGCGGTTGCGGAATGCCGAAAGCTTTTTATCTTTCATGCCTATTAGGTCCATGTCATTGAAAAGTACACATCCGGAGTCAGGCTTTTCGAGGGTTCCGGCGATCTGCAGAAGTGTGGTCTTACCGGCTCCCGAGGGGCCTACAATCGCTACAATCTCTCCTTTTCCGATAGTAAGGGA
The DNA here is from genome assembly GCA_964399005.1 of uncultured Sangeribacter sp. GTDB lineage: Bacteria > Bacteroidota > Bacteroidia > Bacteroidales > Muribaculaceae > Lepagella. The sequence goes on from CAYNPB010000006.1 coordinate 6,058, forward strand.
GATATCTTTGAGAACTTGAAGATTTCCAAAAGATTTATTTATATTTTTCAACTCAAGCATATGCGTAGTCGTCAAAATTAGTCTGTAATAATTGGTTTAATCATTAATAAGCAATCTTTTATCCCTGATTTTGTAGTCTGCAGGATAGAGATTGTTGGATCGGGTGCCTAAGTTTTTAAGAAAACCCAAGGGGAATCCCTTATATGTAGCTGTGAGATATCCTTTAGGATTATCGGGAGGAAGCGTGATGGCTTCGCGCGATAAGAAACGGATGGAGTCAGCCAAACTAAGCTCCACTTCCGGAAAAGGATGGGCAAATTCAACCGACATTGCAAGCGGATGGGCCGGAATAAGGTCTTTCCCTTTTATTTCGCCAATCTCAATTCCTGCCGACATTATCCTCACTCCTTTGGGAATGCTATCAAGCAGCGCTGCCGCAGCAGATGAAAGGGCAAGTAAGTGGCCATCATGTGATATAATGTCATACTCGCCATTTACCCACGATTTTGCAGTAGCGGCAAGAAGCCGGTCCGCCTTATCCATCGTCTCTTTTTTCCCTTTTTTTCTTGTTTTGAATTGAGAATTACCGGGAGAATGAGCGCCCGGTTTTCTGAACACTGCAATAAACAGCCCCTCTCCACGAGTGAATCCGGGAATAAATCGCAAGCATGGGATATTCCCCTTGGCAGCCCCATGAATACCGAATCTGCCTGCCAGCCCGGTATCTATAGGTTGAAGTCCTAAGGAATCTGCAATCCATAGCGCATTATCTTCATCTTCAGAAGTATTGAATGTGCATGTGGAATAGATAAGATAGCCACCCGGTGCAATCATTGTGGCAGCGTTTTCCAAGATTTCGCGCTGAAGCCCTGCGCATTGCTTAATCAGGCCCTCATTCCACTGGGTTCTGGCAGTCTCGTCTTTTCGCATCATGCCTTCTCCTGAGCATGGTGCATCGACAGCGACTATGTCGAATTTTTCTTTAAGAGATGATAGGCGAGAAGTGGCAGTATTGGTCACAATCACATCTGGATATCCAAACTTGCATAAATTCTCCTTAAGAATCGAAGCCCTTGAAGCGTTGAATTCATTTGCGAGCATTACGCTTCCTGCAGGCAGGGCATTTAGCATGGCCGTCGTTTTTCCTCCCGGGGCAGCGCAAAGATCACAGGCAGCAATCGGACTGTCATCTGTAATCGTCTCTATAATGGTCTCGTAGACCATTGATGAGGCATCTTGCACATAGAAAACGCCAGCGTGAAGAAGCGGATTTGTCGTGAACTGAGGCCTTTCCGGGAGATAATGACCGGATGCACACCAATCTACCGATGTCATATCGGGATATAAAGGGCAGGAAGGTTGTTTGCGTCGGTTGATACGTATGGAAGTTTCCGGTTCTCCAGTGAGAGCGGAAAACAGGATTTCTGCGTCGTTTTCGCCAAGTTGAGAGCGAATCAGAGCCTTAAAATCGTCAGGTAAAAATTTATCTTCAATCATTTCACCGCAAAATTAGCAAAAAACGAGGAATTTTGTTAATTTTGTAGTATGAAAATTCAATCGGCCCTATATCTTATCCCCATTCCAATAAGCCAAGCCCCAGTTTCTGACGTAATTCCGGCAGGAAATTTGGAGGTAGTGGGTGCATTGCGCCATTTTATCGTGGAGAATGTGCGCACCGCACGCCGATATCTACGCCATATAGATCCGGCTTTCCCAATTTCAGATTGCACCTTCGAAGTGCTCGACCGGCATACAAGCCCGGAAGATGTCAGCGCGATGCTTGAACCTCTACGTGCAGGTGAGCCAATTGGGGTCATGAGCGAAGCCGGGTGTCCGGCTGTGGCTGATCCCGGCAGTCATCCTGTAGAAATAGCGCAGAGGGAAGGACTGAAAGTGATTCCTCTGGTAGGTCCAAGCTCCATACTTATGTCGCTTATGGCATCCGGTTTTAATGGTCAAGGATTTGCATTCCATGGTTATCTACCTATTGATGGAGCAGAGCGAAGAAAAGCTTTGAAGCGTCTGGAGTCCGAATCGGCATCCAGGCATATGACACAGATTTTCATTGAGACTCCCTATCGCAACAATCGTATGGTGGAGCTTCTTTCAGAATGTCTTGCTCCCTCCACGATGGTGTGCGTGGCGTGTGATGTCACCGACTTGGAGAAAGAGGAGGTGGTGTCGGCTCAAGCTCAAGCCTGGAGAAAAAGAAAATATGACTTTGACAAGCGTCCGGCAATATTCCTCCTCTATGCCGGAGCCAAGGGCGGAGATCGCCGAAGATATGAGAAAAAATGAGCAGAAAGATATATTTTGACGACCAGCCGGAACTCCCATTTGAGGAATGGAGCAATCCTTATGATCATGCTTCCGAGCCGGAAGCCCCTTTTGTCGCGCCAAAACCATTGTATTTTTGTTCGTTTGGAAGCGGTTCGAGTGGCAACTGCTGCTATGTCGGCTCGAGGGAGGGGGGAATCATAGTGGATGTAGGTATCAGGCCGGAGGAAATAGAACGGGGTTTGGCTTCCAATGGAGTGTCGATTGATAATGTAAAAGGAGTTTTGCTGACACATGACCATTCCGATCATGTCAAATATGTATATGCGTTGCTGCGCAATCATCGTCATCTCAAACTCTTCTGCACCAATCGGGTCCTTAACGGGATGCTGCGCCGTCATTCTATCTCCAAGCGCATCAAAGAGTATCATGTGCCTATCTTCAAGGAAATTCCTTTTAAAATCATGAGCTTTGAGATCACTGCCTTCGATGTGCCCCATGACGGAACAGACAATATGGGCTTTTCGATAGAATTTGATTCAAGGCGATTTGTCATTGCGACCGACCTGGGAGAAGTGACAGAGAGGGCACGACACTATATGAGTAAGGCTACCTATCTTATGATAGAAGCTAATTATGATGCTCAAATGCTTCGTATGGGGCGCTATCCGGAATATCTGAAAGCTCGCATTGCAGGAGGATCAGGGCATCTTGATAATCGCCAGACGGCAGCTTTTCTATATGATATAATCAATCCTGAGCTAAATCATATATTCCTTTGCCATCTTTCACAAGACAACAATACTCCTCAGATAGCTTTGCGCACAGTGAGGGAAGCGCTTGAAAAGAAGGGGCTTAAGATTGGCAATGCCATGGAGACATTAGACGACCGCAAAGCTGACGTGCAGCTTGCAGCTCTTCCACGCTATGACATGACTCGATGGTTTGTCTTTAGAAAATGATTAGAATAATATGACTGATAATTCAAATATTCTGCGGGCTTCTTACCATACGCTTGGGTGCAAGCTGAATTTTTCAGAAACTTCTGCCATAGGGATGCAACTTGCCGGCAGGGGTATTCTCAGGGTGATGCCTGGCGAGGTGCCTGATATAGTGGTGGTGAATACTTGTTCTGTCACTGAAATGGCCGATAAAAAAGGGCGTTCACTTATACGCCGGCTTAGAGCACGATGGCCGGAGGCCACATTGGTTGTGACAGGATGTTATGCACAGCTTAAACCGCAGGAAGTCGCTTCTATAGATGGAGTGGATATAGTGCTTGGCAACGACGAGAAACTGCGTATAGCGGATTTCCTTGAACAATGGGAAAAGGATCGCAGAAGTCGGGTTGCAGTTCACGACTATCTTGACATCAGGGAGTTTCGTGGAGCTTGTGAACGTGGAGATCGCACACGTTATTGGCTCAAAGTGCAAGATGGTTGCGACTATTTCTGCACATATTGCACCATTCCATTTGCCAGAGGGCGCAGCCGTTCAGGTCAAATTGCTGAATTAGTGGCAGAGGCAGAAAAAGCTTCTGAAGCCGGAGGCAAGGAAATTGTGCTTACGGGTGTCAACGTAGGTTGTTTCGGAAAGGATACAGGTGAAAGTTTCCTTGATCTCCTTAAGAGGCTCGATGACGTGCAAGGAATAGAGCGTTATCGTATCTCAAGTATTGAGCCAAATCTTCTTACCGAGGAGATTGTGAGGTGGATAGCAGAAGAGAGCCGTGCTTTCATGCCAAGTTTTCATATTCCCTTGCAGTCCGGGTCAGATGAAGTGCTTAGACTTATGAACAGGCGCTACAGGACCGATCTTTTCACTGAAAGAATTTTTATGATAAAAGATCTTATGCCTGATGCTTTCATCGGAGTCGATATTATAGCCGGAGCTCGGGGCGAAACTGAAAAAGAGTGGGAAAAAAGTTTCAGCTATGCCGAGTCTCTTCCTGTGAGCCGCTATCATGTGTTCCCTTATTCCGAGCGCCCCGGTACCAAGGCCCTTGGCATTGACTATCAAGTGAGTCAGGAAGAAAAACATCGCAGGGTAGCCATGCTGACAAAACTTAGCGACGAAAAGCTTCGTGATTTCTCCCGCCGATTCATGAATACGGCTCGTCCGGTGCTTTGGGAGCATCCGGACGCAGAGGAAGAAAACGTCATGTATGGTCATACCGACAATTATCTCAGAGTGCGGGCGAAGGCCTCGGCAAAATGCTATAATAAGATTACGCCTGCTATTATCACAGGATTCAGAGATGTCGAGACTCTTGAAGGGAGACTCCCCGAAGGAGTGGGAAAAGAGTGAGCAGTAAACATATAATTATATTTGACAATGGCTTTGGGCGCAATTGTTTCAGTCATAATACTTAATTGGAACGGAGAAAAACTACTTCGTGAGTTCTTGCCATCGGTCGTCGCCAATACGAAGGGTCCTGAAGTGGAGGTGATAGTGGCAGATAATGGATCGACAGATGATTCGTTGAAAGTGATGTGTGAGGAGTTTCCGAATGTTAAGATTCTCGCTTTCGACGAGAATCTTGGATTTTCGGGAGGCTATAACCGTGCTATATCCGAAGTGGAATCAGAGTTTGTGGTGCTATTAAATTCAGATGTTGAGACTCCGGCCGGTTGGTGGCAACCTTTGCTTCAATTTATGAATGCGCATCCTGAAGTGGGGGCATGTCAGCCCAAAATCCTCTCTTATAAGAGGAAAGAAATGTTTGAGTATGCGGGGGCAGCTGGAGGATTGCTCGACAAATATGGATATCCATACTGCAGGGGGAGGCTCTTCGATAGAATTGAGTATGATCTTGGCCAGTATGATGATGGACCAAAAGATATCGCATGGGCATCCGGAGCTGCTTTGATGGTAAGACGGGATGTGTATTTGGAAGCAGGCGGTCTTGATGAGCTGTTTTTTGCACACATGGAGGAAATAGATCTTTGTTGCCGTATTCATAATCTGGGGTATAGAGTCTGTATAGTGCCTGATTCTCACGTATATCATTTAGGAGGAGCTTCCCTCGCACAAGGAAATCCCAAGAAAACATATTTGAATTTTAGGAATAATCTTTTGCTTTTGCACAAGAATCTTCCCGAAAAGAAAGGAAAGAAGTTGCTTTTCAAACGCAGGCTTATGGATACTCTTGCCTTTTTCATGTATGTGGCAAAATTTGACTTCCGCAATGCCAAGGCAATCTTGAAAGCGCATTCCGATTTCAAGAAAATGAGAAAAAACTACGTGACTTTTCCGGATAAAGATATTCTTTCGACTCTTCCCGGTGCTGATCGCTGCATAGTAGCCGACCGCTACCTACACCCTTCATTAATGCATAATTCATAATGCATAATTCATAATGCATAATTCAGAGCTTTCAAAATAATTCATAATTCTCAACTCTCAATTCAAAATTCAAAATTCAAAATTATATATGGGTAAACTTATTCTTGTAAGCAATGACGATGGCTATATGGCAAAAGGAGTAAGGGAGTTGATGGCAATGCTTGCTCCTTATGGAGAGGTGGTTGCTGTCTGTCCGGATAAGGGTCGTAGCGGACAATCTATGGCTCTTACATTTGATGCCCCGTTAAGAGTGAATGAAGAGGAAAGTCCGGTGGCAGGTGCCCGACTTTATAGTTGCAATGGTACTCCTGTGGACTGTGTGAAAATATCACGCTATGCGGTGCTTGGAGGGCGTATGCCTGATGTAGTGGTAGCCGGGATCAATCACGGAAGCAATGCATCAGTAAATGTGCTTTATAGCGGCACAATGGGTGCCGTGCAGGAAGGTAGTTCTTGGGGTATTCCGGCAATTGGCTTCTCTCTTACCTCTCACGATCCGGATGCAGACTTCTCTTCAGTCAAGCCTACAGTGGATCTACTTATGCCCGGCATACTGAACAAAGGTTTGCCAAAAGGGACGTTTATTAATGTCAATGTGCCAGCCGGATATGCTGAGGCTCCGGCATCTTTATGCAGAGAGTGTAAGGCTCATTGGAGCGAAGAATACAAAGAATATAAGGATCCCATGGGAAGGCAATTCTATATGCTTTCGGGGCATATGATCAATGATGAGCCCGCGAGTAAGGATACCGATTTGTATGCACTCGATCATGGGCGAACATCCGTAGTTTTGGAGGCGCTTGACCGAACTGCTTCCCCCTCATCTTTGCCTGAATGGTTGAAGTTTTGCTTTTGATGTAAGTGTTGGGAATTATATATCCGCATATTGGTCAAAAAGTGTTAAATTTATAACAAATTTACTTAATTGTATATAATAAAGGGATTGAATGGAAAAAAAATATTAATTTTGCAGTTGAATAGAAAGACATTCATACAGTAAAGACCAATTAATCGTTTCATTGACAATTATTGTTGCATTAGTAAAGTTATGGATTAATAGTTAAATTAGGATTAGGACACACGTTATCTCGCGAAGGATTTCGAGGGATATCGGAAAAAAGGGATTCGTAGCGATACGAGTCCCTTTTTCATATGCTGTATGCATCATTTTTAGTTATTTTACTTGACTTTAGGCAAAAAATGTATTATCTTTGCACCCGATGTTTGCCCGCGGGCCGGGCGTTATGGAAAATCTGAAAAGATGAAGCAAGAGAAAGAGGTGAAAATATCAGGCTGGGCTGCGCATACCACTACAGGCGTAAGCGTTACTCTCGCATTGCTTACTTTGGGACTGATAGCAATGATTTGGATAGCAGCTACCGCTGAATCTCGCCGAATGATGGAAAAAATAGAGATAAGCGTTGTCATGGCAGACAATGTTGGTGATGATGAAGCAAAAGCTTTGTGCGATGCCATAGCACAAAAGGAATTTGCTCAAAGTGTCAGATTTATATCCCGTCAGGAAGCTCTTGAAAATTGGAAAGAGGCCACAGGCGAAGATCTTGAGCATGTCTTTGGAGTGAATCCTTTGTCGCCTGAAGTTACATTTACAGTAGCCGCCACATATTCCACTGTCGATGGCATTTCACAAATCAAAAAGAATCTTTCCGCACTCAGTGGAGTGTCTGAAGTAGGCACCCCGGATAGCCATCTGATAGAGACAATGAATGCCAATATAAGGAAGCTTACCATTGGATTTACAATCATTGCTATCATAATGCTCGTGATTTCATTCGTTCTCATAAGCAATACCGTGAGATTGTCGATTTATTCAAAAAGATTTACTATTCATACGATGCAGCTTGTCGGTGCTACCGATGGGTTCATACGCCGTCCGTTTTTAGTCACCAATGCTATTGTTGGCGCCATATCCGGAGTCATCGCCGGGGCTGTGCTTTCAGGAATACTTGCAATGAGTGGAAGGATGGGTTTTGAAGAGCTTGGTTCGCTCGTCGATTGGAAATTGATGGGTGTTCTTGATATTGGTCTGATAATAGGTGGAGCTCTGATTTGTGGGCTTGCAGCCATTGTGGCTACTACACGCCATTTAGGCCAGGACTACAGTGAACTTTTCAAATAATTCCTATATGAATTATTGATCATTAATAACATATCATTTTTTAAATCAAAAATGAAGATAAAATTTCCTACTCCACAACCGGGAGATATAAAGAAAGTGGAAGAAGCAGAACGCCCGTTTGGACGAAAGAATTATATTGCAATGGCTATTTGCCTGCTGTTGATAATAGTAGGATTCATACTTATGGCGGGCCCGGGAAGTTCGGTTGAGGGTGGATTCAATCCCGATATCTTTTCTACACGGCGCATTGTCGTAGGGCCTGCAGTGACATTCTTGGGATTTCTGCTCATGGCTTTTGCAATTCTGCTCAAACCGTCAAAGAATTCATAAGCATAATATACTCCTTTTGAAAAATTCTAAATTCTTCATTCAAAATTCAATATTGGAATGGATTGGTTAGACGCGTTAATTCTCGGCATCGTTCAAGGGCTTGCCGAATATCTTCCAATTTCCTCAAGTGGTCATCTTGTAATATTCCGAGAAATTCTTGGGCTTAAGCTTCAAGGAGAGGATGCATTGCAGTTTGATGTGATTTTGCACGCAGCTACTGTGCTAAGCACTATAGTAGTCTTATGGCCACTTTTCAGAGATCTATGTAAAAGTTTCTTCACATTCAGCAAAGACGACAATTTCTGGTATGTCATAAAGATTCTTGTGAGCTGTATCCCTATTGCCATAGTAGGATTCTGTTTTAAAGATATGGTAGAGGGTGTCTTCTCCGGCAATCTTACCATCGTAGGGATATGCCTCCTTGCCACAGCATGCTTGCTGACGTTCGCTCATTTCAGCGATCGCCTTATGAACGGCAAAATGGTGAGTCCCAATCGTGGTCGTGACATCACTTTTGCAGATGCGCTTACAATAGGAGTTGCTCAAGCAGTCGCTGTGCTTCCCGGTCTCAGCCGAAGCGGTACCACTATAGCTACAGGTATACTTATCGGCGACAAACGCGATAAAGTAGCTTCTTTCTCATTCCTTATGGTCATCATCCCTATCGTAGGGGAGGCTCTGCTTAGTCTTAAGGATATCTTGGCTGGAGAAGCAGCAGGCCAGGCTCCTGTATCGGGCACGTGCCTGATCATTGGTTTTATTTCAGCATTTGTGGTAGGATGCGCAGCATGCAAATGGATGCTCAATCTTGTAAAGAAAGGGAAATTGATTTGGTTTGCAGTATATTGCTTGATTGTGGCAATACTCTGTCTTGTATGGTAACCAATTGGTAAAATGGATTTTATTACAGGAGAAATCATTGGTATAAATAAACCGCTTGGCTGGACTTCTTTTGATGCTGTCAAGCGAATCCGCGGTGCCATTCAGAGGCGCTTGAATGTGAAAAAATTCAAGGTAGGACATGCCGGAACTCTTGATCCTCTCGCTACGGGGGTGCTGATCATATGCACAGGACGGTCTACACGCGACATTGAGCGGCTGCAAAACGGCACTAAAGAATATTTGGCTACTCTGCGGCTCGGCGCTACAACCCCCAGCTTTGACCTTGAGACAGAAATAGATGCGGAATTTCCCTACGACCATATCACTGAAGAAATGGTACGCGAAGTGCTTACGCGATTTTCGGGTCATATAATGCAGGTTCCTCCTATCTACAGCGCTGTAAAAATAGATGGAAAACGAGCATATAAATTTGCCCGCAAAGGAAAGGAGGTGGAATTGAAGGCTAAGCCTTTGGTCATAGAAGAGCTTGAGATGCTTCCTTCTGCACTTCCTGAGCTTAATCTAAGGATAGTATGCTCCAAGGGTACGTATATCCGTGCACTGACAAGGGATATAGGAGAGGCGCTTGGCTCGGGAGCTCATCTGACGTCTTTATGCCGTACTCGGGTAGGCGACATCAAGCTTGCCGACTGCCTGACAGTGGACGAGGCTGTAGAGAAGATCTCAAATTGCGAGCTGACATATCCTGATGATTTCAAACTAAATGATAAAGAATAATTACATTTCTTTTTAATTTGACAACTGATAGCTGACAACAAAAAGAACCACTCTTTTATAATGAAACTCTCACAATTTAAATTCAAACTTCCTGATGCTCAGATAGCGATGCATCCTTCTGAAAACAGAGACGAATGCCGACTGATGGTGGTAGATTCGCGCGATGGGAGCATCAAGCATTGTATATTTAAGGATATTATCAACTTTTTTGAAGATCAGGATGTGATGGTCTTCAATGATACACGTGTTTTCCCGGCTCGTCTTTTCGGAAACAAGGAAAAGACAAATGCCAAGATAGAAGTGTTTCTATTGCGTGAGCTTAATGAAGCAAATAAGTATTGGGATGTCCTTGTCGAGCCGGCACGCAAGATAAGGATAGGAAATAAGCTCTATTTTGGTGAAGATGATTCTATGGTGGCAGAGGTAATTGACAACACCACCTCTCGCGGTAGAACACTAAGATTCCTTTATGACGGACCTCATGATGAATTTAAGGCTGCCCTATATGCACTTGGCGACACTCCGCTTCCCGATTACATCACGCGTGATGCAGAGCCGGAAGACGTAGATCGCTACCAGAATATTTTTGCCACAAAGGAAGGAGCTGTGATGGCTCCTGCTGCAGGTCTCCACTTTAGCCGCGAACTTATGAAGCGCCTTGAGATCAAGGGAGTGGAAAGAGGCTTTATCACTCTTCATTGCGGAAGAGGCAATTTCCGTGATATCGATGTGGAAGACCTTACAAAACATCGTATGGATTCGGAAGAGATGTTTGTTGAGGAAGATGTAGTGGAGATGGTAAATGCGGCAAAAGACCGTGGCTCACGAATTTGTGCGGTAGGCACTTCTACAATGCGTGCTTTGGTGACAGCTGAGTGCATGAATGGCCATCTTATGCCTTTCGAAGGGTGGACCAATAAGTTTGTCTTTCCTCCTTATGATTTTTCGGTATGTGACTCGATGGTGTCAAACTTCCATTTGCCCTATAGCACTCTGCTCATGATGGTTGCAGCCTTTGGTGGCTATGATCTTATCATGAAAGCCTACGATATAGCTGTAAAAGAAGGCTATATGTTTGGTGCATACGGAGATGCAATGCTTATCCTGCGTTAAAACGGGGATTATACATTCTTAACTAATCGGCTAAAACAAAGTTAATTAAATTTAAAGATAAAATTTTTTAATCAAAATACTTGACAAATGCTTTGCGATTTATTATCTTTGCATCGTGTTTTTCATGGTATTAGATTTAAGGTTAAAGGATAGTTGTCGTGAGACAATTATTCCTTTTTTTTATTATCCAAATATCTCTTTCATGATTTCGAGCGATTTCAGATTGTCGCAACCGGGAAAATGGAGAGCATAATACTTTATGATTAAGTCAATTATTTCTGATCTCTCCCTGCCTGAGAAACGAAAGAATCTTGAATTGACATAGTTGATGCGAGAGAGGATCGGAAGGAATTTCGAGCGCATGGGGTCTATTCGAAGTGAGTGGGAGCCCGTCGCATTGAATGGGTAGACCATTGTGCCGGCTTTCATGTCAAATTCCATTCCATCGCGATAATCGCTCAAATCAGGTTGGATTCCCATCATATAGCTCAACGACACGAGAAATGTAATATGGAAATTAGCAGTCGCAGTCGTATTTTCGGTAGAGTCGAGAAAACTAATTGAATTTGCAATAAAGTCCCACAGTCGTGGCTCTGGTGGGGCATCTCTCAGGAGTCTGTTTAAGAATTCTGAAAGAAATAATACAATGGATGTCTTGAGAGGATCGTAATAAAGTGTGCGCCACACTTTGAGAGGCAGAATAGAGGAAAGATTATGAATGTCTCTTGTAGCTGAAATGTTAGCTTGAGCCTCTATTATGCTGAGGGGTTGCAGACGAGCTGAGGTCTGTCGAGTTTTTTTTGACGCGCCTGAAGGAGCAAGAAATGCTATGCGTCCACGTTCGCGTGTGTAGATGCTCGCCACGTTGTGGCGGTCATTGTGCTTTATAGTCGCTAAAACAATTCCGGATATTTGTTCTTTCATGCTGTCGGATGATTGAATGTATTTTGTTGATTATTTTGAAAGAGAGAGGATGTTATAAAAAAAGATCTAACTCTTTTCACAAAGAATTAGACCGAAACCTTAATCTTAATTTAATACTATGAAAAACACACTTGCAAAATTAATGAATTTTTTTGAAACTACAAATAAATTTGACAAAAAAATCAAAAAAAATATGTTAAAATCAATTTTAAGAGAAAATAATCGTTATATAAGTGTTAAAATATCATAGTCAACAATAAGAATATGAAAAAATATAATATTGCAGTAGCCGGTACGGGCTATGTCGGATTGTCTATTGCTACCTTGCTTGCTCAACACAATCATGTCACGGCTGTCGACGTAATAGCTGAAAAGGTAGACATGATCAATAAAGGAGTTTCCCCTATTCAAGATGAATACATAGAAAAATATCTTGCCGAGAAAGAGCTTGACCTCGTGGCAACTCTCGATGGAGCTGAAGCATATAGGAATGCAGATTTTGTAGTTATTGCTGCCCCTACCAACTATGATCCGGTGACCAATTTCTTCGATACTCATTGTATAGAGGATGTCATTGACCTGGTGCTATCTGTCAATCCCAAGGCTGTGATGGTGATTAAATCTACCATACCTGTAGGATATTGTCGTTCTCTCTATTCAAAATATGCCAATTCGGGAGTGTCGGAATTCAATCTTATGTTTTTTCCGGAATTCCTTCGCGAGTCGAAGGCTCTCTATGATAATCTGTACCCATCGAGAATCATAGCAGGTGTCCCAAAATTGATAGAGAATCCAAAATATTCACATGAAAATGATGCCATTCTCAAAGTCACCGATCTCAAGATGATGGATGATGCCGCCAAGACATTTGTCGCTCTTCTCAAACAGGGTGCTTTGAAAGAAGACATACCTGTGCTCTACATGGGCATGAAAGAGGCCGAGGCAGTGAAGCTTTTTGCCAATACATATCTGGCATTGCGTGTGAGCTACTTCAATGAGCTCGATACTTATGCTGAAGTGAAAGGGCTTGATTCGAAAGCTATCATAGATGGCGTTGGGCTTGACCCGAGAATAGGATCTCACTACAATAATCCTTCGTTTGGCTACGGAGGATATTGCTTGCCAAAAGATACGAAGCAACTTCTTGCAAATTATGCGGAAGTGCCGCAGAATATGATGTCGGCAATCGTCGAATCAAACCGGACGCGTAAAGATTTTATAGCCGATCAGGTGCTCAAGATGGCAGGTTGGTATGATTACACTTCCAATAATCATTATCCTCATTCTTATGGAAAGCGCAAATCTGAGAATGTCAAGCTCTCTACTCCTGTAATAGGTGTTTATCGCCTGACAATGAAGTCGAATTCCGACAATTTCCGCCAGTCAAGTATTCAGGGAGTGATGAAGCGTATCAAGGCAAAAGGTGCGCAAGTGATAATATATGAGCCGACACTTGAAGACGGCACCTCCTTCTTTGGAAGCACCGTCGTAAATGATATAGCCAAATTCAAGCAAATGTCGCAGGCCATCATTGCTAACCGATATGACGCATTGCTTGATGATGTTGCTGAGAAGGTCTACACCCGCGACATTTTCAGGAGAGACTGATGATGACTTTAAGAGTATAGGAAACGTTTGATGGAGCGTTTGGGCGTTTTCTCAAACTCATTAGGAATAAGCTGGATCTTAGAGATCTGTTCGTAAGGAGCCACCAATCGGTTGAGCTCCTTTCTTGTCTCTTCCATCTTATCTTCCAAATCATGGCTTGTAAGATCAAACTTGTCAAGAGCCGGGTAGTCAGGGTAGACGATAGCTACAAGTTTCCCATCGCGTTCCACTATCAATGATTCAGCCACGAATGGCATATTATTAAGCTTTGCTTCTATCTCTTCAGGATAAATATTTTGTCCGCTTGCTGAGAGAAGCATTGTCTTATTTCTTCCTCTGAGGAAAAGAGTTCCGTCCGGTGTGCGAGTGCCCATGTCGCCTGTCTTAAGCCATCCCTTGCTGTCTAAGACGGCTTCAGTGGCCTGTTTGTTGCGGTAGTAGCCTTTCATCACATTGATTCCTTTCACACACACCTCTCCCGGGATGTTTTCCGGATCTTCACTCATCACCATGCTTTGCATAGTAGGGAGTGTCTTGCCGGCACTTCCGGGAATAAATTCACGCCAAGGAGTATAGGAGATAAGTGGACCGCATTCTGTCATGCCGTAGCCGACGGTGAATGGAAATTTTATCTTATAAAGGAAATCTTCCACTTCGTGGTTGAGAGCAGCCCCTCCTACTATCACTTCCTCAAATTCCCCACCGAATGCATCAATGAGTTTCTTGCGGATTTTTGTGTATACCAAATTGTCGAGCAGCGGCACTGCGAGCGTCCATCTGATAGGTCCCTTGGATATCATTGGCAATATCTGAGTCTTGTAAATCTTCTCCAAGATAAGAGGAACACAAATAATCAGATTAGGCTTGACTTCTCCGAGAGCTTTCAGCAGAATCCGTGGAGAAGGGGTCTTGTCAAGCACTGTAATGTGACTTCCTACAGCAAGCGGTGTCAGCATATCGAACGCACAGGCATATGCATGGGCCAAAGGCAGGAAATTCAGTGCGCGGCTTGACCTGTAGTGAAGCTTGCTATGGATACCAAAACATACATTCCCTGCCAGATTCTCTCCTGTCAGCATCACTCCTTTAGAAAATCCGGTAGTGCCGGAAGTATAATTTATTTCTGCGAGTTCAGAATTAGCTCTGTCGGCATATTTCACATCAGCGGGTCCAAATCCATTGGGGTGAGCCCTGTTGAAGCGGCGTCTCGTCAGTCTGAAATGACGCTTTATCTCTGCCCCTTCGGCTTCATAAAGCACTTCGTGGCCTTTCAGAGAGAATACGGCTTTCACCTTTGAGAGGGAATCAGGCTCCATTTGCTCCCAGATAGATTCCTGTACGATGAGTACCTGAGCGCCGCTGTGCGTGACGATGTGGCCGATATCTATAGGGTTGAATTCAGAAAGAATCGGTACGACTACGGCTCCGTAGGTGACGACACCCATATAGATCTGAATCCAGTCGGAACAGTCTTTTCCGCATAGTGCGATTTTATCTCCCGGCTTTATCCCTATTGATTGATAAAAAGTATGGGCGAGGCCTATGGCGTGGGCTAACTGGCCGTATGTTATGGTTTCTTCTTTAGTATAATCGGTAAGTGCGGGAAGATCCCAATTTTCGGCGAAGCTTTTTTCGTAGATTTTGATAAAGTTGAGTATTTCCATGGTTTAGTCTTAAGTTTGTAGGTTTTAAATGGTCAGATTTGCCACTTCTTTCTTAGATATAACGCAGAAGACCGCCCTATGGTTAGGACGGTCTTCATTTATCTTCTAATAAAAAGGGAAGTTATTCGAAGTTTTCAGCTATTGTAGCAGCGATGTGTGCCATTTCAGCGGGATCTGGATTCTCAATCTTTTTTCTGAAATCCATGTCTCCCTCTGATTTTAGTGGCACGAGATGAATGTGTGCATGAGGAACTTCAAGACCGAGGACAGCCTGGCCGACCTTTTTGCAAGGAATAGCCGCCTTGATAGCTTTTGCAACTCTTTTTGCAAACACCTGAAGCCCTGCGAGGGTCTCATCGTCAAGGTCAAATATGTAGTCGGTCTCCTGTTTCGGAATCACGAGTGTGTGCCCCATTTGCAGAGGATTGATGTCGAGGAATGCAAAATAGCGATCATCTTCAGCTACCTTGTAGCATGGAATTTCCCCGGCAACTATTTTCGAGAAAATTGTCATGTCAAAGTTCGATTTTGAGGATTTCGAAATCAAGCACACCTACAGGAGCCTCTACCTTAACCTTATCCCCAACCTTATGGCCCATCAGAGCTTTAGCGATAGGTGTGGAGGAGGCGATCTTATGTTCGCGAAGGTTGGCTTCGTTTTCGGTCACTATTGTATAGGTCATCTGCATGCCATTTTTGATATTCTTGATAGTTACCTTATTGAGAAGACCTACTTCGTCGGTGGTGAGTTTGCTGTCGTCGATGATGCGTGAAGAAGCAATCAGCTCTTTTATCTTTGCTATTTTCATTTCAAGCATGCCTTGAGCTTCTTTTGCTGCATCGTATTCTGCGTTTTCGGAGAGGTCTCCCTTGTCTCGAGCCTCAGCGATAGCATTTTTGATGGCCGGACGCTGCGCCTCGAGTTCGGCAAGCTCAGCCATCTTCTTGTCATATCCTTCTTTGGTGAGGTAAGTAGCCATATTGAGTTTTCAGTTTACGTTTACGTTTTTCCGTTATTTTAAAGAGGTTAAAAAAGGGAGTCCCTTTTTTCAGCGGCAAGCCGCCTCAAAAAGGACCTCTCTATTTTATGATGCAAAGTTACGAAAAAAAATCGATATAATCAAATTTAAGTATCGATATTCGCATAGGTGGCGTGCTCTTCGATGAATTCGCGGCGGGGAGCTACTTCTTCACCCATTAAGACTGCAAATGTGTGGTCGGCACTTGCTGCGTCTGTGAGTGTTACGCGCTTGAGCATTCTATTTTCAGGATCCATTGTAGTCTCCCATAATTGCTCTGGATTCATCTCTCCAAGACCTTTGTATCTCTGGAGTACGAATTTGTTGCGGTCGCCTCCGCAATATCGGTCAACGAATGACTGCACTTGCTGGTCGGTCCATGCGTATTCAAAGACACCCTTCTTCCCTTTTAACGTACATTTGTAAAGTGGGGGAGTGGCGATGTAGAGATAGCCATTGTCGATGATCGGACGTATGCGACGGAAGAAGAAAGTCATCAGTAGAGTGGCAATGTGAGCCCCGTCGACGTCGGCATCGGTCATGATTATGATCTTATGGTAGCGAAGCTTGGATACATTTGGCTCTTTTGAGTCTTCCTCTGTGCCTATTGTCACGCCAAGAGCCTTGAACATATTGACAATTTCTTCCGATTCAAACACCTTGTGTTCCATCGCTTTCTCCACATTAAGGATTTTGCCTCTAAGCGGAAGAATAGCTTGGAAGTTGGGGTTTCGGCCTTGCTTTGCGCTGCCCCCTGCTGAGTCACCCTCGACGAGGAATATCTCGCAAGCAGCTGCGTCACGGCTCTTGCAGTCGGCAAGCTTACCGGGAAGTCCGGCTCCTGAGAGGGGAGATTTTCTCTGCACTTTCATACGTGCATTGTATGCTGCATGTCGGGCTGTTGCAGCCAAGATCACCTTGTCTACTATGGCGCGTGCCTGTTTTGGATGCTCTTCCAGATAGTTTCTCAGGGCTTCGCTTACGGCTGTCTGCACCACACCCATCACATCGTTATTGCCGAGCTTTGTCTTAGTCTGACCTTCAAACTGAGGCTCTGCAACTTTTACTGAGACTACTGCTGTCAGACCATCACGGAAATCCTCTTTGGAGAGTTCTATCTTCAGTTTGTCGAGGAGATGATTGTCGTCAGCATATTTCTTAAGAGTGGAAGTCAGACCACGGCGGAAACCTGTGAGGTGCGTTCCCCCCTCTATTGTGTTGATGTTATTGACGTAGGAATAGATATTCTCGTTGAAAGAGGTGTTGTAGGTCATTGCAACTTCCACGGGAACGCCATTGCGCTCTGTCTTGAGATCGATGATGTCGTCGATGAGAGGTTCTTTGCCTTGATCGATATATTTGACGAATTCCTTAAGTCCCTCTTCACTCCTGAATCGGTCTGAACGGGGTTTGCCGTTTTCGTCGCGGAAACGTTCGTCGGTCAGGGTCAGGGTAATGCCGGCGTTCAGATATGCCAAATCCCGGAGACGATTAGCCAAAGTCTCATAGTCATAGACAGTTTCGGTAAAGATGCTTGCATCCGGATGAAAGATAATTGTGGTGCCGGTGTGATCGGTCTCGCCAATTACCTGGAGGTCGCACGTGGGTTTGCCATAAGCATATTCCTGCATATGCACTTTGCCGTCGCGATGAATTTCAGCGCGCAGATAGTCAGACAATGCATTCACACAGCTGACACCTACACCGTGAAGACCACCGGAAACTTTATATGACCCTTTGTCGAACTTGCCTCCGGCGTGAAGCACTGTCAATACTACTTCAAGAGCCGGCTTATGCATCTTTTCATGCATGTCGACCGGGATGCCACGTCCGTTGTCTTCTACGCGGATTGAGTTGTCCTCAAGGATAGTCACGCGTATGTCTGATGCGTAGCCGGCAAGAGCCTCGTCGATAGAGTTGTCCACTACCTCATAGACGAGATGGTGGAGACCGCGACCGGAAATGTCTCCTATATACATCGCAGGGCGCTTGCGGACGGCCTCAAGACCTTCGAGCACTTGGATGTTGTCGGCTGCGTATTCTTTCTGTTGTAATTCTTCTTGTTCCATTTCTGATGATTTGAGTTCTCCCCAAAACTATAATCCTTTAATGTTTTTTCTCATCAATAGCTTTCGAGATTGATGAAAAGATTTTGTCCACTTCGCCAAGCCCATCAATGTGGATGTATGATCCTTTGTTCTGATAATGCTCTTTTAGTGGCTCTGTCTGGTTGTGATAGACTTTGAGACGATTGAGGATTGTCTCAATATTGTCGTCCGCACGGCCGGTCTCGGCACCTCGTTTCAGCATGCGGGCTACGAGTTCCTCTTCCGGAACTTCAAGGCCAATTACTCCGGTGAGTCCGTTGCCCGTCTCATTCAAGAGCTTTTCCAATTCCTCAGCCTGCGGGATTGTGCGTGGAAATCCGTCGAATATCACACCTCGACTTTCCTTGGGCAGAGATTTGAGCTCTTGTCTTAGGATGTCGACCATGAGGTCGTCGGGAATCAAATGCCCCTTGCTGATATATGAGTCGGCAATCTTGCCAAGCTCAGTGCCTTCTTTAATTTGTTTACGCAATACTTCTCCTGTAGAAATATGGTGGAGTCCGTATTTGTCGATGATTTTTTCGCTTTGAGTGCCCTTACCACTTCCGGGGGCGCCGAATAATACAAGGTTCAACATAATTTTGCTGATAAGTGTCGTTGTTTCGGTAAAGTTAGTCAGTCTTCCTTGATGACGTAAATGTCAGGTATGTTGCGTCCTTTGCCATCAAGATCAAGACCATAGCCTATAATGAATTTCGGTGGAATTTTGAAAGCAATATAGTCAGGAGAGAATCCTGTCTGACTGCTATCCGGTTTGTAAAGGAGAGTTGCAAACTTCACGGAAGCAGGATTTTGCTTTTTCAGGTCTTCAATCATACGGCAGGCAGTCAGTCCGGTGTCGACGATGTCTTCTATGATGATGACGTCTCGCCCTTCGATATCGTCAGTAAGACCGATGATCTGCTTTACGGATCCTGTGGAAGAAGTCCGTTCATACGACTTATATCTGATGAATGTGATTTTAGCATCGTTGAGGCCGGTGGCGCGTATTAAGTCTGAGGCGAATACGAATGCACCTGTCAAAACGCAAAGAAAAATAGGGGCTTTCCCTTCATAATCCTTTGCAATCTCTTTACCTACCCGATCTACCTGCGCGGCTATTTCTTCACGTGTCAGATATGGCACGAAAGTCAAGCCGTCGATGATAACTTGCTTCTCTGTTTGCATATGCCAATAGTTTGTGCAAAGATACAAAAAAATATTGAAAATACAAAATCAGATTCAAGGTTTTTGGGGTTTCAAGTGTCGCGTTTTAGGTTTCAGGTGTTGGATCTTGGAACGCCGACTATAGGAGTTCAAAATCGGTGTCGATGGCTGTCACTTGAAATTCTGTCCGACGGTTGATCTGGTCGGCGGCTTCCTGATCCTCCTCTGAGAGAGTCTCGATAAATTCCGGTGTCAATTCTGTCCCTTCCTCAAACTGAGGGAACTCCTTGTTGATGCGTTTCGTGACAGTCTTCGGGCGCGATTTGCCATAGCCTGTAGAGGTGAGACGGGAGGGGTTGATCCCTTTGCTGACAAGATAATCAACTACACTTTTTGCCCTGCGGTCAGAGAGGTCAAGGTTGTATTCCTCGCTTCCTTTTCTGTCGGTGTGTGCACTCATATCAATTGATACGTTGGGATTGTCTTCAAGCATCACGGCAAGTTCGTCGAGAGCTTCTTTAGATTCAGGGCGAAGGGTGGCCTTGTCGAAGTCGTAGAAGATATTTTCTACTACGCTTGGCTTGGAAATGGAGGCAAGGATGAAGTCTATGCCATATTCGGCATCCTCTTCCGCCGAGTCGCTTTCAAACTCAACTTTCTGGTTCAGATAGCCCTTTGCTCCTGCCATCATTACGTATTTCACTCCTCTCTGAAGATTGAATCGGAAACTTCCGTCGTCTCTTGCCACTTCTTTTTGGTTGGAGCCGTCGTTGCCCACTATCCTGATAATGGCATTGGGTACTGGCTCGTCATCCTTGTCGACCACCCATCCGGCTATGCTGATTTTCAAGTCAGGAAGCAAGAAAGAATAGATATGATCGTAGCCTCGTGCATCACCACGGTTACTGCTTAAAAAACCGGATTCGCCGGGCCCGAATGTGATTCCGAAGTCATCACCGGTGGAATTGATGGGGAGACCCATATTGTCGACGCTCCAACGGTCGCCGGTCGAGTTGAGCTTCGCCTTGAAAATGTCAAGACCTCCGAATCCGGAATGCCCGTCGCTTGAAAAATAAAGTGTGGAGTCTGTCCGCATGTAGGGGAAAGATTCGTTGCCCGATGTGTTGATCTGAGGTCCAAGGTTTTCCAACGATCCTCCACGTTCCTGAAGATCGATTCGCCATATGTCTAATCCTCCGTATCCCCCCGGCATGTCTGACGTGAAATAAAGATATTGACCATTGGGCGACACTGCGGGATGTCCGACAGCTGTGACAGTGTCATTGAGAATCTCAAATTTCTGAGCGGCAGTCCAGGAAGCGTCGCTTCGCCGAGATGTGTAAATTTCCACGGAAGTGCTTGAAGTTTCCGAACGTTTTGCCACGGTCAGGTACATAGTCTGTCCATCGGGAGAGAAAGATACGATCCCTTCATCTGCATCTGTGTTCAGTTCCCCTTCTACAGGTTCCGGTCTTTGCCATTCTCCTTTTTCGTTTTTCTTTGTAAACCAAATGTCACCTTTCTTCATCCCGGTGATTTCTGACTTATTATCGCCTGTGGCTTTCTCATTGGTGGTGGTATAATACAGCACTTCATAATCTTTGTCAAGATACATGGGGGCAAAGTCAGAACGTCGGGAGTTGAGGAGTTTGCTTTGTTTCACTACGTAGCGGCTCTTGTGGGCATCTTTGGAGGCAATTGCTATATTGCATCCTCTTATTCCGGCTTTGGCAATGGGGTCATCGGGCTTCAATTCAAGAAATTTCTCGTATTCAGTGATGGCCTGTGGATATTTTCCCGATGCTTGGAGCATCTGAGCGAGCCGAAGGTAGATTATTGAGTCAGTCTGGCCATATCTTAAGGCATTTTGATAAGCGGCCGCTGCATTTACGGGTCGGTTAAGTCGCTGGTAGCATGTCGCAAGTTTATAGGCCACTTCTCCACGCAGAGGACGCTCTTCGGGCTTAGTGAGACGATTGTAGATCTTGCGATACATGTTGGAGGCATTGAAAAATTCGCCTCTGGCGAGTGTGTCGTCAGCATCCGTGAGCTTCACGGATTTGCATGAAGGCAACGCCATCGTCAGCAGTAAGATACACAAGGAAGCTAAATATAAATGTCTTTTTTTGCCCATATTTAAAAAACGTAGAGCAACGCTCTTTATTGTCATTGTCTCACCAGAGGTCGCGACGAGGCAGAAGTGGAGAATATGTAGGTCGCAAATTGCTGATGAGGCGTGTCATATCTCGCGAGAAATTATGCCCTGTCCAGACACCGCTGTTTGTGATCATGACCCAGCATTCTCCATTAGGGAATCTTTCTATCAGTGTGTGGGTCGATGATAGGGTCCCGGTCCGACGCCATTTGCCATTCTCGTCTATCTCGCTCCACCCTCTCGACACTCTCCCTTCTTTCGCATAGGCTGTGAGTGAGTCGATTGAGGCATTACTGATGATGTTGCTGACGTGCGGATACTTATCGGTGGCTGCCACAAGGCGAGCCAAGTCGGAGGCTGATGCACACCATCCTCCGGCACCTACAAGGCCGTTGACATTACTGCCTCCATACACTCGCTCCACCATTCTGCCGCTTCCATTGTATTCTTCCACCGCTATCGTGTCGGGACCATAATATCTCACTTCGTTTTCACTGCGTTCGGCATAATAATTGGTTGCCGGACGAAATCCGTAGCAACCCGCAGGAATCAGGACGTCTTCAGTCACATAGTCCCAATAGCTTTTGCCGGTCACTCTCTCTATTACGAGCGAGAGGAGCATATAGCCGAAATTTGAGTATCGAAACCCTTCGCCCGGTGTGAATGCAATTTTCCGTCCGAGTACTATCTGTGTCAGCTCTTCATTGGTGGGAGGAGCAGAGAGATGGCGGGCGGCAATAATATCTTTTGTGTTGAACATCGGGTCGCCTGCTCCCATGCCGAATCCACCTTTGTGCTGAAGCAGATTATCGACTGTGAGGTCGAAGAGCCTGCGATCGTTGATGGCTGACGAGTAGGCAGTGTCATTAAGAATGCCATCCGGTCCGAAAACTTTCGAATCGAGTTTCAGTTTCCCTTCCTCCACAAGACGCATGATGGCTATGGCAGTCACTAATTTTGATGCCGATGCCAGTCGCATGATATGGTTTGGGGTCATTTTAGTTTCATTTTCCAAGTCAGCCCATCCATATCCTTTGGCATAGAGCAAAGAGTCATTTCGGGTGATGGCCAGTGACAACCCTTTTATGCCCCACTTCCCTATGAAGCGTTCTATCTCCCTGTCCATTTTTGAAAGTTCAGGAATATCTGAAAGTTCATTTGTCAATGAATCTGCCCAGTTGCGGGCGGGGATATTTGATGCTGTGGTTTTATGGTCTTTGTCGGTTTTTTCTTTGCGGATGTATGCTGCTGTAAAAATAATGATAGTACAGGTCAATGCACATAAAAATACTATTCCTAAGCCCCTTTTTATGTCAGTTCTTCTCATCTTCTGTTAAATAATGTTAAATCCGATAAGATTTCTTATGTTTTATAACATACTTTCGGAAATAATCACTAATTTTGCATCGAGTTTTTCATGGTATTAGATTTTAAGGTTAACAGAAGATTGGTTGTCGTGATGACAATCAATTTTTTTTTGCCCAATTGGGATGCCTGTCGGAAGGCTCCTAATTGGGCAAAAGTCATTTCTTATTTCCGTTCAATAATGCATAAGCTTCAAGGGCTTTCTCAAGCACCACAAGGGCTTTAGCGAGTTCCTCGCGGTTGAGGACGTAGGCAATGCGCACCTCGTTGCGTCCCGCACCGGGGGTGGTATAGAAGCCGGAGGCGGGAGCCATGAAGACAGTGGCGCCTTCGTAAGAGAAGTCGCTAAGACACCACTCGCAGAATTTGTCGGCATCATCTACCGGTAGGCTTGCTACGGTGTAAAAGGCTCCCATGGGAATAGGAGAATAGCATCCCGGAATCTTGTTGATGCCATCTACAAGGAAATTGCGGCGTGCTACATACTCATTGTATACTTCGAGCATATATTCCTTGTCGGCATCTACTGAAGCCTCTGCTATGATCTGTCCGATAAGAGGGGGGCTGAGGCGCGCCTGGCAAAATTTCATCACATTTGCTCGCAGAGCCTTGTTTTTTGTAATCAGAGCTCCGATACGGATACCGCATTCGTTATAGCGCTTCGATACGGAGTCGATGAGCACCACATTCTCTTCTATGCCCGGAAGATGGAAAGCGGAGACATAGGGAGCTCCTGTATAGCAGAATTCTCGATATACTTCGTCGGAGAATAGGAACAGGTCGTATTTCTTGACGAGGTCGCGAATCTGCATCATTTCCTTTATGGTGTAGAGATATCCTGTAGGATTATTGGGGTTGCAGATAAGGATGCCCTTTGTGCGTGGAGTGATGAGTTTCTCAAATTCCTCTATAGGGGGTAGGGCAAATCCTTTGTCGATTGATGAGGGTATGGATACAATCTTAGCTCCTGCGGAAATAGCAAAAGCCATATAGTTGGCATAAGCCGGTTCGGGAACGATTATCTCGTCGCCCGGATCCAGACAGGCCATAAAAGCGAACAGCACAGCTTCTGAACCTCCGCTGGTCACGATTATATCATCGACATCTACGTCTATATTAAAACGGTGGTAGTATTCCTTAAGTTTTGCACGCAAGGATGGGAGCCCATCGGATGGACTATATTCGAGCACATCACGGTCTATGTTTCTGAGTGCTTCGAAAGCTTGCGGAGGCGTTGGGAGATCGGGTTGACCGATATTCAGGCGATACACTTTGATGCCCCTGCTCAAAGCATCGTTGGCAAGGGGGGCAAGGCGTCGTATTGGGGAAGCGGGCATTTCGAAGCCACGTTCAGATAGATGAGCCATCTTAATATATTTAATCTTTAAATTTAGTCTTAAACCTTTATGTTTACCTCAGTTTTCAGTATTTTGTCTTCAGATTCTCGTCTTCGAGGATTTTTAGATAATCCTTGGCTGCCATCCTGGCCTCCGGGAGATTCATGAGCAGATAATTGCCACAGTCTTTGGGAGTTGCTCCCGGCACTTCGCCATCGAAGTCGGCAATGAAGTGGAAAGTCTCCTTGAGCAATGGCACAATGTCGTGACTTTCGTAATCGCCGTTGAGCAGAAGATAATTGCCTGTGCAGCATCCCATCGGACCCCAATATACTATCTTATCGCCCCATTCAGGATGATTGCGGAGAAATGTAGCAGCAAGATGCTCCATTGCATGAAGGGCGGATATGGAGAGTGCCGGCTGGCGGTTTGGGGCTGTCATGCGGATATCGAATGTAGATATTACATCCCCTGAAGGAGTGAAGTCCTTACGGCTAAGATACACTCCCGGGAGGAGCGTCAGATGGTCGATGGTGAAGCTTGCTATCTTTTTCATGGCACAAAAGTAGTAAAAAAATCTCATATTTCGATAATTGTAATCTACTAAACTTCGCAGATATTGCGAGATTCGAATTATTTTGTTAATTTTGGAGAAGATTAAAGACCCTTTGTCATATGGAAAAAAATGAAATGAAATATTCTGCTGCGATTGCCGAACTCGAGTCAATCACCGCTAAGATGCAAAGTCCTGAATGCGACATCGATTCGCTCGCTTCGCTGACCTCGCGAGCATTGGAACTTCTTAAGATTTGCAAGGAAAAGCTTTTCAAGACTGACGAGGAAGTGCGACGTTGCCTTGAGACACTTTCGGATTCGCTTCAATAAACTTTGTGAATCAGCGGGTGTCAAGTGGCTGTTTTATGTTGTAAAACATATTATTTGAGGTTCGATAGATAGAACCAAGGTATATATGATGGAGTTATAATTATATGATGGAATTCCCCATCTATATAATCTTTACATACTATGGCATATAAAATCGCAGAAATTGAGGGTATCGGAGATGCCTATGCAGAAAAACTACAGGCAGTAGGAATAAAGACCACAGAGGATCTTCTTAAAGAGTGTGCAACTCCGGCAGGCAGGAAGAAAGTGGCTGAGGAGACCGGAATAAGTGGAAAACTTATCCTGAAATGGACAAATCACGCAGATCTTTTCCGTATCAAAGGCGTGGCAGGACAGTTTGCCGAGCTTCTTGAGGCAGCCGGAGTGGATACTGTGAAGGAATTCCGTCATCGTGTAGCAGCTAATCTTCATCCGAAGATGGTAGAGGTGAACGAAGAAAAAAATCTTTGCAACCGCGTGCCTTCAGTCTCCGAGCTTGAAAAGATGATTGAGCAGGCTAAGGAACTTGAGCCTGTCATCACCTATTGATGAAGATTTTGGATAAGATTTTTTGCTTCCTTTCGACATTATAAAATCCCAATAACCTTTTAGGGACGCACGCCAAGTGCGTCCCCCTTATCATATGAAACTACGACTTCTCTTACTTTCCACCGCTCTATTTTCCCTTTTTTCTGCATATCCATTGGTGTGGTATGATGGAAATAATCCAGTGTCTTACTATATTCCGGAAAACTGTGATCCTGTAGTGACAGTTGCAACCGGTATGTTTTCCGATGAC
The DNA here is from genome assembly GCA_964399005.1 of uncultured Sangeribacter sp. Classification (GTDB taxonomy): domain Bacteria; phylum Bacteroidota; class Bacteroidia; order Bacteroidales; family Muribaculaceae; genus Lepagella. The sequence continues at coordinate 31,893 of CAYNPB010000006.1, forward strand.
ATGAAGGCAGTCACCGGAAAAACAGCAAAGTCTGTTGGCAAAGATGAAGCAGTGATCCGCATATGCCAGCTTGATGCATCGACAGATAAGGATATAAAAACCGCAGCTGCCGCCGGAGTGGATGTGAAGAAACTAAGGACTATGACTGATGGCTTTGCCATAAAGGTTTCAGATGGTGTCATTCATGTGGTGGGTGCCAATGGGAGAGGGGCGGCCTACGGACTTCTGGAACTGAGCCGTATGGCAGGTGTTTCTCCCTGGATATGGTGGGGTGATGTCGTGCCTGCAGCCAAAGAGATTCTTACTATTGATGATAGCTTTTCCGACATTCAGGGAGCATCAGTAGAGCGTAGGGGAATTTTCATAAACGATGAAGACTGGTCGCTGCGTCCGTGGAGTCATCTTAATTTCGAACCCTCGGATAAGACTGAGATAGGAGCTGCAACCTACCGAAAAATATTTGAACTCCTCCTTCGGTTGAGAGCAAATACGTTGTGGCCTGCAATGCATGAAGGAACCACGGCTTTCTTCTTCGTGGATGGAGCAAAAGAGCAGGCGGATAGCTGCGGAATAATCATCGGCACATCTCACTGCGAACCGATGCTGCGCAATAATGTAGGGGAGTGGGACACATCTAAAAGAGGACGGTTCAACTATAAGACAAATCGCGATGAAGTGCATCGCTATTGGAAAGAGCGTCTCAGGGAAGTGAAGGATTCAAAAGGTGGTAATATTTTCACTATAGGCATGCGTGGCATTCACGACAGCTCTATGGAGGGATATAATACACAGCAAGAAAAGTTTGATGGACTTCAGCAGGTCATCAACGACCAGCAGGCATTAATAGCAGAAAATATCGGAGATCCTTCCAAGCAGGATCAGATTTTTGTTCCATATAAAGAAGTGCTTGAATTGTATGAAATGGGCCTTGATGTCCCTGATTATGTCACTCTCATGTGGTGTGATGACAATTATGGCTACCTGACACGCCTGAGTGATGAAAAAGAGCAGAAGCGCAAGGGTGGTGGAGGTGTCTATTATCATCTGAGCTATTGGGGGCAGCCTCATGATTACCTTTGGCTGACTACCACTCAACCGGGACTTATTTGGCAGCAGATGCGTGAGGCTTACGATAAGAATGTCAGGAAGCTATGGATTGCTAACGTTCATGATCCTAAGTTGGCAGGCTATGATCTCGAACTTTTTCTCGACATGGCATGGAACATTGACAGTGTAGACGGTTCTACGCTTCGAAATCATTATAAGGCGTGGCTTACCCGGCAGTTTGGCGAAAAGGCAGCCGACTTGATTTTCCCGGCAATGCATGATTTCTATCGTCTTTGCGGAGAGCGTAAGCCGGAATTCATGGGTTGGTCGCAGGTGGAGAAAGACCGTAACCTTTATGAGCGGCGCCTTACTCCCGTGCGTTCCAGTGAATTTAATCCAAAGGAATTCGGAAATGAACTGGAAAGATATGTAGCTGAGTTTGACCGAGCTTCATATGTAGTGGATTACGCCACAAAATTCGTTGATCCTTCTCTCTATGATGCCTATTTTGCCGCTGTCATTTATCCTGTATGTGCTTCCGCAGCTCATGCGCGTTCGCTACTGAAGGCTCAGGAGGCTCGTTCGCTTGCATCCGGCAGGAATAGCGTAGCCGATAGAGCTGCATTGGAAGAACAGATTAGGCAAGCTTGCGCCGAAAGCCAAAGAGCATATCAGGAGGTGAGAAAACTGACCGAATATTACAACGAGGTAGTTGCAGATGGAAAATGGAAGTGGAGCATGGATATGCGGCCCCGCGATTTACCCGTCTTCCTTGCTCCTTCACTTCCTCTGATTCTGACGGAGCAAGACATGCAAAAGTATCCTTCATCTAAATCTTATAATCTGCAGCCTCCGGTTGCAGGATCTGTAGTAGCCTCAAATGCAGATAAATATAGCAATGTGAGAGGTTCAGCTAAGGCTGTGGGGATGTTAGGGCATAGTATGAATGCTGTGAAATTGGACAAAGGAAGCACCTTGACATATGATTTTGAGGTGGCAGAAGATGGCAATGGAGTTGTAAGGGTTGCAGTCATACCTACGCATGCTATCGATGGCGATGAAGTCAGGTTTAGTGTGAGTGTCGACAATGCAGAGCCCATAGTTTTTAGTCTGAAAGAGCCATATCGTTCGGAACAATGGAAGAAGAATGTAATGCGCGGGCAGACTGTGAGAAGTGTTCCTGTTTCATTAAAAGCAGGAAAGCATAAATTGGAGATAAAGGCTCTTGACGATAATATAGTCATCGACCAGTGGATGTGGGATCCTAAACCAAATCGTCAATTCTATATCTTCCCGATTAAAGAGATCGGCTCTTAAACCATCTCATTGCATAGCTAAAAGTCTAATTAGATGGCACAATAAAAGGACTGAGAAAATATCTCTTGATCATTTCAGTTTTATCATGCGTCCTACGGGGAGCGGATCTGACGAGTTGAGCATATTAAGCTGGCACAGCCGAATTACTGAAATTCCGGCTTGCCGGGCCACGCTCTCCACTGTGTCGCCATATCTTACTATATAAGTATTGTCTTGTTTTAATGACTTAGTCTGATGAGAGTAGACGGGGCCGCTTGGGAGGGCATTGATAGCTGAGGCTTCATCTTCATAGTCAAAGATGTATCTGGATCCATAGAAGTCGAATATCAGCATTGGGTCGATTGCAATGCCTCCTAATCTGGCTTCAAAATGCAAGTGGGGTCCGGTGCTATTGCCGGTGTTTCCTCCTATTGCCAATGGTTGGCCGGAATATACAAATTGCCCTTGACCTACGAGAGCATATTGTAGGTGGCCATATATGGTCTCCATCCCATCGGGGTGTGACATGACTACATAATGCCCGTAGCCGTTGGCATCATAAGATATTTTCTCAACAGTCCCACTGAGAGCTGCCCTGACGGTGTCTCCGACGTTAAGGCTGAGGTCGACACCATGATGAATCCTCTGAAACTGAGGTCGCCATCCGAATCTTGATGTGATTATTCCTGCTACGGGTCGATAGAAATCCTGCCGCCCTAATGTAGGCCTTTGGTAATTTCTATATTGGTATCCTCCATCTTCGATGGTGCGCTGACGAAGGATTTCGCGGTTCATTGATTTCAGAATGCCATCGAAAAAATCTGCACTCAGATCATTCTTTTTTGACTTGGCTGCCGGAATATGCTTGCCGTCGAATCTAAGGGTTTTGACATCGCGAGCAATAGCCGCAGTATCAACTGACGCAGCGACAGCCGCCACAAGCTCCGACAGTTCGTCGGCCCTTGTGGCGGAAGTGCCTGCGACAATTGTCGCGAGAGTCAGGAGTATGGTGTGTAAATGGTTCAATTATTTTTCAGAATCTTCAAGTTTCTTCTTTTTCATCTCTTCCATGAGTGGCTTCCCATATAGAATCCAAGCTGCGCAGGCCACGAATGCCAAGAATACAAATCCTACAAGAATCAGAGGTTTGCGTGGAGATGTCGGTTTAATAGGCACGGTAGCCGGAGTCAACGGTGTGTATACCGGTGTGTTTTCCTGCACTTTGGCTTTTGCCACTTGCACTTGCTGGGCGGTCTGGTTGTAGAGATTGAAAGCGAGGGTAGCTTCATTTTGGAGTCGTTCACGAGTGGTCTGGGCTGAATGAAGTATAAGGCCGTTGTTGCGGTCAAGATAGTCGGCATAGGTCTGCTGAGCCTTATAGTAGTTGTTCTTAGCCTCTTCGTTGAGCAGCTCGGCATACTCAAGGTCTTTTCGTGCCTTATTCGTACGATAGTCAGTGATGTAATCTTGGAGTCGATTGACTACGGTATCTGCAAGAGTAGCAGACACGAGAGGATCTTGCATCATCACCGATATGGTGATTACGGATGTCTTGGTATCGACAGATGCAGAAATTCTCTGCTGTAGTGCCATGACTACGAGGTCTTCTTTTTTAGTGAGCTGGAAAGTATTGGGTTGCTTACCGGGAGCATCCCCTTCTTCATCACCTCCACGAAGCATCCCGAGAAGTTTGAAGGGGGCACCCAATACCGCTGACCACCAAGGAGATTTGAGATCATCTTCCACATATTGGCGAAGAGTCACTTTCTCGGTGCCATCGATATCCTCTACAGGCACATCAAAGAGCCCTACGAGAAATGGGACGGAGCTGACTACGTCAGGATAAAGCGTTGGGCTTACTGCGTCTGACCCTGACTGTGCGGCTCCCCCTATGCCTACCATTGCAGCCATTGCACCCAGGCTTCCGCTTATGCTCTTTCCGCTGCCTGCTTCAGGGGCCAATTTCACTGAGGTGGTGTATTCTCTTGGTATGCTGAATGCCACAACAAGTCCAATTACGGCGCCCACCAGACACCATATGGCGATTTTCTTTTTCTGTCGCCATAGCTTCATGGCGAGTTCAAGAAGATCTATTTCCTGTTCTTCATCATGAGAGCCGGCTTCATTTGCCTGAGGCAGCTCGGAAGTGCGGAGCTCAATGTCGTCTCCCTTTATTTCTTTATCAGTGGAGTTCATGCTTATAAATCAATACTTGAAGATCAATCTTGATCATATCACTTTCTGAAAATAGCAGCTACGGCCGCAGTCATGGATGCAAGTGAGCCTAATGTAGTGGCTATTGAGAGAACCCTGGTCCAGTCAAAACCTGCTGACTCCGGCTTACTCGGTACAATAATCTGGCATCCCGGCTCAATGACTGAGCTATTCTTTGCCTTGGCCACAGATCCGTTCATGTACACGATATACGCCTTGTTTTTTCGAGCACGTTCGCCATAGCCACCGGCTTGCTCAATGTAGTATTTGAGTTTTTTGCCAGGCACATAGACCACAGTGTTGGGGAATAGGACATCACCGGCAATGCTGACAGTGCTCTGCAACTCCGGCACTACAAGTACGTCGCCATCTTTCACTACAAAGTCGAATGTGCTACCGGGATTATTGATGGCTTTCTCGAGATCAATACCGATGGTGTTGAAATCATTGATCGAAAGTTCTTCAATAGAAATGGAATCGGTGTCATTTTGGCTTTTTGCTTTAGCAAGGCGATTGGTCTCTTCGAGTTTTGCCTTTTCTTCGTCGGTCACTTTACGCTTGAGGAAAGCTCCCTTGATGTAAGCACTTTCAAGTAAGCCTCCGCAGCGTTTGATAATCTCGGAAACTCGCTCGTTGCGCTGCTCCACTACATAATTACCGGGATAGAGCACCTGTCCTTCAATACTCATGATCTGCTGCGGGGAGTAGGTTGGGCTTTTTCGCACTTGAACGAGGTCGTACGGCTTAAGGATAAATTCAGAAGCTTCCCCGACGCCAAGTCCATTCTCAATATTGACAGAGAAAGTTTCGGCAAGCTGATTAGTGGCGTCCGTGGCATTCTGGTCGATGATGCGACGTGAAATGTCGACGCGTGCTGTAGAAGCACCTTCGAGTAATCCTCCGGCTTGCAGGATAAGATCTTTCAAAGATGTGCCTTCAGCATATGGATATTGTCCGGGCATCTTTACGAGACCTTGGATTGAGAAATCGCCAAGTTCCCTGATATCATTGGCATTCATGATGTTGATGATATCATTCTTGTTCAGTCGAATATCAGCTATAGTGCCAGACATGAGCTGACCAATGTTGACTGCAATGACTTCCATCGAGCGATCTGGCTTTTCTCTATATATGAGGGCTCTGTCGAGGAAAGCATCGTCAGTCAGGCCTTCGGCAGTCTGTATCAGTTGGCGCAGAGTCTGCATATTGTCGCTAATAGCATAAGTGCCGGGACGATAAACTGATCCGGAAATTTCCACTTGATTGGTGAAAAGATCAGTCACCATTCCCACTGTCACCAAGTCTCCATCATGAAGAAGATATGAGGGGAACTGGTTTTTATTCACAGTGGAAAGTTCTTTCTCAATGCCGTTTTGGCGAGTCACTTTCACTACATCGCTATAAGCATCCCCACTGAAGCCGCCTGCGTATTCAATAAGTTTGGAAATGCTTTCGTTTGGCTTAAGCTCATAGAACATCGGACGCTTGACATTTCCTTCCACTTCAACAAGCTCGGAATATGTAGGCACTATTACAACATCCCCTTCCTGGAGGCGGACATTTCCTGTGTCCTTACCTTTGAAGAGATAGTCGTAGACGTCAAGATTGGCTATGCGCTTTCCATTTCGGAACACTTCTATGTTGCGCAACGAACCGATGTCGTTGATGCCACCGGCATTATATATTGCATGGAATACGTTAGAGAATGGTGAAAGGCGGAATGTGCCGGGGGTGCGGACCTCACCGAGCACATCAATCTGTATTGAGCGGACATTGCCGAGTGTAAGATTGATATCGGTGTCCGTTCCCACTCCGGAATATTTCTTTGCAAAGAGATTCTTGATCTGTTTGTTTGCCTCAGCCACTGTTAGGCCATTAAGGAATACAGGGCCGAGTTGGGAGATCATGATTCGTCCATCGGGAGATATCTCCTGTCGGATATTGTCTTCGCTTGCACCCCATATGTCAATGATCACTTCGTCGCCGGGCCCGAGACGATAGTTTTGGGGAGTAGCGAGATTTACATTTGGCTCGAATGTGAGCTTTTCGGCATCAAAAAGGTCGTGTCCGTAAATCTTACTTTTTTGTTGTCCTTGTAGATGGTAGGGATATGACATATCCATTTGGCTACCATCAATAATATCTACACCTTGAATGCCTTGTGTGCCGGGCATATAAGGCAATCCTTGAGAGGTTTGCATCCCCTGATATCCTTCCTGGGATCTATTGTTGCCGGGTGTAGTCTCATTGACATTCTTTCTAAGGCGTGAACTTGATGAGCTGCCGGAAGCTGTGGAATTACCGGAAGCAGCTTGCTCTTTTTCGTATTGAGCCTTAATTCGTTTGATTTGGTCGGCCGATACGCCTTGTGCGAGGAGCTCTTTCCCAATTTGGTCTTGCGATTTCCCGGCGGCAGCCTGAGTCTTGATATAGTTGATCACTTGAGTGTCTGTAAGTGCCAAGGCCGGCAGTGAGCAAAGAAGCAATATCGGGACTATAAAACGAGTTACCTTCATATCCTTATTGTAGTTGTATTCTTTGATTGCGATAATTTTCGCAAAATTAATAAAAAATCCTATTATTCACAACTTTTTTCCAAGGATAACGTAAATAAAAAAATCCTGAAAGCTGAAAGCTTTCAGGATTTGCGGTGAGGACGAGATTCGAACTCGTGGTAGGATTGCTCCTACGTCAGT